>JAEYTW010000267.1 GCA_023433835.1 Pseudomonadota bacterium | reverse complement strand
CCTGCCCGCCGGTCTCGCCCGGTTGCTGAACGAGCCAGCGACGCGGACGGCGATGGCCGCGGCGGGCGCGGCCCTGTGCGATGGCCGCGGCCTGCAGCGCGTCGCCCTGGCCATGCTGCCGACCGTGGCGGTGCGCGAGGGGCAGGCGTCGCTGCGCCTGGCCGGTTTGGCCGATTCCGCGCTGATGCTGGCTTGGCAGAGCTTGCCCGAGGTGCGCCGCTATGCCCGCAATCCCGCCGTGCCGACGCCCGAGGGCCATGCGGCCTGGCTTGCCGGGGTGCTGGGCGACCCTGCGCGCTGGCTGATGCTGATTGAACTGGATGGCCGCCCCGGCGGCGTCCTGCGGCTCGACCAGCTCGAAGATCGCCGGTTCGAAGTGTCGATCCTGGTCGATCCGGCGATGCAGGGGAAGGGCTTGGCCCTGGCCGCGCTGAAGCTGGCGCAGAATTTGAGCGCCGGCGTCGATATCCTGGCCGAGGTCGACCCGGCCAATGCGGCGTCGCAGGCTTTGTTCGGAAAGGCGGGATTTCAGGCCGTCGATGCCCGCCACTGGCTGTGGCGGGCCGATATGGCTTAACCGAGCAGCGAGACGATGGCGCCGGCCTGCTGCTGATAGAACGGTGGCTTGGCGAAATTGATCAGGTTCTGCGGCGTGATCTGTTTGGCGACGACAGACTGGGTCGCGCCGTCGATGTCGAGATAGAACGGCGTCCCGGCGGCGGCGAAGTTCAGCGCATCCTTCTGCCACTTCGTCGTGGCGCCGAGATTGGGATAGGGATCTTCCTTCAGGAACTGCGGGACGATGTTGTCGACGGTGTTTTCCTTGGCGACCGGCCTGCCGAGGCTGTCGACGTCGAAATAGAAGCTCTTGCCCAGGTCGGCGAGGGTCTTGGCATCGTTCTGCCAGGACTGGAGATAGATGCCGGACGTCACCGCGTCGTTCCAGTCGGAGATGGTCTGCTGGAGGACGGCGCGGCGGTCCGCGCGCTCATCCATGAAGGTCGCCTTGGTCTGGTCGCCAAGGGCGAGCTTTCCGGTCGAATCGAGGGTGAGCTTGAACGGCACCATGTTGACCGTCAAATTCTTGGCCTTGATGAAGAAATCGTCGGTCGGCTGTTCCAGGCCGTTCTGCTGGCGCGAGAGTTGCTTGGCCGCGCTCTCGAGCTGCATGCGCAGGCCCTGGTTGGTCTGGTTGGCGTTCTGCTTGACGACCAGCTTGTCGAGCTGGTCGAGGGCATCGTTCAGCCTGGTCTTCTGGACGGTGTTGTATTTGGCGAAATCACTGTCGCGCATGCGCGTGATCTCGGGCTTGCCGTCGCTGCCGACGGTGACGAAGAAGGGCTGGCCGGTCTTGGCGAGATAGGCCGACGACATTTCCCAGTCGTCCTTGGGATTGAGTTGGCCCGTCGAGAACGCGTTGATGCGGTTCGAGGCGATCGTCAGCACGTTGTTCTTGCTGCGCTCGATCGCACCCTGGTTGATGATGTTGTCCAGGGTCTGCTTGGTAACCGGCGCGGTGATCGAATTGCCGAATCCGGTCTGCTTGCCCGCGGCGAAGCCCTTCGCGATCAGCGAGGCGATACCGGCGCCATAAGGCGGAATTGACATCGGGGCTACTCCCTTCTGAAGCTGCCGTTCACGAAGTTCGAACGCACGTTCTCGGCCGTGGTTCGCATGCTTTCAGTTCTGAAAGCCATGACTAGCGCGTATGATGCCGGAAATCCGCGCGTTTGTCGAATGTACAGATTTCGGCAGAGCCCCATGTTCCCGGTGTATAGACTGCGGAAAAGCGCCTCGGACGGATAGATGTTGAGCATGACCGGTTTCTCGCCCGAAATCTTCATCGCCGGCCGGCGTATCGCCGCCGATGCGCCGCCTTTCGTCATCGCCGAGCTGTCGGGCAACCATAACGGTGATATCGAGCGCGCCTTCGCGATCATGGAGGCCGCCGCGGCCGCCGGCGCCTCGGCTATCAAGTTGCAGACGTATACGGCCGATACCATCACCATCGATCACGACGGCCCGGGGTTCGTCATCGAGAACGGCCCCTGGGCCGGGCGCCGGCTGCACGACCTCTACGCCGAGGCTCATACGCCGTGGCCGTGGCACGAGCCGCTGTTCGCCAGGGCGAAGTCGCTGGGCCTCGCGGTGTTTGCCAGCGTGTTCGACGAAACCTCGATCGACTTCCTGGAGGGATTGGGCTGCCCTGCCTACAAGATCGCCTCGTTCGAGATCGTCGACCTGCCGCTGATCGCCCGGGCGGCGGCGACCGGCAAGCCCTTGATCATCTCGACCGGCATGGCCGGGCTGGGCGATATCGAGGCGGCAGTGACGGCCGCGCGTGCCGCCGGCGCCCGCGACCTGATCCTGCTTCACTGCGTCAGCGGCTATCCGACCCCGGCGGCGGAGGCCAACCTGGCCACGATCGGCCATCTGGGGCGGGCCTTCGACACCATCGTCGGCCTCTCCGACCACACGCTGGGCGTTGCCGTATCGGTGGCCGCCGTCGCGCTGGGCGCCGCGGTCATCGAGAAACACGTGACGCTGCGCCGGGCCGACGGCGGGCCCGATGCCGGTTTCAGCCTGGAGCCGGAGGAATTGTCGCTGCTCTGTGCCGCCACGGCCGATGCCTGGGCCGCCCGCGGCACCGTGCTCTACGGCAACAAGCCGAGCGAGGCGGCCAGCCGCCAATTCCGCCGTTCGCTGTATGCCGTGCGCGACATCCGTGCCGGTGAGGCGCTGACGGCGGACAATATCCGCTCGATCCGTCCAGGCTTTGGCCTGGCGCCGAAATATCTGCCGCGGGTACTCGGCGGGCGGGCATTGCAAGATATTGCAAAGGGAACGCCGCTGAGCTGGAAAATGATCGCGGAAGACGGTCCGAACGGCTAACATCCCGGTTGCACGGATGCTCCGTATGGTTCATCCGACAGACGGTGGCGCGCAGGATTTCGGTGATCGGTACGTTAGGCTGCTGCTGGCTTTGAGATACCGGCTGCCAGAGACACTGAGAGACCAGAAAGGTTCCGGAGGGTTAAATGACCACAGGCTATGCGAAGTCCCAGGAAGCGTCCCTCGGCAGCGGCCCGCCGCAGTTGACCGAGTCGTGGGCGCTGACCACGGCCGCCCGCAAGTTGCTTGAGGCCAAGGAACGCCCGGACGATATCGACGGCCTGACCCATGCCGTGCGCATCAACTGGCGGCTGTGGACGATCTTTCAGGCCGAATTGATCGATCAGACCAGCCCGATGCCGGCGGAAATCCGTGGCAACCTGCTGAGCCTCGCGGCTTTCATCGACAAGCAATCGACCTCCATTCTCGGCGATCCGAAGCCGGAGAAGCTCGACGTTCTGATCAACATCAACCGGCAGATTGCCGCCGGGCTTGCCGAGTCCGGCCGCCGTCAGCAGGAGCAGGACGCGGCGGCCCGCGCCGCTGTGCAGCCGCAGACAGCCGACGGCCAGCCCGTCGCGTCGCGCGATACCCGCGCCTAACCACGTCTCGCACAGCCCCATGAGTTCCGGTACCGCACGATGCCTCTGACACTGAAACTGAAGAACGGACAGAAGGTCATCATCAACGGGGCTGTCATCGAGAATTCCGGGCCGCCCGCGACGATGGTCGTGCACAACACGGCCAACATCCTGCGCGACAAGGACGTGCTGACCGAGCAGGAGGCCAAGAGCCCGGCCTCCCTCGTCTATTACGCCCTGCAATGCGCTTATCTGTTCGAGGACAATCGGGTCGAATTTCTCGAGCGCTTCGAGGAGCTGCTGCGTGAATATGTCGGCGCGGCGCCTTCCGCGACACCGTTGGCGATCGAAATCCTGACCCAGGCGGGCCAGGGCGACCTCTACGGGGCGTTGCGTACCGCCCGCAAATTGCGCGAGCATGAGGACGAGCGCATAAGCGCGGTGCTGCGAGGCGCCTGAAGCCCGCATCGCTTTCGGCGGGCCCTGTTCGGCGGGCCCGGCGCCCGCCCTCGGGCTTCAAGCCGCCGCTTCGTCGAGCTGGCGGACGAAATCACCATACAAGGCCTGGATATCCTCGATCACCTTGTCGAAGGTTTCATCGAGGCGCGTCAGCAGCACGTCCATGAAGCCGGGCCGCAGCTCGTTGTCCAGGCGGTGGGCGAAGAAATAGGCGAACTGCAGCACCATCATCATCGAGCCGACGGTCACGGCAGCGATCAACTCGGCGCCGGGGAACTCGCCGCGCCGGTCGAGATAGACCACGAGCCGGTCGTAGAGCGTGAAGAAATCCCACTGCTCCTCACGCGCCTGGGCGGTGATCTCGGCGAGCCTGGCCCGCCAGGCCAGGAAGTTTTCTTCGGCCTCCACGATCCGTTCGCGGCTCAGCAGCCCGCGCGGTTCGTAGGGCGAAATCTCCCGGCGGATCTGGGCCAGGTCGTCGGCGTTCGAGCCGAGGGTCGGCAGCAGGCTTGCAAGCTGGGCCGGCAGCATCGGCGACGAGCCGATGATCTTGATGCCGTCGCTGCAGTTGAAGAACTGCCGATCCGGATAGCCCTTCATCAGGTTCTGCAGCATCGTGCGCGCCCAGAGCAGGATGCTGTTGGTGAAAGCCCGCCCCCCGAAATTCGCCGGCAGTTCGATGTTCATCGGCTGGATGAGGCGGGTATGGGTGCGGAGCCACTCCTTGTTGTAGACGGCATCCTTGGCGTGATGCACATCCTTGCGGCGCGACCCCAGATCGACGCCGATGAAGTAGACCTGCCGGAAACCGAGCGTCAGCGCGACCCGCGTGCCGAGGTTGGAGACGTTGGGCGCGCCGCCGTAGATCGCCTTGTCGGTCTCGCCGAACAGGATGGTCGAGGACAGGAGGTCGCGGAAATAAAGCATCCGCTTGCCGAACATGCCGGGCACGCGCGGATCGACCGTCGTCGTGGCGATCAGCGTGATCGGACTGAGATCGAATTCCTGCGACAGCGGCTCGAGATGCTCGAAGACCGCCGGCACGTTCTCCAGCTCGCAATGGAAATGCGGCACGATGCCATTGCGCAGCAGAACGCGCAGCGTGGTGCCGCAGGAAATCAGTACCGCCTTCTCCTGCTCGCGCAGTTGCCGGATCAGGTCGAACGAGCGGTCGATCGAGGGGCCCGAACCGATGATCAGGACCGGCGTTTCCTTCATCAGGCGCGAGATCGGTTCCAGCAGGTCGAAGTCGTAGCGGATCAGATTCTGGAACGTGTTCCGCATCATGATCAGTTCATCTTCGAAGAAGCCCTTGGAGATAAGCTGCAGGGGCAATTGCTTGACGAAATGATCGAACGCGCCGTCCAGCAGGAACGACGAATAGTGGCGGTAGATGTAGGAACCGTCGACCAGGCCGAAATCGACGGCGCGCAGGTGGTAGTGCACTGCTTGGCCGATCTCGTCGGGGTTGTTGCCGATGAAGAACGAAATCTTGCCGCCGTTGTTGTCGACCTTCTCGAAGATCCTCACCCAGTCGACGTAGTAGCAGCTGTGGTAGAGGAATTCCGGGAGTTGCTCGACCACGACCAGGTTGCGGAAGTCGAATTCCTCGGCCAGCCGGTTGAGATGCAGGCCCAACCCGACGCCGAAGACGATCAGGAAGCCCGCCTTTTCCTTGGGCAGCATATGGACGTCGAGAATGTTCTCGGTCTTGAAGTGCCGGAACATGCCCTTCTGGACGATGTGGTGGATCCGGCTGATGTCCTTCGGTTCGTGGGGCAGCGTCAGATTCAGCCGGTCCGGCTTCTTCATGTAGCGCGCCCACTGCTCCTCCAGATAGGCCACCGCCCCGCCTTCGTAGAACGCGGTATGGCCGAGATCGAGATTGAGCTCGCCCGTGCCGTCCTTGCCCACGATTTGCGAGGCCGACAGGACCGTGACCATCTGTTCGTAGACCCGGGGAAAACGCGCGTTGATGGCCGCGAGGTTCGCGGCCAGCAGCGTATCGCTGGCCGCCGGCATCAAGCGGCCTGGCGGCTGGCGACAAAGTCGCGCAGGGCGGCGGCCAGGGTCTTGGCGCGCGCCAGCGGCCGGGCATGGGCACCGCCGGCAACCGCGTCGATCGCCCGCTGCCGCGCCATCTCGCGGCCATCCTCGCCCAGCATCGAGCCGACGATGGCGACCAGATCGGCCGGCGTCTCCGCGATCCAATCGGCAAGCCCGAGGCCGGTCAGCGCGCTGGCGGTGGTACGGCCGGCCGGCGTGTCGCCGTTCATGGTTGCGACCGGACGGCCGAGCAGGAGCGCGGCCATGGCGCTTTCGACGTCGTTGACCGGGCCGAGGTCGAGGATCATGTCGCTGGCGGCGAACGTCTGCATCGCTTCCTCGCCGGCCGGTACGTCGGCCATCGTGACGACGCGATCCGAGCAGCCATACCAGACGAACTGCTCGAGCAGGTCCTCGAAACTGCCCTCGCCGCCAAGCCGGCTGGCATCGAGCAGCACCAGCGCCTCGGGCAGGGCGGCGAGCAGATCGGCCAGCACCGCGCAAGTGGTCGGGTTGAGCTGGGCCCGGCCGGCCCGGACGCCGATCACGCGCGGTTCGTCGCCGCCGCGCGGCGGCAGCGGCGGCAGCGTATCTTCGGTCAGGCCGTAGAGAGCGCCAGGTACCGTCGCGACCAGCCCCGCCGCGTCCGACAGGCCCGCGCCGAGCGTCGGGTCGACGATGACGCCATCGGCGCCGAACGCCGCGGCCACTGCCGGCAACTGCGCGAAGGACAGGACCAGGCAGTTCGGCCGCTCCAGCAGCAGTCCGGCCCGGGCATTGGTGCCGACGTCATCCAGCGCAACCAGCACGTCGACGGCGACGTTCTCGATCATCAGCGCGGCGGTCGCATCGTCGATGTCGGCAAAATCGATCCAGTCGTCGGCGACATGGCGCAGCCGCCGGGTGAGGGCGTCGTCCTGGCGCGCCAGGTTGAAGACGGTCAGTTCCCAACCGACTTGGTCGCCGCGCTGCAGGAACATGCTGAGCGCGTTGAGCGGCGCGTCAGCGGCCGACAGCCGGCCCGATAACAGGCCGACACGCAGCTTGCGGCCTTCGAGCGGCTCGAAATACGGGGGATCGACATTCTTCTCGGCGACCGCCGTGCCGGCACGCCAGGCCGAGGCCGCGGCCGAGAGCGCAGCGGCGGTCATCGCCGGGTTGAAGCGCAGGTCGGCGATCCGGGCGGCGCCAATGCCGGCATCGTCAGGATCCCGGCGCACCGCGTGGCCATAGAGGGCCGCCGCCTGGTCATGTCGGCCACAACGGGCGAGCGTGTGGCCGATGGCGGCGAAATCCCAGGGTTTGGCCGCGCCGGCGGAAACCAGCCCCTGCAGCGCCATCAGCGCGTCGAACGGCCGGCCCAGGGTATTGAGGGTGGCGGCGAGGCCGCGCCAGCCATCCATCGAATGCGGGTTCAGCGTGATCTCGCGCCGGAACATCTGCTCGGCCTCGGCCAGCTTGCCTGCGGACTGCAGGGCCAGCGCCGCCTGCAGCAGCGGATCGGCCTTGATGTTCAGGAAATGGTCGGCGAAGACGCCGAGCCAGCGTGGCAACAGGCCCGGAACCTGGCTGCGGGACAGGGCCGGCGACAGCTTGGCGAAGTACAACGCGTCATGCAGCTTGCCCAGACGCGCATAGGTGATCGCCAGCGCCTCGGCGTGTTCCTGGATCGACGGGGCCGCCTCGTGGGCGTCGGTGAAGAAGCGCAGTGCCTCGACCGGCTCGCTGGTATAGAGCGCAAGCAGCCCGAGCAGATGCCGCGTCAGGGCCGAGTTGGGATCGATCGCCGATATCTTCTCGATCAGGGCATAGGCCTCGCCGAGTTGTTTGTCCTCCAGCGCCTGCAGCGCCGGGGCGACCAGGTCTTCCGTGTTCTCTGTCATGATCCGTCCCACGCGTCGTCGAGGAGCCGTCCTGCGGCCCATGATGCCCGAGCTTCGACCGAAGATGAATACCCGTCAACAAGGTACTGCATCACAAAGAAAAGGCCCCGGTGACGGGGCCTTTTCCAGTGAGCTTAGGCTGTCCGCGATTAGCGGAGGAGCTGCAGCACGGCCTGCTGGTTCTGACCGGCAACCGACAGCGCCTGAATGCTCAGCGACTGACGGGTGTTCAGCGACACCAGGTTGGCACCTTCCTCGTTCAGGTCGGCAAGGGTGAGCTTGTCCGAACCGGTCTTGAGGTCGTTGGCATAGTTGGTCGTGAAGTCCGCACGGGTCTGGAGGATCGAGACGTTGACGCCGAGCTGCGAGCCCAGGTTCTGGATCTGGGTGATCGCACGATCCAGACGCGAGATGATCGCCTGGAAGCGCGAACCCGCCACCGACGCCTGGGACTGAGCGACGGTGGAACCGGCGATGTTCGACAGACCCGACGAGAGGCCACCGCCGAAGGTAGCGATGTTCGAGAACAGGAACGAGCCCTGCGAGTTGAACGCCGCCGCGTCGGTGAACGCCGCACGCGCCTGGTTCGAAGTCGTGGTATCGAGGTCGAAGCCCCGGACGTTCAGGACCGCAGCGGTACGCTCGGAGAACTGGACCGAGAGCTTGGCAGCGGTCGAGGTCAGAATGTTCAGACCGTTGTAGGACGAGTCCTTCAAGAGCTGGCTGATCTGACGGCCGATTTCGCGGATCGACGTCGTCGTCGCGGCACGCTGGGACTGGTTCTGCGACGCGGCCGCCTGAACAAGGCCCTTCATCGAGGTCAGGAAGTTCGAAACCGACTGAACGCCGCGCAGGGTGGCCTGCAGCGTGCTCAGACCCTGATCGATGGTGTCCTTGCGGGCGGTAAGGTCCGTCGCACGGTTGCTCAGGCCTTGCGCCTGGAAATACGCGACCGCGTTATCCAGAACGTTGTTGACCTTCTTGCCCGAGGTCAGGCGGCCCTGCGTACGCGCCGACAGGTCGGCGGTCTGCTGCAGCGAGATCAGGGACGAACGTGCGGCGGAGGTAAGGCTGATATCCGACATGACTCAATCTCCTTCTGAGATTCACTGGCTTTCAAGGCAACGCCCCGCATTCTGGAGGCGCTGGGGATAATCCAAGCCTTCGGCCATGGATTGCCGAGCACACTACGAGTCAGGCAGGCAAGAGTCAATACCGCAGGACTAGTTCAGCGCCCGGATTACCGCTGGATTCCAGAAAAAATGGTAATCGAAAGTAATGGCCCGTAACGGATTTATTCTCTTGAATTGTCAAACAATGGAATCTTGGCAAACGATTCGCAAATAACCACGTGGATGAGTTTTTCATCACGACCGGCCGAGGTCCGGCGACCGGCGCGCAGGCCGTGCCTTGCCGGCGCGCCGCGTAATAAGGCATTGTAAACGCAATCGAAGGCAGTTTTGCGGGCAGGTAAGGCTCAAAAGGATGTCGGATCTCACCCTCGTTACCGGCGCCGGCGGTTTCATCGGCAGTCATGTCGTCGAACATCTGCTGGGGCAGGGGCGGCCGGTGCGCGCCCTGGTTCGCTACAACGGCAACGGCCGCGCCGGCTGGCTCGACCAACTCGATCCGGCCCTGCGCGACGGGGTCGAGATCGTCCAGGGCGACGTGCGCGATGCCGAGGCGATGCGGGCCCTGGTCCAGGGGGTCGATACGGTGCTGCATCTGGCGGCGCTGATCGCGATCCCGTATTCCTACGGCGCGCCGCGCTCCTATATCGACACCAACGTCACCGGCTCGCTGAACCTGCTGGTCGCGGCCCGTGACGCCGGGGTGCGCCGCTTCATCCAGACCTCGACCAGCGAGGTTTACGGCACCGCCCGGCAGGTGCCGATTACCGAGAGCCATCCGCTGAACGCCCAGTCGCCCTATGCCGCGTCCAAGACCGGCGGCGACCAGCTCGCCCTGTCGTTCCATGCCGCCTTCGGGCTGGGGGTCAGCGTGCTGCGGCCGTTCAACGCCTACGGGCCGCGCCAGTCGGTGCGCGCTGTCATCCCGACGATCATCACCCAGGCGCTGGCCGGCCGGAACAGCATCAGGCTCGGCGCACTGCATCCGACCCGCGACTTCAACTTCGTCGGCGACCTGGCCGAGGCCTTCGTCACCCTCGCGGCCTGCGATGCCGCCGTCGGCCAGACGGTCAATGTCGGTTCCGGCTTCGAGATTTCGATCGGCGAGGTCCTCGATCTGGTCGGCCGGCTGATCGGCCGGTCGCTCGAGCCCGAGACCGAGGCCGCGCGGCTGCGGCCCAAGGCCAGCGAAGTCGAGCGGCTGTTCGCCGATGCCGGCCGCATGACTGACCTCACCGGCTGGCGCCCGCCCCATGGCCGCCGCGATGGCTTCGAACGCGGCCTTGCCGCCACCATCGACTGGTACCGGGCCCGGTCATGACCGATGCATATGCCGAGGAGGGCCTGATCGACCGTCTGTCGCTGACGGCCGACACGCCGCTGGTCAAGGCAATCGAACGCCTGTCGCAGAGCCCGTCGAAGCTGCTGATCGTCCGCGATCCGGCCGAGCGGCTGATCGGCGTCGTCACCGACACCGACATCCGCCGCGCGCTGCTCGACGGCCTGGAATTCCACGCGCCGCTGGGCCAGTTCATGAACCGCCACCCGATCACCGTGCCGGCGACGATGAGCGAGGACGAGGTGGCGGCGGTGATGCTGGCGCGCAGCCTGTCGCATCTGCCCGTGGTGGACGATCGCGGACGGGTCGTTCGCATCCGCTTCATCCACGAATTCGTGCAGCGCGGCCCGGCCGAGGCGGCGCGCGATCCGGTCGCCGTCGTCATGGCCGGTGGCTTCGGGACCCGGCTGCGGCCGCTGACCGACAAGGTGCCCAAGCCGATGCTGCCGGTCGGCGGCCGGCCGATGCTGTTCATCGTGCTGGACCAGATCCTCAACGAGGGGTTCAAGCGCATCTGGGTGACCCTGCATTACCGGGCCGAGGATATCGCCTCGGCGCTGCGCGAAGTGCCGCGCTATCGCGAGCATGTCGAATGCGTCGTCGAGGAAAAGCCGCTCGGCACTGCCGGCGGCCTGACCCTGCTGCCGGAACGGCCGGCCTCGCCGTTCCTGGTGATGAACGCCGACCTGCTGTGCGAAGTGCCGCTGGCCGAACTGCGCCGTTTCCATCAGCGTGAAGGCAATGTCGCCACGCTGGCGACGCGCGAGGATCACTACGAAGTGCCCTACGGCGTGGTCGAGACCGAGGGAACGCGCATCACGACGCTGCGGGAAAAGCCGCGTCTGTCTTACCGCATCAATACCGGGGTCTACATCCTGTCGCCGATGGTGCTCGACCGCCTGCAGTCTGACCAAGCGATGCCGATGACGACGCTGCTCGACCAACTGATGGCGGAGGGCGGGCGGATCGGCAGCTTCCCCGTCCACGAACGCTGGCTCGATATCGGCACGCCCAATACGCTCGCCGAGGCCCGGGGCCAGTTCGGGCCGGCGTCGTGAGCGCGGCGGTCGATCGGCTGGAAGGCTTCCTGCGCGGCACGCTGGGCGCCGAAGGGACCGTCGCGCTGCACGAACCCCATATCGGCGAGATCGAGAAGCGGCACGTGCTGGCGTGCCTCGAGTCCGGCTGGGTCTCGACCGCGGGGCCGCTGATCCCCGCCTTGCAGAATGAACTGGCGGCGGCCACCGGCCGGCGCTTTGCCGTCGCCGTGGTCAACGGCACCGCCGCCCAGCATGTCGCGCTGCTGGCGCTGGGCGTGCGGCGCAACGATCTGGTGATCTGCCCGGCGATCAGCTTCGTCGCCACCGCCAACGCGATCTCGCATGCCCAGGCCAGCCCCCTGTTCGTCGACGTCGAGCCGGACCACCTGACGCTGGACCCGGCTGGTGTCGCGACCTTCCTGGCGGACGAATGCGAGCGGGGGCCGGACGGCCCGGTCCATCGCGCTACGGGCCGACGCGTCGCCGGCATGGTGCCGGTCGACATCTTCGGCCATCCCGCCCGTCTCGACGAACTTCAGGCCCTCGCCGATGCCCATGGCCTGTGGCTGTTGGAAGATGCCGCCGAATCGCTCGCCACCCGCTATCGCGGCCGGCTGTGCGGCGCCTTCGGCCGCGCCGCGGTGCTGAGCTTCAATGGCAACAAGATCGTCACCTCGGGCGGCGGTGGCGCCGTCGTCACCGACGACGAGGCACTGGCCGCGCGGATCAACCACCTGGCGACGACCGCGCGCCTGCCGCATGCCTGGGATTTCGACCACGACGAGGTCGGCTATAATTACCGCATGCCCAGCCTGAATGCTGCGCTGTGCATGGGCCAACTCGAGACGCTGGCTCCCAAGATCGCGATGAAACGCGACCTGCATGAGCGGTATCGTGAACTCTTTGCCGGGCTGAACGAAGCCGTGCTGATGACCGACGACGAGGGGGTCGAGAGCAACTACTGGCTCAATGCCCTGCGTTTCCCCGACAACGCGGCGCGCGAAGCCTTCCTGGCCGAGGCCAATGCGCGCGGCATCCAGGCGCGGGCCTGCTGGCAGGCGTTGCCGTCGCTGTCGATCTATCGCGACGCGCCGCGCGCCGCGGCCGGCGTCGCCCGCGCCATCGACCTGGCGGGCCGGGTGGCCAACCTGCCGAGCAGCCCCCAACTGCTGGGGGCTATCGGCGGCTGAGGATCATCTCGGCTTCCAGCAGCCCCATCTCGTCGTCGATGTCGACCGAGCGGTCGCGTGGCATCACATAGCCCACGCTGTCCGGCCCGAGCAGGTCGCCGCCGGCAAGGAACCAGTCGAGCCGGGCGACATAGACCGCGCCGTTCAGCCGATAGCCCGGCCGGCAATCCTGCGATCGCCGGCCGGCGATTTCTTCGAACGGCGCGCCGATGACTGAGGACAGCCGGCCGTCGGCCTCATGCCAGAACAGATGGGCGGGCACCGTCTCGGCCGGGCAGATGCCGACGACCGAGGCAAGATCATGGGCCCGCGCCAGCGCCACCGCCCCATCGATATCCGCAGCGAGCCGGAGCGGTGAGGTGGGCTGCAGCAGTACCAGCCGGCTGAAGCTCGCGGTCGCGTCGATCGCGGCCAGCGCATGGCGGACGACGTCGGCGCTGGTCGCCGTGTCGGTGGCGAGTTCAGGCGGCCGCATGAACGGCACGTCGCAGCCGGCGGCGGCGGCGGTCGCCGCGATCTCGGCATCGTCGGTCGACAGGACGACGCGGTCGAGGCTTTGCGCTGCCAATGCCGCATCGACGGTCCAGTTGATCAGCGGCTTGCCGCCCAGGAGGCGCAGGTTCTTGCGCGGTACACGCTTCGAGCCACCGCGGGCGAGAATCAGGCCGAGGGTCTTGTCCATGGTCACCGTGAGTCCGAGACGGGAAGGCGGTAATGCTGCAGCTGGGCCGGGGCCGGTCTGCCGCTCTGCCGCGACCAGCGTTGCGACAGATCGGCATAGGCGGCTTCGTCCCAGATGCGGCGGC
The DNA here is from genome assembly GCA_023433835.1 of Pseudomonadota bacterium. Classification (GTDB taxonomy): domain Bacteria; phylum Pseudomonadota; class Alphaproteobacteria; order Ferrovibrionales; family Ferrovibrionaceae; genus JAFKFH01. Next base: position 2,417 of record JAEYTW010000267.1, on the reverse strand, counting down.
CGATATGGAAGGGCATGGTCGTGCGGCTGAACTGCCGCTTGAAATGCAGGAGCTTGTCGTCCGGCCGGTTGGTGCGGCCGCCGCCGAGGAACAGGGTTTTCAGGCCTTGGGCCACCCCCCACAGGGCGGCAGTGTGCAGCAGCAGGTTGTTCGGCGCGTACTGACGAAATTCCTGCAGGCTGCCGCTCAGGTGGTAATGCAGTGTGTCGTCGCTCGCCAGGAAGATCGCGGCAGCGCAGGCGATGCCGTCCTTGCGCACGACGGCGATCACCGGGGCCGGCTGCACCAGGGCGAGCCGCCGGTAATAGTCGTCGGGGAAATGGTAGAAGTCGGTGGCGCCCAGCCCCTGCATGGTCGCCTCGTAGATCGGCCGGAAGACCGGCCAATTGGCACCGAGGGGCACGACCTCGGCTTGGAGTCCCGCGCGCTGCGCCTTGCGCAGCAGGTTGCGCTGGGCGCCGTCATAGATCGACCACAACCCTTCCTCGCCTCCGGTCAGCGCCACCGTGACGGTCGGGCGATCCTCGATCACGCGCATTCCCGGGCAAGCGTTGCGAGACGTGTCGAGCAGCGGATGGAAACGGCAGAATTCGGACACGACCCCCTGGCCTCGCGCCCATTCGGCAAACCCCGCCCAGGCCCGATCGAGAAACCCAGGCGCCGCGCTGTCGGCGAGCGGGCCGGTATAGCCGTAGACCGTCTCGATATCGTGCAGGCCGGCACGTGCTGCTTCCGTGCCGATCCTGACGATCGGGCGCAGCCGGAAAGGATAGACCAGCCGGCCGTCGGCGTCGCCATGGACGTACATCAGCGCCCGGGCGCCGTCCCCGGCATAGGCCGCGTGATAGGCTGCGCCGAAATAAGGATCGGCGCAGCCGAGGCTTGCGAGTGCCGCCTGCCAGCGATCGGGCGCCGTCGCGGGAACGATGTCCCAGGCCACAGGTCAGTCGATCTGTTCGTCGGGTTCGTAGGCGCGCCGGGCCGACGTGCCGAGGATTTCCCAGAACCGCAGCGGCGAGATGCCGTCGCCCGGCCGCTTGGCGGTCAGGTCGCCGTCGCCGAAGGCGGCGCCGGCGGCGACGGCGCGGCGCGCCACGATGCTGCGGCGGGCGATGGCGATGTTCTTGACCTCCGACGGCGCCGGCACCTTGCGGCCATCGCCGAGGGCTGCCTCGACCTGGCGGATGCCTTCGACCATGGCCTTCAGTTCTGCCGGATTGAGCGACGCCTTGTGATCGGGGCCGGGCATGGCGCGATCCAGGGTGAAGTGCTTCTCGACGATGACCGCGCCGCGCGCCACCGCCGCGATCGGGATGTTGATGCCGGGCGTGTGGTCGGAAAATCCGACGGGCAAGCCGAAGGCATCGCGCAGCGTATCCATCGCCCGCAGGTTGGCGTCGGTGAACGGGGCGGGGTATTCGGTCGTGCAATGCAGCAGGCGGACCTTTGCCCGCAGCGCTGCCTGGCCGGCCGGATCGGCGAAGGCCTCGGCAAAGGCCGCGCGGGTAGGCCTGGTCCGGCCGAGATAGCCTGCCGCCAGCACGCCCAGCGCCTCGCGCACCTCGTCCAGCGTCGACATGCCGGTCGACAGGATGACCTCGACGCCGGCGGCGGCCGAGGCCAGCAGCAGCGGTGCGTTGGTCACCTCGCCCGAGGCCAGCTTGATCGTGTCGAGCCGGAGGTCGCGCACCAGCACCTCGAGGCTCGGCAGGTCGAACGGGGTCGAAAGGAAGGTGATGTCCCTGGTTCGGCAATAATCCGCCAGGTCGCCATAGGCCGTCATCGGCAGGGCCAGCTTGCGCACCATGTCGAGCTGGCTTTCCGATGCGCCGGTCGTGCGTTCCTGGTATTCGGCCTTGCGCGCGAAGCGGCTGATCACTTCCTCCGGCACGAAGGTCTGGAACTTGACGACGTCGGCGCCGGCATCGACGGCGGCATCGATCAGGGCCCGCGCCAGACCGATGTCGCCGTTATGATTGACGCCGGCCTCCGCGATGATGAGTACCCGCCCGCTCATCGTCCTAACTCCTGCTCATGCCTCGGCGAGAAAACTGAATTCCGCATTCATGATGCCGTCAAGATGCCGCTGCATATGGGTCAGCGCCGCGACGAAGCCGTCGATCACCACAGCCTTGAAGGCCTGGTCGACGATGAGGTCGTTGCGGATCGCATAGTGGAAGGCATGACGGAACATCATGGCGAGCGACCCCCAGGCCATCATGCGCACCCCAGATTCCAGACGGGCCCCCTCGAATTTCTCCAGCGAGCCGTGGATGGCGTCGTGGATGTCGATCATGTCACCGTCCGGCCCGGCCATGGAGTGAAGCCTGACCAGCAATGCGTCGCTCCAGTCGCGATAGGTCTTGCGGAAAAGCCGGATACGGTCGTTGTCGATCAGCGCGCCGGCAGGGTAGGCG
>JAEYTW010000248.1 GCA_023433835.1 Pseudomonadota bacterium | reverse complement strand
CGTCAAGATAGGCCGCCGTGCCGCGGCCGGGCAGGGCGACGGCCTGATCGGCCTTGCCCACGTGCAGGCCGGCGCGGTCGTCCTCGGCGTAGACGGCGACCGCTCCGATTCCCTGTTCGGCGCAGGCCCGCGCAATCCGGATCGCCACTTCGCCGCGATTGGCGATCAGAACGCGCGTGACCATGTCAGGACTTCTTCAGCAGCGGGCATTCGCTCTCGGCCGCCGGACGGAAGGCTTCCGCCCCGGGGATGGTCGCGACGATGTTGAGATAGTCGAAATCGTACTTCGAGTCGGCGGGCGCCTTGACCTCGGCGTAGTACATGTCGCGCAGCAGGCGGCTGTCGTCGCGGATTCGGGCGTTGGCCGTCATGAAATCATCGACCGGCAATTCCTTCAGCGCCTTGATGACCGCCTTGGTCTCGGTGGTGTTGGCCTGCTTCACGGCTTTCAGGTAATGGGCCACGCTGGAATAGACGGTCGCCTGCACGTCGGTCGGCATGCGCTTGTGGCGTTCGAAGAACCGCTTGGCGAAGGCGCGCGTCTTGTCGTTCTGGTCCCAGTAGAAATCGGTGACCAGCGGCACGCCCTTGGTCGGTTCGAGCCCCAGGCTCTGGATATCCATCGTGGTGACGAACAAGGGGGCCAGGCGCTGGGTCAGGCCGAATTCGGCCGATTGCTTGACCAGGTTCTGCAGGTCGGCGCCGCCGGTGGCGAAGGCCACGACGTCGGCGCCTGAAGATTGGGCCTGCACCAGGAACGAGGCGAAATCCTTGGTGCCCAGCGCATAGCGCACCGAGCCCGAAACCTTGCCGCCGTTCTTCTTCACCACGGCCATCGCATCCTGCTCGAGGTTGTGGCCCGAGGCATAGTCGATGGTGATGAAGTACCAGGATTGCGCCTTGGGCTTGCGCATCACGCCGGAAACGGTGGCATTGGCCAGCGCGTAGCTGTCATAGCCCCAGACATAGCCGTGGTCGGAGCACAGTTTGCCCTGCAGGTCGCGGTTGTTGGCGCCTGAGAAGAACACCAGCTTGTCCTTGTCGGCCGCCAGCGTCTGCAGCGGCAGGGCGAGGCCTGAGTTCAGCACGTCGAAGATGGCGCCGACACCCTCGACGTCGTACCAGCGCCGCGCGACCGAGAGGCCGATATCGGGCTTGTTCTGGTGGTCGGCCGAGACCACCTCGATCGGCTTGCCCAGTGCCTGGCCGCCGAAATCCTCGACCGCCATGCGCGCCGCCAGCACCGAGCCGGCCCCGCCGAAATCGGAGAACAGCGACGACATGTCGGTGATTACGCCGATCTTGACCTGGTTGTCGGCGGCCATCGCCGGTGCCGCCGCCACGGCCAGCACGGCGGCAAAAATTCCTGCCTTCAAGCCCTTCATCTCGCGTTCTCTCCCGTCTTGCCCTGTTGCCGGTTTTCCCGGGCGGGCGTTTTCATGTGCCGGACGATAATTATCCGCTTAATCTGTGAAATCAATAGGTCTATCGATTTTAATCGGCGCAAGGTTGCGCCGGGGGGCGGCCCCCGGCTAGGTTCGGCACCGATATCGGGAGATGGCGAGTTTGGCGGCACGGAAAGCACCACCAGTCGAAGTGAAGAAGCGCGGCCGCCCGCCGCGCGAGTCAGGGCCGGTCGAGGCGCCGCAGGACCGCCTGCTCGATGCCGCCATCGACCTGTTCGCGCGCTATGGCTACGACCCCGTCTCGACCGGTGCGGTGGCCGATGCGGCCGGGCTGACCCAATCGATGGTGCATTACCACTTCGGGTCGAAGGAGGCCTTGTGGAAGGCCGCGATCGATCGGCTGATGCGCCGGCGCGGCCGCGCCTTCCCGGTGATGCGGCTGGAATTCCGCGATGTCGATCCGGTGACGCGGCTGAAGATCCTGGTGCGCCGGCTGATCGAGGCCAACGCGGCCGAGCCGAACTACGTGCGCATCGTCATGCACGAGGCGATGGCCAATACCCCGCGGCTCGACTACCTGATGGAGCGCTACATCGCCGATGGTTTCGAGGCGTTCAACTCGGCGGTGCGCGATGCCGTCGCGGCCGGCATGATCCGGCCATTGCCGGTCCACGACATCACCTCGATCGCGACCTCGGTGTCGGTGCTGACCTTCTCGATCGGCGAGGTGACGCGGCGGGTCTACAATACCGACCTGACGACCGACGAACATGTGCAGTCCTTGAGCGACAGCATCATCACCACGCTGTTCTCGGGCCTGCAGATCAAGTGACGTCGTCGGAAGACGGCCCCATTTCCGAGCTTGTAGACGGCAATGTCGGCCCCATGCGACATTGCCGGCGATTTCAATTGAATGCTGCCGATCCGTCGGACGATTGGCGATTGCCGCGGCCGGAATCGGTAACGGGGCTGGGCGTGGGGCAATGGACAAGTTACGCAGCAAATCCGAGCGCCTGAGCGCGCTCAAGGCGAGCGCGCAGGCGTTGTCGCGGACCCCGTTCGATGCGAACGCGCTCGATACCTACGCGCGGGCGGCGCTCGATGCGGACCGGCTGGATGAGTTCGGGCGCACCTACGAAACCCTGATCGGCGTCGAAGGCATGACCGGCAGGTCGCACGACCTGGCGGCCCGATATCATTTCAAGGCCGGGCAATTCGAGCAGAGCGCCACCGCCGCGCTCAATGCCATGGCGCTGGGGGGCGCCACCGCCCGGACGTATCTGTGCCTGGCGGCGTCCCTGCTGAAACTAGGCCGGACCGCGGTCGGCCCGACCGGACAGATGATCGATCCGACCGGCCTGCTGCTCGATGCGCGCATGATGCAGCCGGACCTGGCCGATGAATGCGCATTCCACCTGGCCGATGCGATCGGCAGGTCGGCAGCCTCGTTGGACCGGGTGACCCAGGATGACGTGGGCCGGGCCGTACGCGCTGGCATCCACGCGCTTGGTGTCTATGCCCCGGCGATCAACAACCTGGCGGCCAGGGATGCCGACTTTGCGGATCTGCTCAACAGATTCGACGCGGCATTCAAGCAGGGGGGCGACTTTCCGGCAGTGGGCACCGCGGACATAGCGGCATTCGCCAGGCAGCTCGGGTTGCTGGAGACGCTGAAGGCCGAGTTGAACCACCTGCCCCATATCGAAGGATTGTTGTCGGCCTGCCGGCAATTCCTTTTGGAAGACCTGCCTGACGAACGCTGGGGCGAGCCGGAGTTCAGCGTTCTGGATTGCGCTGCCCGGCAGGTGGTGCTCAGCGAATATGCCCTGGGCGTTTCCGACGACGAGCAAGCGCGCCTGGATGACCTCTTGCACGAGGTGCGGCGCAAGGGCCGTATGACGCCGGCCGAGTTCCTTGTGCTGGTGAGTTATTGTTCGTTCGAGTCTCTTACGGCCTGGCCATTGACCGGGCGGGAGGCCCATGCCGACGCACTTCACCGGCAGCTGAGCGAACAGTTGAAGTCGTATCGGCGCGCCATGCCTGGCGCCGCCAAGATGCCAGGCAGCGAGATACAGGAATTCTACGAAGCGACCCCCTACCCGCGCTGGGCCTATATGCCGAGCGAGGGGATTCGCCACAACCGGGGAACGTTCGAGGCGGTTTTTGCCCGGCTCCATCCCGAAATTCGTCTCGCACCCCGCAATTTCGGCGAACGTCCCGTGCGCGTCCTCGTCGCGGGCTGCGGCACCGGCCAGGCAATCGAGCGCTCGCTGTATCTCGAGCGTGCTCAGATCACCGCGATCGACATCAGCCGAACCAGCCTTGCCTATGCGCGATACCGGCTGGGGCATTTCGGGTTTCGCGACATCGACTTCCGCCATTGCGACATCATGGCCGTAGCCGGTCTCGGCCGGCGTTTCGATTCGATCGACTGTACCGGCGTGATCCACCATATGAACGATCCCTGGGCCGGGCTTGAGCAGCTGGTCTCGGTGCTGGATCCCGGCGGGGTCATGCTGCTGGCCGTCTATTCGAAGGCGTTCAGGGAGTTTCTCAAGCCGGCGATGGATGCCGCCCGGGCGATCTATGACCGGTCGGAAGGTGACTTGACCACGCGGTTGCGACGTACGAGGCAGGAATTGCTTCACCGTCGAGCCGAGATAGCGAACTTCGGGAGAGTTTTCCCTTCGGTGTCGGATTTTTTCAGCCTCTCGGCATTCCGCGATCTCCTGCTGAATCCGGTCGAGCATCCGATGTCGGTCGGCGAACTGGTCCAGGGCTGCGCCGCGCGCGGCCTCCGGCTCGTCGGCTTCAAGGTCAGCGGCTCAGAGATGCGGGCCGCCGCCGACCGTATGCCGACGTTGGACGTTGCCGCCGAGCTGCACTATTGGATGGCCGAGGAAATCCGCGATCCGATGGTCTTCAAGAGCATGATTGTCGCGGTTTTCGAACGCCCCGTCTGATCCGGCCCTGGTATAAGATCACCCCGCGCCATCGTCGAAGATCGGCAGGGTGCCGACCGAGATCACCTCGACCGGCTCGTCGCCGACGACGCTGATGGCGTGGGTATTCTGGCCGGGGAAGTGCAGCGAGTCGCCCGGGCCCAGCACATAGACCTCATCGCCTACCGCGTAGCGCACCCGGCCCGACAGCACGTAGACGAACTCGTCGCCTTCGTGCGAGACGGTCTCGGACTGATAGCCCGGCGGCATCGTCATCTTGACCGCGTTGATCACGCTGCCCGGAAACGTCGTCGACAGGCGTTCATAGCTCTGGCGCTTGCCCTCGATCGCATAAGCCTGGCGGCCGCCCTGGCGCGAATCGGGGCGGGCCTGGGCGGGCTGGTCGAACAGCTGGCGCAGCGGCACGTCCAGCGCCCGGGCGATATTAGCCAGCGACGAGATCGACACGCCGGTCAGGTTGCGTTCGGCCTGGGACAGGAAGCCGGTGGAGACGCCGGCGGCCCCGGCCACCTCGGCCAGCGTCTTGCCGGCCGCGCGGCGATGGCGCCGCAACTTCTCTCCGATCCGCTCGACCGTCATCCGCCGACCCCGTCAAATCCGCCTTGACACGATTTTAGTGTCACTTAAATTTTAGTCACACTTAAATTTTCCGGACAGAGGATCTGGCAATCATGACCATTGGCGTCGGCGGCAGCGATCGGGCGGCGGCCCTCAACAGTCTGTCCAACATGATGGCCGGCGCCACGCCGATCGGCCTCGACGAATACCAGGCCCGCATTGCGAAGGCCCAGGGCCTGATGCGCGAGCAGGGCATTGCCGCGATCTACGTCAATGCCGGCTCGAACATGACCTATTTCACCGGCACCCAGTGGAAGCAGTCCGAGCGGATGGTCGGCGCGATCATCCCCGCCGTCGGCGCGGTCGAATACATCGCCCCGGCCTTCGAGGAAGGCACGGTGCGCGACTACATGGTCGTCGAGGGGCGGGTGAATTGCTGGCATGAACACGAAAGCCCATACGCGCTGTTCCTGGAAATCCTCGAGCGCCTGCAGATCGGCGCGGGCGCCGGCCATCGCGTGGGCCTGTGCGAAAGCGCGCCGTTCTTCATCGTCGACGGCATCGCCAAGCTGGCGCAGGGCTACGACTTCTTCGATGCCAGGCTGATCACCGCGGCCTGCCGGACCCGCAAGTCGGCCAACGAGATCGCGCTGATGCAGCGGGCGCACGACATGACGCTCGCCGTCCACCGCGCCGCCGCCTCGATGCTGCATGAAGGCATCACCACGACGGAAGTCGAGGAATTCATCAACGAGGCCCATCGCCGCGTAGGCAGCCGCGGGTCCTATTTCTGCATCGTCCTGTTCGGCCCGGCCTCGGCCTTCCCGCATGGGGTGAAGAACCCGCAGGTGCTGAAGCAGGGCGACGTGGTGCTGATCGATACCGGCTGCCTCGTGCACGGCTACATGTCCGACATCACCCGCACCTACGTCTTCGGCGAGCCGACCGACCGCCAGCGCTGGGCCTGGAATGTCGAGAAGGAGGCCCAGGCCGCCGCCTTCGCCGCCGCCCAGATTGGCACCCCCTGCGGCGACGTCGACGTCGCAGCCCGCAAGTCGCTGGAAGCGGCGGGTCTTGGCCCGGACTACGCGCTGCCCGGCCTGCCGCACCGCACGGGCCACGGCATCGGGCTCGATATCCACGAATGGCCCTATCTGGTGCGCAGCGACCGCACGCCGCTGGCGCCGGGCATGTGCTTTTCCAACGAGCCGATGATCTGCTTTCCCGGCGAATTCGGCATCCGCCACGAGGACCATTTCTACATGACCGAACAAGGGCCTAAGTGGTTCACCCAGCCCTCGCACTCGGTCGACGACCCGTTCGGCCTGCAGGGCTGAGCGGGGAGTATACTCCTATTTCCGGGCGCCGTTCCGGCGGCGCCCGGTTGTCTGACAAACTTGTCGCGGTGCAACAAGACGCGTGACATCCCGTTGCCGGAACCGCTATGCCTGCGGGCGTTTTTGCGGTGATGGAGTGACGAAGATGGATCGACGTGACTTCCTGATGCGGAGCGCCGGCCTGGCGTCCGGCCTTGGATTCGCCGGCCCGGCCGCGGCGCAGGGGCGTTCGGAAACCCTGCGCGTCCTGGCCGAATCGGCCCCCAATTCACGCGATCCGCATGGCGATGGCGTCAACGTCCCCTCGCTCGGCACCTTCACCAATGTCTATGACCGGCTGGTGAATTTCGACCGCGCCGAAGTCCTGCCCAGCATCTATCGCTACGATTATTCCCACCTGATCGGCGAGCTGGCCGAAAGCTTCGAGGAGACCAACGACGGCAAGTCGCTGGTCTTCCATCTGCGCAAGGATGCGACCTTCCATGACGGCCGGCCGGTGACGGCGGAAGACGTCAAATGGTCGCTCGACCGCGCGGTATCGCTGCCGGCCTCCAAGCGCCAGCTTTCCACCGGCTCGATGACCGATCCGGCGCAGTTCACGGTGGTCGACCGCCATACCTTCCGCATCGATTGCCCGCGCAAGGACCGCTACACCCTGCCGAACCTGGCGCTGACCTACGCCTCGATCATCAATGCGGAGGAGGCCAGGCGCCACGCCACCGCGGCCGACCCCTGGGCGGCCGAATGGCTGCGCAACAACGCGGCCGGCGGCGGCGCCTACCGCATCGAGGGCTGGACGGCGGGCCAGCAGATCGTCTACGGCCGGTTCGATCACTGGAAAAGCGGCCCTCTCCCCAAGATCCGCCGCGCCGTGCACCAGGTGGTGCCGGCGGCGACCGCCCGCGTCGCCTCGCTGCAGAAGGGCGATGCCGATATCGTGCTGCAGCTGCCGCCCAAGGATATCGACGCGATCGCCACCGACAACCGCGTCCGCGTCGCCTCGATCCCCGTGGTCACCTCGTTCCGCTTCATCGCCTTCAACACCCGGACGAAGCCGTTCGACGACGTGCGGGTGCGCCAGGCCATCGCCTACGCCTTGCCCTACAAGGGGATGTTCGACGGCGCGGTGTTCGGCCATGGCATGCCCTTGTTCGACGGCCCGTCCTTCGAGCCGGAGGCGGCCGATTTTCCCCAGGCGATGCCCTACCACCTCAGCCTGGAGAAGGCGCGCACGCTGCTGGCCGATGCCGGCTTCGAGCGCGGCTTCGACACCACCTTCAGCTACAATGTCGGCGATGCCACGATCGCCGAGCCGGTGGCCCTGCTGGTGCAGGAAGGCCTGGCCGCGATCGGCATCAGGGTCGAGATCGAAAAGGTTACCGCGGCCCAGTGGGCGACGCGGCTGACCGAGAAGAAGGTGCCGTTCTACGTCGAATCCTCGGCCGCCTGGTTCAACGATCCCGACTATTTCTTCCGCATCTTCTTCCAGGGCGACTGGCGCTGGAATTTCGGCTCGTTCGTCAATGCCGACCTCGCCGCGATCCTGGAAAAGGCGCGCTGGGAAACCGACAAGGCGGTCTACGACCGGCTGATGCGGCAGGCCATCGCGATCGTGTTTCGCGAGGTGCCGGTCTCCCTGTTGTGGCTGCCCTCGTTCGAGGTGGCGATGCAGCCGGACGTGACGAACTTCACCTACTATATCCACGGCCAGGTCGATTTCCGGCCGATCACCAGGATCAGCTGAAGGGCGCGAGGCGGCGATGCGGCAGTCGATCCTGGCCTTCGCCGCCCGCCGCCTCGTGGCCATCCTGCCGGTGCTGGCCGGTGCCGTCGTCTTCGTCTTCGTCGTCATGCGCCTGTTGCCGGCCGATCCGGCGGCCTTCCTGGTCTCCGGGCCGCAAGGGGGGCCTGAGCAGGTCGCGGCGCTGCGCGCCCGGCTGGGGCTCGATCGCTCGATCCCGGCGCAGCTCGGGCTTTATGTCCGCGATGTCGTGGCGGGCGATCTCGGCCGGTCGCTGACCACCGGCGAGCCGGTGGTGGCCGACCTCATGCAGCGCCTGCCGGCCTCGCTCGAACTCACCATGTCGGCCTTCGTCATCGCGCTGGCGGCCGGCATCGGGCTCGGCACCGCGGCAGCCTTCCGCCCGGGATCGATCATCGACCATGCCTGCCGGCTGGTCGCCACCGCCGGCACCTCGCTGCCCGGCTTCGTCGTGGGCCTTTGCCTGATCTACGTCTTCTACGTCCGGCTGGGCTGGTCGCCGGAACCGGTCGGGCGGCTCGACGGCCTGCTGATCCCGCCGCCGCAGTTGACCGGCTTCCTGCTGGTCGACAGCCTCGTCGCCGGCGACTGGGCGGCGTTCCGCTCGGGCCTCGGCCATCTGATCCTGCCGGCGGCGACGATGGCCCTGTTCGCGCTGGCCCCGCTGGCCCGCATCACCCGCGCGGCGCTGCTCGAGGTGCTGGCCTCGGACTATATCCGCACCGCCCGGGCGCTGATGCTGCCGCGCCGGATGATCGTCGTGCACTACGCGCTGCGCAATGCCGCGGTGCCGATCGTGACCACGCTGGGCCTGATCTTCTCCTACATGCTCGGGGCCAACGTGCTGGTCGAGAAGGTGTTCGCCTGGCCGGGCATCGGCTCCTACGCGCTCGATGCCGTGCTGTCGGCCGACTATGCGCCGATCCAGGGCTATGTGCTGCTGGTGGCGCTGAACTTCGCGGTGGTCAACCTGGCTGTCGACATCCTCTACGGCCTGCTCGACCCGCGGGCGCGGATCCGGCCGTGACCAACCGGCTCAGCCTCGCCGCGCTGCTGGCCGTCGGCGGCCTCGTGCTGCTGGCGCTGATCGGGCCCGCAATCGTGCCGCACGATCCGCTGGCGACCCGGGTCGCTTCCGGCCTGCAGCCGCCGTCGGCCACGCACTGGTTCGGCACCGACCAGCTCGGCCGCGACATCTTCAGCCGGGTGGTGGTGGCGACCCGCCTTGATCTCGCCATCGCCGGCGCCGCGGTACTGCTGTCGTTCGTCGTGGGCTCCGGCGTCGGCGCGGCCTGCGGCTATTTCGGCGGGGCGCTCGACCGCTGGGCCGGGCGCATCGTCGACATGCTGATGGCCTTTCCACTGTTCGTGGTCGCCATGGCGCTGGTGGTGGCGCTCGGCAACAGCGTCGCCAACATCGTCTACGCCACCGCCATCATCAACCTGCCGTTCTATATCCGCTTCGCCCGGGCCGAGGTGGCGGTGCGGCGCGAGGCCGGCTACGTCCAGGCCGCGCGGCTGGGCGGGGCGGGGCCGTGGGCGGTCGTCTTCGGCACGCTGCTGCCCAACCTCGCCCCGGGTCTCGCCGTGCAGATGTCGCTCAACCTCGGCTGGGCCATCCTCAATGCCGCCGGGCTCTCCTTCATCGGGCTGGGCGTGCGGCCGCCAGCGGCGGAATGGGGCGTGCTGACCGCCGAGGGGGCGCCCTACCTGATTTCGGGGCAGTGGTGGGTCGCCGTGTTCCCGGGCCTGGCGCTGATGGGCGCGGTCTTCGCCTTCAACCTGGCGGGCGACGCGCTGCGCGATCTGCTCGATCCGCGGCGGCGGCGGACGTGAACCTCCTCGAGGTTTCCGGCCTCGGCGTCTCGTTCGGCACGGTGCGCGCCGTCAGCGAGGTGTCGTTCACCGTCGCGCCGGGCGAGACGGTCGGGCTGGTGGGGGCCTCGGGGTCGGGCAAGTCGGTCACGGCGCTGGCGCTGATGGGGCTGGTCAGGCCCGATGCCGGCACGATCACCGGCCGTGGCCGGCGCGCCATCGTGTTCCAGAATGCCCGCCGCGCGCTGAACCCGACCCGCACGATCGGCCGCCAACTGGCCGATGTGCTGGGTTCCGGCAGGCGGGTGGGCGAACTGCTGACCCGGGTCGGCCTGTCGCCCGACCGGGCCGGGGCCTATCCGTTCGAGCTGTCGGGCGGCATGTGCCAGCGGGTGATGATCGCCCTGGCGCTCGCGACCGACCCGGCCCTGCTGATCGCCGACGAGCCGACCACCGGCCTCGACAGCACGGTGCAGGCGACCATTCTCGACCTGATCGCCGACCTGGCGCGCGAACGGGGGCTGGGCACGATCCTGATCACCCATGACCTCGCGCTGGCGGCCGAGCGCTGCGACCGCATCGCGATGCTCGAAGGCGGGCGCCTCGTCCGGATCGTCGCCCCGGCCGAGATCCGGCCGGAGCCGGTCGCCATGCCGGCAGCCTTGCCCCCCGGCCCGCCGCTGGTGATCGCGCGCGGGCTGGCCAAGCACTACCCGGGCCTGCGCGCCGTCGACGGCGTCGACCTGACCATCGGGCGGGGCGAGACGCTCGGGCTGGTCGGCGAATCCGGCTGCGGCAAGTCGACGCTGGCCGCCATGCTGGCCCGGCTGATCGACCCGACCGCGGGCCGGATCGATTTCGCCGGCCACGACATCGCCGCCGTGCCGGCCGGGCGTGCCGCCAGGGCGCCGTGGCGGGGGCGTCTGCAGATGGTGGTGCAGGACGCCGGCGACAGCCTCGATCCCCGTCTGACGGCGGCCGAGCAGGTGGCCGCGCCGCTGCGCCGCCTGGCCGGCCTGTCCGGTACGGCCCTGCGCGCCCGGGTGGCCGACCTGCTCGACCAGGTGCAACTGCCCCATGAGTTGCACGGCCGGCTGCCGCATCAGCTGTCGGGCGGGCAACAGGCCCGGGTCGGCATTGCCCGGGCGCTGGGGCCGCGGCCCGACCTCGTCATCCTCGACGAGCCCACCGCCTCGCTCGATGCCGCCCTGCAGGCCGCGGTGCTGCGCCTGCTCGACGATCTCCGGCGCGACCTCGGCGTCGCCTACCTCCTGATCAGTCACGACCTCGACGTCGTGCGGCGATTGTGCACCCGCGTCATGGTGATGCGGGCGGGCCGCATCGTCGAGGCCGGGCCGGCGGCCGAGGTCTTCGCCCGGCCGCGCGATCCCTACACGGCCCGGCTGATCGCCGCGATGCCGCGGGGCCGGCGCCCATAGCGGGTGGTTTGCCGATTTGATGAATACAGTTCACTTACGCGCCGGCGCCCGCTGAGCCGGGGATAAGCCCAGGCTTAGCCGCCCCTTATTTGCAGTGCGGCATGCGTTTCCGATTGACAGCCCCCGGTGGCCGCTTCTTAATGAAGCCAATTCATCAACGGGCGATCGAACAGCCCTGTGTGGGGGGAAATGCGCGGCATGCAGCATCATCGGCATCCGTCCGGCCTGATTTTGGCATTTGTCCCGGTCGTGGCATGACCGACGCGCCCGTTCTGATCGAACGCCGCGGCCTGGTGCTGTGGCTCACCATCAACCGGCCCGAGCGGCGCAACGCGCTGAACGAAGCCGTGGTCACCACCATCGGTCGCGCCATCCGCGAGGCGATGGCCGAAAACGAGGCACGCGCCATCGTGCTGACCGGGGCGGGGGACAAGGTGTTCTGCGCCGGCGGCGATCTCGCGCCCTCGGCCGACGGCGCGCCGTTCAGCGTCGATCCGGCGCGGCCGCGCAATTTCATCGTCGACCTGCTGCAACTGATCGAGACCTGCCCGATCCCGATCATCGCCCGGGTCAACGGCCATGCGCTGGCCGGCGGCTTCGGCCTGGTCTGCGCCTGCGACATGGTGGTGGCGGTCGACACCGCGAATTTCGGCACGCCGGAATCCAAGATCGGCCTGTTCCCGATGATGATCATGCCGCATCTGATGCGGGTGGTGCCGCCGCGCCGGCTGATGGAGATGTGCATCACCGGCGAACCTTTGACGGCACAGCAGGCGCTGGCCGACGGCATCGTCAATCACCTGGCTGCACCCGCCGAACTCGACGAAAAGCTCGACTGGCTGCTCGATCGGGTCGTCAACCGCTCGCCCACCGCGATCCGCCTGGGCAAGCAGGGGTTCCAGGCGATGCGCGACATGGCGTTGCGCGATGCGTTGGAATACGCCCAGCTGATGTTGCCGATGATGGCGCAGACCCAGGATGCCCGCGAAGGTTTCGCGGCGTTCCGGGAAAAGCGCCAGCCGGCCTGGACCGGGCGCTGAGGCGATGGGCAAGCGCGTTCGCATCGGCTGCGGCGGCGGGTTCTGGGGCGACAGCGAGCTGGGCCCCATTCAGCTGGTCGAGCAGGGCGAGGTCGACTACCTCGTCATGGATTACCTGGCCGAGATCACCATGTCGCTGCTGGTCCGCGCGCGGGCCAAGCAGCCTGACCTGGGCTACGTGCCGGATTTCGTCGAGCTGTTCGGCCGGCGCCTCGCGCCGCAGCTGGCGGCAAAGAAGATCAAGGTCGTGGCCAATGCCGGCGGCGTCAACCCGCTGGGCTGCCGCGACGCGCTCGAGGCCGCGCTGAAGGCCGCCGGCGTCGACCTCAAGGTCGCCGCCGTGGTCGGCGACGACCTCCTGCCGATCGCCGACGACCTGCGGGCCGCCGGCGTGACCGAGATGGCGAGCGGCGCGGCGCTGCCGCCCAAGCTTCTGAGCATGAATGCCTATCTCGGCGCCCTGCCGATCGCGGCTGCGCTGGATGCGGGCGCCGACATCGTCGTCACCGGCCGCTGCGTCGACAGCGCGGTGGCGCTGGGGCCGCTGATCCACGAATTCGGCTGGAAGGCCGACAATTACGACCTGCTGGCCGCCGGCAGCCTGGCCGGCCATATAATCGAATGCGGCACCCAGGCGACCGGCGGCGTCTCGACCGACTGGCGCGACGTCGACGGCTGGGACCACATGGGCTATCCGATCGTCGAATGCGACGCCGAGGGCGGCATGGTCGTCACCAAGCCCGCCGGCACCGGCGGCGCGGTGACGCCCAACAACGTCGCCGAGCAGATCGTCTACGAGATCGGCGACCCCGGTGCCTATCTGCTGCCCGACGTGACCTGCGATTTCTCCGGCGTCACCGTGACGGCCGAGGGCCCCGACCGCGTGCGGGTCGCCGGCGCCCGCGGCCGTGGGCGCCCCCGGCGCGG
>JAEYTW010000298.1 GCA_023433835.1 Pseudomonadota bacterium | reverse complement strand
CCCCCCCGCGCCGGCGGTCAGGTGGTTACTTCTTGGCGGCGAGCGACCAGCAGGAGCCCGGCTTGATGTTGTCCTTCGTCATGAAGGTCAAGGGCGAGAACAGCGTGGTCTTGACCGCGCCGGCCTTCTGCTTGTTCTGCAGGATCTGCTTGATCATCGTCGCCATGTCGCGCGCCTGGCCGGGCACGTCGTAGGAGACGACCTCGCTGTAGGTGCCGTTGTTCAAGCCGTCGCAGGCGGCCTGGTTGCCGCCGCCCGAGGTGATCAGGTAGACGCTCTTGCCCGATTCGCGGATCGCCGCGCCGGTGCCCAGGTCCATCACGTCCCAGAAACCGACGATGCCGCAGAGATCGGGGTTCTGCTGCAGCACGGTCGCGGCGATGTTGCGCGCCTTGGTCGCATCCCAGTCGGCCGCCTGGTTGGACACGACCTTCATGTCCGGGTTCTTGGAGAACACGTTGTTGATGCCTTGCATCTGGTAGGCGGAGGCCGCCGCCGTCAGCACGCCCTGGATGATGGCGACCTTGCCGTTGCCGCCGTTCTTGGGCGAGCATTTGCCCATCAGCTTGCCGGCCATCTGCTCGCCCATGTCGACGTAGTCGGCGCCGATGAAGGCGTCGGTCGAATAGCTCGAGCGCATGTTGATCTGGATGACGTGGATGCCGGCATCCTCGGCGCGCTTCAGCAGACGGGCGTAGGACTGGACGTCGGGGTTATGCACGACGATGACGTCGGGCTTCTCCGAGATCAGCGAGGTGATGGCCTGGGCGCCGGCGTCCGTGCTCCAGTTCGGGTCGCGTACCTCGAAGGTCATGCCGAGCGGCTCGATCGCCGAGCGGATGCCCTGCGCCCACCCCTCGGTCAGGTCGAAGCCCATGGCGACGGGCACGTAGGCGACCTTCTTGCCCTTCAGCGACGAGTAGTAGGGGTTGCGCGTCGGATCGTCGATGCCCTGCGCGAACGCGGTGCCGCCGAACGCCAGCAGCGAGGCGGCGAGCAAGCCTGCCTTGATCAGCTTCATGGTAGTCCTCCCTAGATGTCCCCTTGTTGCGCTGTCTGCTCGTCGCGGGGGTTGAGGATCGTGTCGATCACGATCGCGGTGAGCAGGATCACGCTCTTGATCACGTTCTGGAGCGTGTACTGGATATCCATGATGGTCATGCCGTTGAGCAGCACGCCGATCAGCAGCGTGCCGACGATGACGTTGCGGATGCCGCCGCGCCCGCCCGACAGGCCGATGCCGCCCAGGACCACGACCAGGATGACGTCGTAGACGAAGGTCGAGTTGGCGACGCGGGTGTTCATCGAGGCGACCGAGGCCGCGGTGATGACGCCGGCGATGAACCCGATCAGCGACGACATCATGTATTGCAGGACGATCATCGGCCGGGCCGGCACGCCGGTGATGCGCGCGGCCGCCAGGTTGTCGCCGACGGCACGCAGGTAGCGGCCCGACCGGGTCTGGCGCAGGAACAGGAAGGCCAGGAGGCAGATGCCGCCGAACAGATAGATCGGCACCGGGACGCCCAGCACCGCCCCCTGGCCGAGCCACAGCAGATAGCGCGCATGGTCGGGGAAATAGAGCACGTCGAGGCTGAACAGGAAGTAGCGGCCGAAGCCGTAGACCGCCGTGCCCATGGCCAGCGTGGCGAAGATCGCCGGGATTTCGACATAGGCGATCAGGAAGCCGTTGATCATGCCGACGGCGAGGCAGAAGACGATGCCGATCACGGCCGCCTGCGCCACCGGCATGCCCGATCCGATCAGTTGCAAGGTCCAGGCGACCGAGATCGCCATCGCCGCGATCAGCGACAGGTCGATGCCGCGGCCGATGACGACAAGCGCCATGGCTACGCCGAGGATTCCCAGAATAGAAACGCTGCGAAGCAGGTTCAGCAGATTATTGGTGGTGAGGAAGCCGGGCAGGGCGATCGAAAAGCCGATGCAAAGAAGCACGGCCAGGCCCAATACGATCTGTTCCTGGGTCAGTCGCCCAAAGATATTCATTTCCCGTCCCTAAGAATTATTGCAGCAGATCCAGAGATCTGCGCTTTGTGGCGACGTTAGAGATCGGTTTGAAGAAAATCTTTCGCCAGGGTGCACAGATTTTTGCTGAGCGCGCACTGCCCCTTGCCGGATCACGCGGTAGTGCCATACTCGTGCCTGAGCCTAAAGGCGGAGAAAAAATCGCCGAATTTCTAAGGGGAGGGGAAATGGATCTCGTTTTCTCGACGGACCAGTTCGAACCCGCGAAACGCTACGCGGCCTGGCGGGAGGCGATCTGCGACGTGTATGTCCATGTCGACGTCGCCGCCGCCAAACCCGACGATTACAAGGGTTTCATCCGCGAGACTCATTTCGGCGAGATCGTGCTGACCGACATCCTCTTGTCCGAGCAGCGGATCGCCCGGCGGGCCCACCACATCTCCAGCCTCGACAAGGATTGCTATTATCTGCAGCTGATCCACCACGGGCATGCCAACGTGCTGCAGAAGGGCGTCGTCCATTCCTCCAATGCCGCGCGCGGTGCGATCTTCTGCGCGACCGAGGAATATGAGCTGCACTGCCTGGGCGAGGTCCGCTCCTACTATCTCGAACTGCCGCGCGAAGCCTTCGCGCAGCGCTTCCCCCGCGAGAAGGTGCCGTTGTCGGCCGCGATCAATTCGACGCAAGGCCTGGGGCGGATCGCCACCGAATTCTGCGGCATGCTCGCGACCGAGGGCGGGCGGCTCGATACCGACGTGCGCTCGGGGCTGGGCAACCAGCTGCTGGATATCCTGGCCCTGACGCTGCAGTCGGCAGACGACCAGGGGGCGGAGGCCGACGGCGCGGTCCAGAGGGCCCGGCTGCGGTCGGTGCAGAACTGGATCGAGGCGCATTTGAGCGAACACGACCTGTCGCTCGAACGCATCGCCTTCGCCAACAACATCTCGCTGCGCTATCTGCATCAGCTGTTCCGGCATTGCGAGACGTCGGCGTCCGAATGGTTGTGGCATCGCCGGCTGCAGCGTTGCTACGACCTGATCGCGAAGGGCGATGGCCGCTCGATCACCGCCATCGCCTTCGACCTCGGCTTCAGCTCGTCAGCGCATTTCTCGACGATGTTCCGCCGCAAATACGGCATCAGGCCGCGCGACCTGCGCTGAGCGTCCGGGCATCTCCACCTAGTCCGTCTCGGTCGATACCAGCCGCTGGAAAGGTTCCTCCCGACACACGATGATGTAAGCATTCCCTTCCGAAAAATTTATCGGGATCAAGGTCGGCGCGGCGTCAAGTGGATATCCGAGGACCGTTGTTCCTTTACCGGCCCAAGTATAGACAGCATATTTTTTTCCCGATTTTAAAATCATGTCGATGACGCCAGCGTGATCTCCAGCTGGGCCCACCAGGTCCCCTTTGTGTGTAGTGCTGCCGTCAGCAACCGTATATTTTTCAAGTACCCAAACAAGCATTTGGGGATCTTTTTCAGAGCTGACGACCTTGCTCTCTGACGCCAGGTTAGGGGCAATAGGTCGCTCTATGAATGCGCTTGCGCAGCTCTCGGTAACAAGCAGGCGCGGCCGGTTCCGCCCCGGCTTAAGCATGTATGCCTTGGCGCCCGGCTTGCTTCCCCATGTAAGCATCGTGCCGCTCGAACTGTCACACAGATTCTTTCCCCATCTGCATTCCTCTTGTTGATCTTCTTCTGCAGGGATGCTGATATTGGGTACAATTGTGAGTGCGTGTGATTCTATTTTCTTTCTTCCGTCCAGAAATAGTGTAATAATCGGATCCCATTTATCTATAGATTTCACTATTGTCGAGAGTTTTTCCTCTCCTTCTTTCAGAATATATTTTGCAGTTTTTACCGATAATATGTTTTCTTCTTTTGAGAATGGTTTCTCTCCTTTTATTGATATCCGGGTAAGAGTGACGGCGTTTTTTTTGCCGCGTGGGTCCATCCCGCGTCCCGATGTCCGGGAAATTCGACGGCCTGGTAAAAGCAATGAGCGTACGGTCTCGTCCGCATTGGGTATCGCGCCGTCCGCCAATCCCCCGATGGCCAATATCATGCCTTGCGCCGCGATCGGAAACCCCACTTGGGGGGGGCATCCCGGGGATCGCGGCTGCAAGCCCCAGGAAGGCATAGAAGACACCCAGGCCCCCCAATGCCATGGTCTTGGCGTCTGCATAGCTGCCAGCGTCCGACAAACTACAATAGAGTGCCTCGTCTGTGTCATTATAGATTGTGGACGTCTCACCACTAAATAAAAATTTCGAATTCCTGCTCGTCGGCGTTGCAATCGACATGGTAGATTGAAACAATGTAATATTGTTGCGCGAGACATGGACCTGCATGGCGGTTTTATCTTCATCGAGATCTGTCTCGAATTGATAACCGTCGTCATTCGAAAATAGAATCTTCGTGCTGGTTTCCATCGATGAGGACTCCTCTGGGGCCCAAAAGCCCGAGTTTGTATGCGACACCCCTCACCGATGTGCAGTATTGAGAATAGACATGCATGACGGCGCTTGGCAATCGGCGCATGACATCAGGTTGTCAAATATAAAATATATTCTATAAAATGGCTGAGCCGCGCCGGATGCGGGTCAGGGCGCGATGCCGAATTCGAGGGCCGACGACCGCAGCCAGCCGGCCAGGTCGGCGGCGAGGCTCCGGAAGGCGGCCAGTTCGTAGATGCCGGCGTCGAGATGGCGCAGGCGGACGTCGATGTGGCCAGCCTTCGTCAGCGCGACGGCACCTGGCGGCAGCACGCCGCGATCCAGGTCGATCGGCAGCATCTTGGCCAGTGCGTCGCGGGCGCGGGGGCCGGATATCTCGGTCAGCATCCAGCCGTCGGACTGGTCGGTGACGGCGGCCAGCCCCGCCAGTTGCCCCGCGAGGTCGCGTGCCACCGGCCGGGTGGCGATCGCCGTCCATTGGCCGGGCCCGGCCCAGGCGAAGCTGATGCCGTTGGCGCCGGTCCAGCGGGCCGAGCGCGGCAGGTCGAGATCGTAGGTCGCGGCAATGACGCCGGCGACCGCGTCGGCTTGGCCGCGGCGGGCTTCGATCGAGGCGAGCGACCGGTCGCGCGGGGTGATGGTGACGCCGGGCTCAGCCATGCAGGCGGCTCCCCTCCGGATCGTAGAACACCGGCGAGACCACCTCGACGGCCGTATCCCGGCCGCGCACGGGATCATGGGCCCGTATCGTCTCGCCCAGCCGCTCGCGGCCGCGGGCGAGCAGGCCGAGAGCGATCCAGCAGCCGCGTCGCGGCGAATAGCCGACCGAGGTGACGTAGCCCTGGTCGTTTTCGGGCGTGGCGGCCGCCCCCTGCGCGAAGAGATGCGCGCCGCCGGCCACGGGGCCTGAGCATTTCAGGCCGACCAGCACCGGCCGGTCGGGATCGACCAGTGCCGGCCGGCCGGCCATGACGCGGCCGATGAAATCCTTCCTGGCCGACATCATCTTGCCCAGGCCAAGATCGCCGGCGGTGGTGTGGCCGTTCAGCTCCGAACCGACGACATGGCCCTTCTCCAGCCGCAGCAGGCCGATGGCTTCCAGGCCGTAGGGCGTGATGCCGAAGGCCTGGCCCTCGGCCATCAGCCGGCGGGCCAGCGCCTCGCCGCGGCGGGCGGGCACGGCAATCTCGTAGGCCAACTCGCCCGAGAACGACAGGCGGAAAATCCGTGCCTCGACACCTCCCATGATCGTGGTTTCGGCAACGCCCATGTGCGGCAGCTCGACATCGGCAAGGCGCGCCAGCACGGCGCGCGATCGCGGACCGGCCAGCGCCACCTGGGCCCATTGCTCGGTCACCGAGGTCATCTGCACGTCGAGGTCGCGCCACAGAACCCGGCGGCAGAACTCGAGATGGCGCCACACCGCCCCGGCATTGGCCGTGGTCGTCGTCATCAGGAAATGTTCCGGCCCCAGCCTTGCCGTGGTGCCGTCGTCGAAGGCGAAGCCGTCCTCGCGCAGCATCAGGCCATAGCGGCAGCGGCCGACGGCCAGCGTCTTCCAGCCGTTGACATAGACCCGGTCGAGGAATTCGGCGGCATCCGGGCCCTGGATGTCGATCTTGCCCAGCGTGGTGACGTCGCAGAGCCCGACGGCCTCGCGCACCGCGCGGACCTCGCGATTGGTCGCGGCCAGCCAGTCGCTCTCGCCCGGCTTCGGAAAGTACTGCGCCCGCAGCCACAGCCCGCTCTCGACGAACACCGCGCCCTGTTCGGCCGCCCAGCCGTGCATCGGCGTGCGCCGGGTCGGGCGGAAATCGCGGCCGCGATGATGGCCGGCGAAGGCGCCGATCGCCGCGGGGGTGAAGGGCGGGCGAAACGTGGTCGTGCCGGTGGCCGGAATGCCGCGCCCGGTCAGTTCGGCCATGATGGCGAGGCCCGTGACGTTCGAGGTCTTGCCCTGGTCGGTCGCCATGCCGAGCGTGGTGTAGCGCTTCAGATGCTCGACGGCGCGGAAGCCTTCGCGCTCGGCCAGGGCGACGTCGTCGACCGTGACGTCGTTCTGGAAATCGACGAAGGCTTTGCCCCGCGCCGCCTGCACCCGCCACAGCGGCGCGACGGCGTAGTCCCCGCCGAAGTCGCCGGCGGCCGCCCCCACAACCGTCATGCCGGGCGGCAGCGCACCGGGCACGAAGCTCGCGATCCTCTCGTCCCAGCGCGGTTTGCCGCCGAGATGCGAGGTCAGGTGCAGGGTCGGGTTCCAGCCGCCCGACATGGCGACGAGATCGCAGTCGATCGTCGACCCGTCGCTCAGCTCGACCGCCTGGACGCCGAGCCGGCCGCGCACCCGCCGCACGGTCAGGCCGGGGGCCAGCCGGGCATGGGCCGCCTGGGTTGCCTGGATCGCGGCCGCTGACAGGGAGGGGCGGGGATCGACCAGTGCGGCGACTTCGATGCCCGCCGCATGCAGCGCGGCGACAGTGCGGGCACCGTCGTCGTTGTTGGCGAAGACGACGGCGCGGTCGCCCGGCGCCACGGCGAAGCGATCGATATAGCGGCGCACGGCGCCGGCCAGCATCACGCCGGGCCGGTCGTTGTCGCCGAAGGCGATCGGCCGTTCGATCGCGCCCGAGGCCAGTACCGATCGCCCTGCGATCAGCCGCCACAGGCGCTGGCGCGGTCGATGGGGCCCGGGGGTGGCGACATGGTCGGCCACTCGTTCGATGGCGGCATAGGTCCCGCCGTCATAGACGCCGGCCACCGTGGTGCGGATCATGATGCCGAGATTGGGCAGGTCGGCCGGCAGGTCGCCGCCCAGCACGAAATCCTGTTCGGCCAGGATGACGCGCTCACCCGCCCGTGCCGCGGCCAGCGCCGCGGCGAGCCCGGCCCGGCCGCCGCCGATGACCAGCACGTCGCAGAAGGCCGTGGCCTTCTCGTAGTGGTCGGGGTCCGGCATGCCCGAAGCACGGCCGAGGCCGGCGGCGCGGCGGATCAGTGGCTCGTAGACCTTTTCCCAGAAGGCGGCCGGCCACATGAAGGTCTTGTAGTAGAACCCGGCGGTGAAGATCGGCGACAGCAGGCCGTTCACCGCCATCACGTCGTGGCGCAGCGACGGCCAGCGGTTCTGGCTCAACGCCGCCAACCCGTCATGCAGCTCGATCGTCGTCGCGCGCGTGTTGGGTTCGCGCCGCGCCCCGTCGCGCAGTTCGACCAGCGCGTTCGGTTCTTCCGGCCCGGCCGAAAGGATGCCGCGCGGGCGGTGATACTTGAACGAGCGGCCGACCAGGCTGACCCCCGCGCCCAGCAGGGCCGAAGCGAGGGTGTCGCCGGCGAAGCCGGTGTAGGGCTGGCCGTCGAAGCGGAAACCGATCGGCCGGCCGCGGTCGATGATGCCGCCCTGGGCGAGGCGCCGTCCGGCCATCAGCCGACCTCCCGTACGGCGGCGATCGCGTGGCTGGTCGTGTCGCGCTCGACCACCAGCCAGGCGCGGCAGCCCGCGGCGTGATACCACCATTCGCGATGGGCACCTGCCGGGTTGCGGCGCAGATAGACGTAATCCATCCAGGCCTGGCCGAACGGCTCGCCATCGGGGCGGCGGCGGTCGGCATCGCCGCCATAGGCGAATTCCTCGATGCCGCGATTGCCGCAATGGGGACAGGTGAGGCGCATGGCGAACCGTTAATGCAAGGCGACGTCGGCGCCGGCCCCGGCCTCGTCGAGCAGCCGGCCGGTGGCGAAACGGTCGAGGCGATAGGCGGCGGCGACGCGGTGCGGTTCGTCGCGGGCGATCAGATGGGCAAAGCACCAGCCCGAGGCCGGCGTCGCCTTGAATCCGCCGATGCACCAGCCGGCATTGAGATAGAGGCCGTCCACCGGCGTGCGGTCGATGATCGGGCTGCCATCCATCGACATGTCCATGACGCCGCCCCAATGGCGCAGCATGCGCAGGCGGCCGAGTGCCGGCATCAGCGCCATGCCTTCCTCGCAGACATCCTCGATGGTCGGCAGGTTGCCGCGCTGGGCGTAGGAATTGTAGCCGTCGATCGAGCCGCCGAAGACCAGGCCGCCCTTGTCGGACTGGCTGATGTAGAAATGCCCGGCCCCGAAGGTGACGACACAATCGATCAGCGGCTTCAGGCCTTCCGAGACGAAGGCGGTCAGCACGTGGCTCTCGATCGGCAGGCGCAGCCCGGCCATTGCCGCCACCTGGCCGGAATTGCCGGCGCAGGCCAGGCCGATCCTGGCCCCACCGATGAAGCCGCGCGAGGTTTCGACCCCCACGGCACGGCCGCCGTCGACACGGATGCCGGTGACTTCGCAATTCTGGATGATGTCGACGCCGCGCCGGTCGGCGGCGCGGGCATAACCCCAGGCCACCGCGTCATGCCGCACCGTGCCGCCGCGCGGCTGCAGCAGGCCGCCCATGATGGGAAAGCGGGCATTGTCGTAGTCGAGGAAGGGCAGCCTGGCGCGCACCGCGTCGCGATCGAGCAGTTCGGCGTCGACGCCGTGGATCCGCAGGGCGTTGCCGCGCCGGGCATAGGCGTCGCGCTGACCGTCGGAATGGTAGAGGTTCAGGACGCCGCGCTGGCTGACCATCGCGTTGTAGTTGATGTCCTGCTCCAGGCCTTCCCACAGCTTCAGCGACCAGTCGTAGAAGGGGATATTGCCGGGCAGCAGGTAATTCGAGCGCACGATCGTCGTGTTGCGTCCGACGTTCCCCGATCCGATCCAGCCCTTCTCGACGACGGCCACGTTGGTGATGCCGTGCTGGCTGGCCAGGTAGTAGGCGGTGGCCAGGCCATGGCCGCCGCCGCCGACGATGATCACGTCGTATTCGGGCTTCGGCGCCGGATCGCGCCATTGCGGTTTCCAGCCGCGATGGCCCGACAGGGCCTGGCCCAGCAGCGCGAAGATCGAGAAGCGGTCGGTCATGCCGCGATCGGCACCCAGCCGCGCCTGAGTGCCCAATCGGGATCGAGCCCGGCAAAACGGTCCAGCCGCAGTTTATCGAGGTCGGCGAAGCTGCAGCGGCCATCGATCACCAGGTCGCGGATCGCGTGCCCGGTGGCGGGCGACAGGCCGAACCCGACCGACGACATCGTCGCCACGGTGACGTTGCCGGGATCGGCCAGGCGATCGATCACCGGGCGGCCGTCGGGGGTGTTCTCGATGACGCCGGCCCAGCTGCGGATCATCCGCACGTGGCCGGCGCGCGGGAACAGTTCGGCCAGCCGCCGGGCGAGGTTGCGCAGCAGCGGGGTCGAGGGCCGTGCCACCTGGGCACCGTCGCCGGCCTCGACCCATTCATGCGGGCCGCCGCCATAGGCGAGGTTGCCGCGCAGGGTCTGGCGGCCGTAGAGGCCGTTGCCGTCGACCCCGCCATGCTTCATCAGCGGCAGGGGTTCGGTCACGATCATCTCGGCCCGGCCGGCGGCCAGCGGCAGCTCGCGGCCGAGCATCGCCAGCAGGCGCCCGGTCTGGGGCCCGGCGGCGATGACGAGGTTGTCGCAAGCAATCTCGCCGCGGTTGGTCCGCACCGCGGTGACACGCCCGCCGGTGCAGGTGAAGCCGGTGACCAAGGTATGCTGCATCAGCCGGCCGCCGAGATCCTGCAGCGCCCAGCCGTAGGCCTGCACGGTGCGCTGGGGGTTGGCGTGGCCGCCGAAATGGAAATGCACGGCGCCGGCCGCGTTGTCGCCGGCCAGCGGCACCAGCTCGCGCACCTGCCTGGGGTCAAGGTCGCTCGACTGATAGCCCATGGCCCGCGTGATCTCGGCCATGCGGCGATAGCGGGCCAGCTGCAGGTCGTTGATGGCGACGATGACACGCTCGCGCCGGTATTCGGTGGGATGACCGAGCAGTTGGTCCATCTGCGGCCACAGCCGCTGTTCCTCGTCGAACAGCGGGCTCTGGTAATGGGTGCAGCCGCCGCCGTTGCGCCCCGAGGCTTCCCAGCCGATGATGCCCTTGTCGATGACGGCGACATCCATGCCGTCGCGGGCCAGCCACCAGCCGGCGCTCAAGCCCGTCACACCGCCGCCGACGATGACGGTCGTCGCGCCCTTTTCCCCCGTCATGGCCATCCCTCAGAGATGCATGTGATCGCCGAGACCGGATTCGTCGTCCAGCACCTCGCGTTCCGTGCCGATATCGGCGTAGGGCGTCCACTGGCCGGGAATGCCGAACCAGACTTCCCAGCGGTCGCGCATCACCTGTTCCTCGGCGGCATCGGCCAGCACGGTCAGCGGCAGCGGCCGCACCGGCGCGCGATAGCCGGCCAGCGGCACGTCGGCCGGATCGAGGTTGGAGGCCAGCGCCAGTTGCAGCGCCACCTGCTCGCGGCAGCGGCGGCCCTGGCAATGGCCCATGGTGACGCGGGTCAGCCGCTTCATCTGGTCGTGGCTGGGCGGGCCGTCAGCCAGCATCGCCGCGAGGTCGTGGCCCTGCGGCGCAGGGCTATCGAGATAGCGCGGCGGCCGCATGCCCAGCAACTCGCCGCGGCTGACTTCCTCGCACAGGCAGACGAATTCCCGGCCGTCGCCGGCGCGGGTCTGCGCCCGCACCCAGTCGAGGCGATAGCCATAGCCGTCGCCCGACGGCACGCCGGCGCAATCGCCGACGAAACTGATGCCGGGGATGGTGCTGCGGCCCTCGCCGTCGACCAGCGGCACATGGCCGCCGAGATCGCCGCGCGCCGCCAGGCGGCAGCCCAGCACGTCGGCCAGCTCGACCGTGGGCACCAGGCCGATGGCCAGGCAGATCGTGTCGCAGGCGATGCGGGTGACGGCGCCGTCGGCGCCCACCATTTCAACTGCTTCGACGCCGGCCGGCCCGGCGATCGCGCGGGCGACCGCGTGGCCGGCCAGGACCGGCAGATCGGTCGCGCATTGCGCCGTCTCGCGCACCTCGACCAGTGCCGCGACCTCGATGCCGCGGGCCTGCGCCAGCCTGGCGGTTTCGACCGCCAGATCGCCCGAGCCCAGGATGACGATCCGCCGGCCGTCGAAGGCATCGTAGCGCGCCAGCAGCGATTGCAGTGCGCGGGCGCCGATCACCCCGGGCTGCTCGACGCCGGCGAAGGAGACGACGAAGTCGCGGGCGCCGGCCGCCACCACCAGCCGGTCGAAGCCGACCAGCCAGGAGCGTTCGTCGTCGGCCAGCCCGACCACGCGGCCGGGCAGGGTCTGCACCCCCGGCCCGTTGACGAAGGCGCCCCAGGCGCAGAGGCCGAGGCGGACGTCGATGCCGGCCTCGAAGGCTTCTTCAAGCGCCGGGTTCGAGGCCAGCACCTGCTCGACCATGCGCGCCTTGTTATGCACGGCCGCCGTCATGCGCTGGCCGTAGAACAGCGGCACGTCGAGTCCCATCAGCCCGCCCGCCACCGGGTTCTCGTCGACCAGCATGACTTTCTGGCCGGCGCGCGCACCGGCGAGGGCGGCCGCGATCCCGGCCGGGCCGGCGCCGATCACCAGCAGCTCGGCATGTTCTTCGGGCGCGCCATGCTTGCCGGCGACGGATTTGGGATCCTGCATCACACCGCCTCCATCGCCTGGTCGAGGTCGACGATCAGGTCGGCCTCGTGCTCGACGCCGACCGAGATGCGCAAGGTGGCATCGTCGACACCCATCGCCTCGCGCCGCTCGCGCGGCACGGCGAAATGGGTGGTGGTCGCCGAATGGCAGATCAGGGTCTCGGTACCGCCCAGCGACACCGCCATGCGGATGACCCGCAGCCGGTCCAGCATGCGGAAGGCCGCCGCTTCGCCGCCCTTGATGCGGAACGAGAAGGTCGAGCCGGCGCCGCGGCATTGCCGGGCGAACGCTGCCGCACCCGGGCCCTGTCCTTGCGCGATGAAACCGAGATAGGTGACGGAGGCGACCTTCGGGTGATCGCGCAGGAAGCCCGCGATCGCCATCGCATTGCGCCCGGCGCGCTCGGTGCGCAGATGCATGGTTTCGAGCGAGCGCAGCAGCATCCAGCAGTCATGCGGGTTCAGATGGGTGCCGAGCAGGGTGCGCAATTGCTTCAGCCGGCCGATCACGGCGGCGTCGCCGGAAATGCCGCCGCCCAGCAGGTCGGAATGGCCGCCGGCATATTTGGTCAGCGAGGTGACGCAGAGATCGGCGCCATGGCGCAGCGGGTTCTGCTGGAACGGCCCGAGGAAGGTGTTGTCGACCGCCACCGGGGGGCGGTGGCCTTGCGCGGCGCCGATCTCGGCCGCGACCTCGGCGGCCAGGGCGATGTCGCTGATGCCGCCGGTCGGGTTGGCCGGGGTCTCGATCATCACCAGGCCGACGGTGCCGGCCGCCATCGCCTCGCGCGCCGCCGCCCGCACCGAGGCGGGGTCGAGGGCGTCGCCGATGCCGACGGGCCGGATGCCGAAATGCGACAGATGGGTATGGACCAGCGCGTCGGTGCCGCCATAGAGCGGGCGGGAATGCAGCACGACCTGACCCGGCCGCAGGATCGACTGCATCATCGTCCCGATCGCGGCCATGCCGCTGTTGAACACGGCGGCGTCGGGCGCGCCGTCCAGCACCGCCAGCCGCCGTTCCAGCATCGTCATGTTCGGGTGGTCGAGGCGGCCGTAGATATAGCCGGATTCTTCGTCCGGCCGTGCCGGGCGGGCCCCGAAGTAGACTTCGTGCACATCCTTGGCATGCTGGGCCGTCGGGTACACGAAGGTCGAGGTCAGGAACATCGGCGGCTTGACCGCGCCGTGATGGGCATGGGCGTCGTAGCCGGCCCCGACGGTCAGCGTATCGGGATGCAGGCCATCCTCGCCGGTCATCGCGCGGTCTCCGCGATGTATCGGCGGGCCGTGGCGCAGTACCAGTCGGTGAAGCGCATCAGCAGGGCCTCGGCCTCATGCGAATAGGGGCCGGGACGATAGCCGACCGAATGCACGCCGCGCTGGTTGTTCTCGGCCAGGTCGCGATCCTGCAGGTTGGTGGCCGTCCACAGCGCGCCAAGCCGTTCGACGTCGTAATCGACGCCTTCGACCGCATCCTTGTGCACCAGCCATTTGGAAACCACGACGGTCTCCTCGGGCCCGGTCGGCCAGGCGGTGAACATGAAGAGGTGGTCGCCCACGGCATGGGTGAAGCTGTGCGGTTCCAAGGCCCAGCGCAGCGAGCCGATGTCGCCGCCCTCCACCCCGCACATCGGCCTGGCTACCACCGGCTGGCCGTCCAGCGTCATCGAGGGGCAGCCGGGATTGAGCGGAAAGCGGATCGCCTGCCACCAGTCGCCCTCGACCGGCCCGACCGGCAGCCCGGCGCCCGCCATGCGGCGGTTGAAGCGTTCGACCTGGCCTTCCTCGTCGGCCTCGAAATGGGCACGGGCGCCGACGGGGAAGGTCACCGACAGTTCGGGATGGCGCGCGGTGCAGTGATAGCACTCGCGGGCGTTCTCCATGACGAGCTTCCAGTTCGCCCGCTCGACCAGCGTGCTTTCCAGCGCGACCTTGGCATTGGCGAGGTCATGGGGCGCCAGCAGCGGCGCGAACTGTTCCCGGAATTCCGCGAACGGCGGCGGGGCTTCGGCAAGGCAGATATAGACAGAGCCGGCGACGGTCTCGACATGGATCGGCACCAGGCCGTGGGCCGAACGGTCGAAATCCCCCTGCATTCGCCCGGCATGGACCAGCTTGCCGGCGAGGTCGTAGGTCCATTGGTGATAGGGGCAGGTCAGGGTGCGGGCCCGGCCGCGCCCGGTCTCGCAGAGCAGGGCGCCGCGATGCCGGCAGGAATTGTGGAAGCCGCGCAAGACGCCGTCACGATCGCGCAGGATGATGATGGGCGACCGGCCGATCGTGAGGCTCAGATAGCTGCCCGGTTCGGTGAATTCGACCTCGAAACCGATCATCAGCCACGAACGCAGGAAAATCGCGTCCATGTCGAAATCGTAGATGTCGCGGCCATTGTACAGTTCCGACGGAAGGGAATGCCCGGGCAGGCGCTTGTCCAGCAAGTGGCTGACATGGCCAAGGTCGACCATACGGGCTCCTTCGTCTTGAAGCGACTGACGCTGGCGTCGGAACGTGACGCATCGATCTCCCGGCTATTGAGACCGGGATTGCCGAAATGGTGGCATACGAGATTGCTGTTAGGGCAATCATAAATAGTCATGGGGTTCATCAGTTTTTGGGCGTTGTCCGCCCCATGACATAATTTGATAGTCAACCACGGCCCGCGGCAACGCGAGGCCACAGCCGGTGCGGGGGCACGTTCGGTTCATGGTCAGGTTCAATCGTCATTGGTTGCCGTTGAACGCGCTCAGGGCCTTCGAGGCCGTGGGCCAGAACCTGTCCTTCACGGCGGCGGCGAGCGCCCTGCATGTCTCGCAGGGCGCGATCAGTCGCCATGTGATCAACCTGGAAAAGCTGCTGGGCCACCAACTGCTGGCACGGCGGCCGCAATCGCTGGCGCTGACCAAGGCGGGCGCCGCGCTGCTGCCGGTGGTGCGCGATGCCTTCGACCGCATGGAAGGGGCGCTGAACGACATCGTGCGCGAGGGTGTCGGGCGCAAGACGCTGAAGCTGCAGCTGCCGCCGTCCTTCGCGCAGAAGCTGGCCTTGCCGATCCTGCAGGGCTTCAAGAAGGATTTCCCCGAAATCTTCGTCGACATCTCCTCGATCGGCTTCACCGGCCTGCCGCGCAACGATTGCGACGTCGCCGTGGTCTACGACCGGCCGAAGGCGGGCGACACCATCACCGACCTGCTGTGGATGAACCGCGTGGCCCCGGCCTGCGCGCCGGAACTGGCCGCCCGCCACCAGAACATGCCGCTGCGCGAGGTGCTGGCCGCCAACGAGCTGATCCACGTCAAGCTCGAGGGCCAGACGGCGGGCCTGTTGTGGGAGGGGTATTCGCGCCACCACCAGCTCGGCCTCGATACCGACAGCGGCCTTGCCTTCGACACCGCGATGCTGGCGGCGCAATACGCGATGTGCGGCGACGGTTTCGCGCTGCTCGACGTCGATCTCTTCGCCGACGATTTCGCGGCCGGCCGGCTGGTCACGCTGGGCGAGCCGTTCGAGGACGGCTACGGCTATTTCCTCAACCTGCATCCCGAGGACCTGGCCGATCCGGTCATCGCCGTCTTCCGCTCGTGGATGATCCGGCATTTTGCCGGCATCGCCGAACAGAACGCCATAGAAGCAAACAACAGGGAAGGTAACACGACATGTCCGGACTGAAGCTCGGCCGCCTGCGCAGCATGCTCGGCGGCGCCTTGCACCCGGCCGTCCGGCCGCTGGCCGAACAGGCGCGGAAGGGCGAGATCGACCGCCGCGACTTCCTGCGCACCGCAGCCTTCCTCGGCGTCACCGCCGCCTCGGCCAAGGCGTTCGTCGGCGATCTCGGCCTTGTCGGGGACGCGATGGCCCAGGGCACGCCGAAGCAGGGCGGCACGTTGCGCTTCGCCTGCTCGGTGATGGAGATGAAGGACCCGGCGCTGGTCACCTGGATCGATCCGTCGAACCTCTATCGCAACTCCGTCGAGTTCCTGACCGAGGTCGATGCCGACAACGTCACCCAGCCCTATCTCGCCGAAGGCTGGAAGCCGTCCGACGACCTCAAGACCTGGACGTTCAAGCTGCGCCCGGGCGTCAAGTGGTCGAACGGCGACGACTTCACGGTCGAGGACGTCGAGTTCAACTTCAAGCGCTGGCAGGCGCCGGACTCGAAATCGCCCAACAAGACCTCGTTCGGCATGGTCACGAAGTTCGAGAAGCTGTCCGATCTCGAATTCCGCCTGACGCTCGATCGCGCCGTCCTGGCCATCCCCGAGATGCTCTACGCCTATACCTGCCCGATCCTGCATCGCAAGTTCGACGAGATGGGCTCGGACTGGATCAAGAACCCGATCGGCACGGGCCCGTTCACGATGACCGAGTTCAAGGTTTCCTCGATCGCCAAGTTCAAGCGCCGCGACGGCTATTGGGGCAAGCCGGCCTTCCTCGACGAGATCCAGTACATCGACCTCGGCACCGACATCGCCGCCCATGTGGCCGCCCTGGCCGCGGGCCAGGTCGACGTGCTGTATCGCGTCACCATCGCCGAGATCGAGCTGGTCGAGAAGCTGCCGAACGTTCGCCTCCTGCGCGGCAAGGCGGCGCAGACCGTGGTCATGCGCATGCAGGTCGACCAGAAGCCGTTCGACGATGCCCGCGTGCGCCAGGCCGTGTGCCTGGCCGCCGATAACCAGAAGATGCTGGAACTGGCCTACCGCAACCGCGGCGTGGTCGGCGAGAACCATCACGTGGCGCCGTTCCAGCCCGAGTACTTCAAGCTGCCGCCGCTGAAGCGCGACGTGGCGAAGGCCAAGGCGCTGCTGGCCGAGGCCGGCTACAAGGATGGCATCGACCTCGAACTGGTGGTCGGCAATACCCAGGGCAAGTGGGAACAGGACACGGCCCAGGTGATGCAGCAGGCACTGGCCGAGGCCGGCATCCGGATGAAGCTGAACGTGATGCCGGCGGCGCAGTACTGGCCGATCTGGGACAAGGTGCCGTTCGGCGTCACCTTCTGGGCCCACCGCCCGCTGGCCGTCATGACCCTCGACCTCGCCTACCGCTCGGGCGTGCCGTGGAACGAGAGCCACTTCGCCGACAAGAATTTCGACGCGGCCCTGGACAAGGCGATGGCCATCGTCAATCCCCGCGACCGGGCCAAGGCGATGGAGGAGGTCGAGAAGATCCTGCAGGATTCCTGTGTCATCGTGCAGCCGTTCTGGGCCGACAAGTTCGCGGCGGTCTCGGCCAAGGTCAACAACCACCGCCCGCACCCGGCCGACTATTTCCGCATGGACCGCGTCTGGATGACGTAAGCTCGCGATGGTGCCTTAAGGAGCCATCGTCATTCCCGCGCAAGCGGGAATCCAGGGCAAGGGCGGCGCAATCGGCACCGCGCTTACCCTGGGTTCCGGGTCTACGCCTGCGCTCCGCCCGGAACGACGATCGGCCCAAGACGACCGACGGCAGGGAGACATAAGCGGAATGAAGCGCTACATCGCCATCAAGCTCGGCGAAATGATCCTCGTCATGCTGGCGGTGTCGTTCATCGTCCATCTCGCGCTGGAGCTGAATGTCGGCGATGTCGCGGTCAAGGTGCTGGGCCAGTTCTCGACCGCCGCCCAGCGCCAGGCCTGGCTGAAGGAAAACGGCTATCTCGATCCCTTCCTGGTCCGCTATTTTCGCTGGCTCGGGCATTTCGTCGTCGGCGACTGGGGCCAGTCGGTGCGCTTCCGCACCGACGTGCTGGGGCTGATCGGCCCGCGGCTCGCCGCCACCGGCATCCTTGCGGCCGCCACGCTGCTGGTCACGGTGCCGGTCGCCCTGCTGCTCGGCATTGCCGCGGGGGTGCGCGAGGGCTCGCTGCTCGATCGCGGCATCACCGTCTTCTCGGTGCTGACCACCTCGATCCCGGAATTCGCTTCGGCCGTCTTCCTCTCCGCCGTGTTCGTCTTCTGGCTGGGCCTGTTGCCCGGTGCCTCGACGATGACATCAGGCTTTTCGCTGGCCGAGCTGGTGTTGCCGGTGATGGTGCTGTCGCTCTATACCGCCGGCTATCTCGCGCGCATGACCCGCTCGTCGATGATCGAGGCGATGGCCTCGCCCTATGTGCGCACGGCGACGATGAAGGGCGCCTCGCTGCCGCGCATCGTCTTCCGCCACGCGCTGCGCAACGCGCTGATCGCGCCGGTCACGGTGATCATGCTGCAGATCCCCTGGCTGCTTTCCGGCGTCATCGTCGTCGAGGTATTCTTCGCCTACAAGGGTTTCGGCACGCTGCTCTACGAGGCCGCGCTCAATTCCGACATCTACCTGATCGAGGCCTGCGCGATGGTCGGCGTCGTGGTCGTCGTCGTCACCCAGCTGATTTCCGACATGCTCTACACCTGGCTGAACCCCCGCATCTCGTTCCGCGACGTCGGCAGGCGCGAGGGCGAGGCATGATGACGCTTGCCACCCTGCGCCGCTCCGGCCCGGCGCTGATCGGTTTCATCGTCGTCGGCTTCTGGCTCGCCTGCGCCTTGTTCGCGCCGTTGCTGGCGCCCTACGACCCGCTGAAATCCTATTCGCCGCTGATCTCGCCGGGCGGGCTGTCGCCCGACGGCCTGCGTTTCTGGCTCGGCACCGATCTCCTGGGCCGCGACATCCTCTCGCGGCTGATCCATGGCGCGCGCACCGTGGTGATCTGGGCGGGGTTGGCCACCCTGTCGGCCTATGTGGTCGGCCTCGCCGCCGGGCTGCTGGCCGGGTTCTATCGCGGCTGGGTCGACACGATCCTGTCGTTCATCGCCAACACCGTGCTGTCGTTTCCGGTGCTGGTGCTCTACATCGTCATCATCGTTTCCATCGGCGCGTCGGCCGCCAATATCGTCATCGCCGTGACCTTCGCCTCGGCCCCGGCGATCTTCCGCATCGTCCGCGCGCTGACCATCGATCTGCGCAGTCGCGATTTCGTCGCCGCGGCGATCACGCAAGGCGAGAGCGACTGGCGCATCATGCTGGTCGAGATATTGCCGAATGCCTCCGGCCCGCTGATCGTCGATGCCTGCCTGCGGCTCGGCTATACCGCCATCACCATCGGCGTGCTGGGTTTCCTGGGGCTGGGCCTGCCGCCGCCGACGCCGGACTGGGGCGGCATGATCAATGATGGCCGGGCGATGGCGATCGCCTTCCCGCATCTCGTGGTGTTTCCCTGCATCGCGATCTCCTCGCTGATGCTGGGCCTGAGCCTGCTGGCCGACGGCCTGCGCGAGATCGCCAATGCCGGCCCGCGCGGCGGGGAGGGATGACGATGGAACAGATCCTGTCGATCGCCGACCTGTCGATCGCCCTGCCCAAGGGTGCCGATCGCGGCTTCGCCGTCGAGGGCGTCTCGCTCGGCGTCGCGCGCGGCGAGATCCTCTGCGTCGTCGGCGAATCCGGTTCGGGCAAGTCGGTGCTGGCCTCGGCCGCGATGGGCGCGCTGGCGCCCGGCCTGCGCCGCACCGGCGGGCGCCTGACCTTCCAGGGCCAGGACGTCACGGATCTGCCCGAGAAGGCCTGGCAGAAAATCCGTGGCAACCGCATCGCGATGATCTTCCAGGAACCGATGGCGGCGCTCAATCCCGCGATCCCGGTGGGCGAGCAGGTCGCCGAGGTGCTGGAACTGCATGGCGACCTCGACCGCCCCGGGCGGGCCGCCCGGGTGCTGGAGCTGTTCGCCTCGACCCATCTGCCCGATCCGCCACGCATTGCCGCCTCGTTCCCGCACCAGCTGTCTGGCGGGCAATGCCAGCGCGTGGTCATCGCCATGGCGCTGGCGATGAATCCGGCGCTGCTGATCGCCGACGAGCCGACCACGGCCCTCGACGTCACCACCCAGGCCCAGGTCCTGCGGCTGATCGCCGAGCTGCGCGACAATTTTGGTCACGGCATCCTGTTCATCACCCATGATTTCGGCGTGGTGGCTGAGATCGCCGATCGCGTGGCGGTGATGCGCCATGGCCGGCTGGTCGAGATCGGCCCGGCCGCGCAGGTGCTGAACGCGCCGCGCGATCCCTATACCCGCATGCTGATCGATGCTGTGCCCGACCTGCGCCGCCAGGTGCCGCGCCCGCTGAAGCAGGCGGAGCCCGCCTTGCGCATCGAGGGCCTGGCCAAGACCTACGGCACGCTGCAGGCCCTGAAGCCGGTCACCCTGACCCTGCGCAAGGGCAAGACCGTGGCAATCGTCGGCGAATCCGGCTCGGGCAAGTCGACGCTTGCCAAGACCGTGATCCGGCTGCAGCGCTGCAGCGCCGGCCGCGTGGTGATCGACGGCCAGGATTTCGCCGCGCTGCGGGGCAGGGCCCTGTCGCGCGCCCGCCGGCGCATCCAGATGATCTTCCAGGATCCCTTCGGGTCGCTGAACCCCAGGCGGCGCATCGGCGATATCGTCGGCCGCGCCGCCGTGCTGGCCGGCATGACCCGGGCCCAGGCCTGGGAGCGGGCGGCCGACCTGATGGAACTGGTCGGGCTGAAGCGCGAGGCGCTGGCCCGCCGGCCCGGGCAGTTCTCGGGCGGCCAGCGCCAGCGCATCGGCATCGCCCGGGCGCTGGCCATGGCGCCCGAAATCGTCATCGCCGACGAAAGCGTCTCGGCCCTCGACGTCTCGGTACAGAAGCAGGTGCTGGCGCTGATCGACGACCTGCAGCAGCGGCTGGGGCTGACCGTCATGTTCATCACCCACGACCTGCGCGTCGCCGCCCAGATCGCCGACTACATCGCGGTGATGCGCCAGGGCGAGGTCGTCGAGTTCGGCGAGGCCGAGGCGCTGCTGGCCGCGCCCCGGCACGAGTATACCCGCTCGCTGCTCGAGGCCGCCCCGGGGCGCAACTGGTCGCCGCCGCGGCTCACCCGCCAGGCCTGATCCTCTCTCGTCATTAAGCTGCTGTCAGGGTCGCTCCATTCGCGCGCCCAAAAGTCAAATAATATGACTATTAAGCCGTTCGAGCCTGTGGCACACTCCGACGCCTCACAAGCGGGTCAACCCGCAAACTCGCTCAAACCACGGGAGAAACGCCATGAATTTCAAAGCTTTGCTGCTCGCCTCCGCCATGACGGCAGCGGCCGTGCCGGGTTTCGCGCTGGCCCAGGACCTGACGGTCGGGTTTTCGCAGATCGGTTCCGAGTCGGGTTGGCGCGCGGCCGAGACCACGGTCTCGAAGTCGGAAGCCGCCAAGCGCAAGATCAATCTCAAGATCGCCGACGCCCAGCAGAAGCAGGAAAACCAGATCAAGGCGATCCGCTCGTTCGTCGCCCAGAACGTCGATGCGATCTTCCTCGCTCCCGTCGTCTCGACCGGCTGGGAAGCGGTGCTGAAGGAAGCCAAGGAAGCCAAGATTCCGGTCGTGCTGCTCGACCGCGACATCGACCCCTCGGGCAAGGATCTCTATCTGACCGCGGTGACGTCGGACAGCGTGCACGAAGGCAAGGTCGCCGGCGAATGGCTGGTCAAGACCGTCGGCTCCAAGCCCTGCAACGTCGTCGAGCTGCAGGGTACGGTCGGCGCCTCGGTCGCCACCAATCGCAAGAAGGGTTTCGAGGCCGGCATCGCCTCGGCCCCGAACGTCAAGATCGTGCGCAGCCAGACCGGTGACTTCACCCGCGCCAAGGGCAAGGAAGTCATGGAAAGCTTCATCAAGGCCGAAGGCGGCGGTTCGTCGATCTGCGCGGTCTATGCCCATAACGACGACATGATGGTCGGCGCCATCCAGGCGATGAAGGAAGCCGGCCTGAAGCCCGGCAAGGATATCCTGACCGCCTCGATCGACGCGGTGCCCGACATCTTCAAGGCGATGGCCGCCGGCGAAGCCAACGCGACGGTCGAGCTGACCCCGAACATGGCCGGCCCCGCCTTCGACGCCATCGTCGCCTACAAGGCCAAGGGCACGGTGCCGCCGAAGTGGATCCAGACGGAATCCAAGCTCTATACCGCCGCCGACAACCCGCAAGCGGTCTACGACAGCAAGAAGGGCCTCGGCTACTGATCTGCCGGGCCCGGGGGGCGCGGGGGG
>JAEYTW010000200.1 GCA_023433835.1 Pseudomonadota bacterium | reverse complement strand
AGCCGCCGGCGCCCCGGCTGCGTATCCTGGTGCGGCTGGTCGACGGTCAGTGGGTGACGTTCTCGACCGGTGACGATTCGAGCTGGACGCTGCGGCTCGCCCTGTGGCTGCTGGGCTCGGTCGTCGTCATCGGCGGCTTGTCCGTCATCGCCGCCCAGCGCATCTCGGCGCCGCTACGCCGCTTCGCCGCGGCAGCCGAACGGCTCGGGCTGGATGGCGAAGCACCGCCGCTGCCCGAACACGGGCCGGCCGAGCTGAAGACCGCGACCCGCGCCTTCAACCAGATGCAGGAACGGCTGCGCCGCTTCGTCGCCGACCGCACCCAGATGCTGGCCGCGATCAGCCACGACCTGCGCACGCCGCTGACGCGGCTGCGCCTGCGCGCCGACCTGATCGACGACGACGAGATCCAGCGCAAGATGATCGCCGACGTCGACGAGATGGAGCAGATGGTCGCCGCGACTATGGCCTTCGCCCGCGACGACGCCCGTTCGGAGCCGCGGGTGCGGGTCGACCTGGCCGATCTCCTGCAAAGCCTGGTCGAGGGCCAGACCGATGCCGGCGCCGACGCGACCTATGAAGGCCCGCAGCATTTCGCGCTGGAGTGCCGGCCCGTGGCGCTGCGCCGCGCTTTCGGCAACCTGATCGACAATGCGGTCAAGCACGGCGGCGGGGCGATGGTAGGGCTCAGCGTCGCGACGCCCCAGGTCACCGTCACCATCGACGACGACGGCCCGGGCATTCCGCCCGAGGAGATCGAGGAAGTCTTCACCCCGTTCCACCGCGTCGACCGCTCGCGCAGCAAGGATACCGGCGGGGTGGGATTGGGCCTGGCCATCGCCCGCACGGTCCTGCGCCGCCACGGCGGCGACGTCGTGCTGACCAACCGGCCCGCCGGCGGCCTGCGGGCGACGGTGGTGCTGCCCCTGGCGACGGTCTGATGGATGGCCTGACCTACCGCGCCGGCTATTTTGCCGACCGCGCCGCCTGGGATGGCTTCGCCGCGTTGCTCGCCGATATCTTCGGCCTCGATCTCGGCCCGCTCGACCGGATGGGCGGGCCCGATCCGGCGACGATGCCGTTCGCTTTCTTCGATGACGCGGGCAACTGCGTCGCCAATGTCTCGGCCTGCCTGATGCCCATGGTGGTCGACGGCGCGCCGCTGCTGGCCGCCGGGCTGCAATCGGGCGCGGTGCGGCCTGCGTGGCGCGGCCGCGGCCTCTATCGCCGGCTGACCGAACGCGCGCTGGCCTGGTGCGATGCCCGCGGGGCGTCGCCGATCCTGCTCTATACCGGGAACCCGGCGCTCTATGCCCGGACGTTCGAGGTGCTGCCCGAATATTCGTTCGTCGGCGCGGCGCCGTCCGCACGGGCCAAGGTGACCCCGGCCCGCCCACTCGACCTCGGCCGTCCCGACGATCTCTCCCTGGTCCGCCGGCTGCTCGCCGACCGCAGCCCGGTTTCGGGCCAGGTCGGGCTGGCCGGCCACGGCACGATGTTCCTGCTCAATGCCGCGCTCGACCCCGGCATCCGGCTGCATTACCTGCCCGACGACGGCGTCGTCGTCGCCACCGGCCTTGGCACCGGCGATAGTTTCCAACTGGTCGACATCGTCGGCAGCGACATACCGGCGCTTGCCCGCATCCTCGCGGCGTTCGGATCGTGCGCCGGCGAGGTCGAAGTCTGTTTCCCGCCCGACCGGCTGGGCTGGGAGGGGCGGCCCGTAGTGTTCGACGCCCCTTGCACCCTGATGGCGCGGGGGCCGCTGCCGCTGGCCTTGCGGCGGCCGTTCATGCTGCCGCCGACCGCGGCCTTCTGACTTCAGCAGGATTTGTCAAACCGGCCTGGCGTAAGCTCGGGGCCATGGAAAACTTCGGCAACCGGACCAACTACGCGCGGCAGCTCGGCCGGGTGATCGCCCATATCTACGATCACCTCGACGACGATCTCGACCTCGACGCGCTGGCCGCGGTCGCCTGCCTGTCGCCCCACCACTGGCACCGGATCTACCATGCCCTCTACGGCGAGACGGCGGCGGCGACGGTCAAGCGCCTGCGGCTGCAGCGCGCGGCGGGCGACCTCAGCAACGGTTCGCTGCCGATCGAGGCCATCGCGGCGCGGGCAGGTTACCCCAGCCTGCCGTCGTTCACCCGCACCTTCAAGGCGGCCTACGGCCTGCCGCCGGCGCGGTACCGGCATGATCCGACAAGCCGAGAAAAGGATTCCGCTATGTATGATGTCCTGGTTCGCGATCTCGCCCCGCTGCGCCTTGCCGCCATGCCGCACCGGGGTGCCTACCTGGCGATCGGCCGGGCCTTCGATGCGCTGTTCACCACGCTCGGCGCCGGCAACCTGATCCGCCCCGATCTGCAGATGGCCGCCATCTATCTCGACGATCCGACGGCGGTGGCCGAGGATGCGCTGCGGTCCTGGGCCGGCGTCATCGTCGGGGATGATTTTCCTGTCGCGGCGCCGCTGCAGCTGGTCGAACTCGCGGGCGGGCCCCATGCGGTGCTGCGCCACAAGGGGCCGTACCCCGACATGAAGGCGGCCTATGACTGGCTCTACGGCGACTGGCTGGTGCAATCGGGGCGGGAGGCGGCGGATGCGCCGCTGTTCGAAACCTATCTGAACAGCCCGCAGGATACCCGGCCTGCCGATCTGCTCACCGATATCCATCTGCCGCTGCGCTGATGCCGAAAAAGTCGTGGCGCGAGAAACTGGCCGACCCGGCCGATCCGGTGATCAAGCCGGCGCCGGTCGACATCGCCGGCATGAAGAAGGGCCAGGTGATGCTGGTGCCGACGGCGCGGCAGATCGATGCCTTCATCCGCGGCCTGCCCGAGGGCCGGGCGATGGACGTGAAGACCCTGCGCGCGACCCTGGCGCGGCAACACGGCGCCGAGGTGACCTGCCCGGTCCAAACCGGCTATCACCTGCGCACGGTGGCCGAGGTGGCGGGCGCCGCGCTCGCCGCCGGCGCCGATCCGGCCGAGGTCACGCCGGTCTGGCGGGTGCTCGACGCGAAGGCGCCGACCTTGTCGCGGCTCGAATGCGGGGCGGGCGGCATCCTGGCCCGGCGGCGGGCGGAAGGGTTGGACTAGCGGCTGCCCTCGGTCGCGATGCGGACGGCGAGGCTGGCCAGCACCGTGCCCATCACCCAGCGCTGGATGGCGATCCAGGACGGGCGGGACGCCAGGAGCGTCGCGATGGTGCCCGCCGTCATCAGCACGGTGAAGTTGACCGAGGTGCCGATGCAGACTTGGGTGATGCCCAGGATCAACGACTGCGCCAGCACGTGCCCCTGGTCGGGATCGATGAACTGCGGCAGTAGCGACAGGTAGAACATCGCCACTTTCGGGTTGAGAAGATTGGTCAGGAGGCCCGCGACGAACAGCTTGCGCGGGCTGTCCGGCGATAGCACCCGGGTCTCGAACGGCGCACGGCCGCCGGGGCGGACCGCAGCCCAGGCAAGGTAGAGCAGGTAGGCCGCGCCGGCGAGCCGCACGGCGTCATAGGCGTAGGGCACCGCGACGAACAGGGCGGTGAGGCCGAGCGCGGCCGAAGCCATGAAGAAGACGAAGCCGAGCGCGACGCCGGCCAGCGAGATCAGGGCCGCGCGCCGCCCCTGGCAGATCGCCCGCGAGGTCAGGTAGATCATGTTCGGCCCGGGCAGCAAGGCCAGGCCGAGCGCCACCGCGGCAAAGGCGAGCCAGTTGGCGGCGGTCGGCATCGCGATCCTCGTTTCCTCAGGCCTAGGCGGTCAGTGTGTCGGCAAAGGATTGCACCGCGAATTGCAGGCGGCCGTCCTGCAAGGTCGCGATGCCCGATAGCGATTGCAACTGCAGGCCGGCGGCATAGAAGCGGTCCCGGGCGGTGTCACGCTCCTCGTCGGTGCGCGCCGCCTTCTGCTGGGCTTCATGCCAGCGATAGAGCTTGTTCATCGCGACGAGCGTATTGAGCGCCGAGACATCCTTGAGCTTCTTGGACAGCTCGGGGCTGTCGCGGAAGAATTTCTCGATCCGCTCCTTCCGGCCGTCCGTCGTCTC
The DNA here is from genome assembly GCA_023433835.1 of Pseudomonadota bacterium. GTDB lineage: Bacteria > Pseudomonadota > Alphaproteobacteria > Ferrovibrionales > Ferrovibrionaceae > JAFKFH01. Next base: position 512 of record JAEYTW010000200.1, on the reverse strand, counting down.
GACCGCGCCGAAGCGGCCGACCGACAGGTGGATCGGCTGGTCGGTGCCGATGAAGGCCCCGCGCAGCGCCCCGGTCAGTTCGGTGCCCAGCGCCCCGGTCTGGGCGGCGGTATCCTCGGCCAGGATCTGGTCCGGGCTGCGGTCGTCCATGACGACGGTGCGCCCGCCGTACAGGGCCGGAGCGGCGGCGCGCGCGGCGGCCTCGGCCGGTGCGCTGGTCTGCGGCGGCGCCGTTCTGGCCGCCGGGCGGAGATGGACGATCTCCGCCTGGGTGGAAATCTGCATCTGGTTCCCTTTCTGGGATCGCTGGACGCGGTATTAGAGCATCGTGGTTAATCTCAGGCAACCATCGTTGGTCCGGCGGCCTGCAGGACCAGGGCGAGGGCGTCGCGGATCGTCGCCTGGCGCACGGCATTGCGGCCGATGGCGCCGTAGTCGCGGCGGAGATGCTCGACCGGGCCGCCGCGTCGCGCGACGGCGAGATGGACGCGGCCGGCCGGCTTGCTCTCGGA
>JAEYTW010000101.1 GCA_023433835.1 Pseudomonadota bacterium | reverse complement strand
GCCTACGCCTCGGCCGACCGCCTGATGGGCCTCTTGGGCCAGCCGCCGACCCGCGTGCTGTCGCGGGTCTCGGCCTTCCTGCTGCTCTGCGTCGGCACCCAGATCGGCCTGAGCGGCATCGGCGACTTCGTCAACACGCTCAGGTAGGCGCGGGCGGCGGTTCCTGCCGCATGATGGTGACGGACGGGCCCGTCGGGATCTGGATGCCGGCCGCGGCGAAAGCCTTGTAGATCGTGAAGCGCAGCTCGCTTTCGATGCCTGAGCGGCGGTCGACGTCGTCGATGAAGCCGCGCGCCGCGAACACCAGGGCGCTGTCGCCGAAATCCTCGAACAGCACCGAGGGCGCCGGATAGGCGACGATGTCGGGATGATCGCGATAGATCTGCAAGAGGATGTCGCGCACCCGCTCGACATCGGAACCGTAGGCGACGGTCAGCCGGACGTCGGCCCGGCCCTGCTTGGACCGATGGGTCCAGTTCATCACCTGCTTGGAGATGAATTCGGAGTTCGGGATGATCAGCGAGGCGCGGCGGAAGGTCTCGACCTCGGTCGCGCGCACGCTGATCGAGCGGACCACGCCCTCGGTATTGCCGACCACGACCCAGTCGCCGACCTTGATCGGCCGCTCGATCAGGAGGATCAGGCCGGAGACGAAATTGTTGACGATGTTCTGCAGGCCGAAGCCGATGCCGACCGACAGCGCACCGGCGATGATGGCGATGTTGGACAGGTTGAGGCCCAGCGCCGAGAAGCCGAAAATCGCGGCCAGCACATAACCGACATAGCCGGCGCCCGAGACGATCGAATTCTGGACGCCCAGATCCATCCGCGTCTGGGGCAGCACGGTTTCCTGCAGCCAGCGCTTGATCGCGTTGGTGATCAGCACGAACAGGACGACGACGCTGACCGCGGCCAGCACGTCGATCAGCGACAGCTTGATGTCGCCGACCGAGAAGCCGAACAGAAGCTGGCGCAGCCGGTCGAAGATGACCGGCCACGGCACGCCCCAGAACAGGAGCAAGGAAATGACGGCCCAGGCGAACAGCACGCAGTCGAGCAGCCAGCCAAACCACAGCCGGGCGATGCGCATGTCGTCGGCCAGGCCGAGCGAGCGGCGCAGCCGGACCAGGCCTGGACGCCGAGACGTGGCCAGCGTGCCGATGGCTTCACGGCCGATATGGCGGATGGCGTTGTAGGCGAAGAGCAGCGAGTAGGAGCGCAGCGCGCCGTTCAGCACGAAGCGGGCGAACGGATGGAAGCCGAACAGGATCGACAGCGCGGCGACGATGATCAGCACCCGCAGGATCCACAGGAGGAACGATCCCAGCGTGCTGATCGGCTTTTCGTCGGCCGGCTGGTCGCGATGCCACAGCTGCGAATCGGTCAGGCCGAACATGATGCCGGCCAGCACCAGGCCGAGCAGGCTGAAGGAGAGCGATTCGAGTTCGCGATCGAGCGTATAGTCGCCGCCGAAGGCATAACCCAGCCACAGCGCCATGAACAGCAGCAGGGCCAGCAGCCGCATGCGGCGTCGTACCCGCCGGGCACCGGCCGGCACCAGCGGATAAAGGCGCCAGGCCGGCCGCGAGGGCGCGATGACGAAATCGACCAGGCCGAGATAGAGCAGCACGAAGCTTGCGGCATGCGCCCCGCCGGCGGCCAGCGCCCCGAACAGGCCGAGGTCGAGGCCTTGCGAGGCGAGCAGCGCCAGCCCGGCCTGCAGCAGCGCGATCGGCAGGACGGTCTTGACCAGCGCGTCCACCAGGGCGGCGAGATACAGCGCCCCCCGCCCCGGCGGCACCGCCGCGCGCGGCCGCCCGAACCGCCGACGCAACAGTCGTCCGCCGACCACCGTCCCGACCGCCGTGGCCGCGAAGGCAAGCCAGGGCAGCATCAGCGGAACCAGGCGGCCGCGATGTTCGTCAACGACGGCATCCGCCCAGTCCGCCGGCGCCGCGATCAGCCGCCCGCCGAGATCGAGCAGTTGCGGACCGGCCGCGCGCCAGGTCGCGGCATAGAACGGCGACGGCCCGCGATGGCCGAGTTCCTGGGCCAGGCGCTGCTGCTGCAGCTTGTCGATGCGGTCGATCAGCGCCTGCGCGCGGGCCGAGACCAGGTCGAGCTGCTTGAGCTGGTCGAGATCGGCGTTGAGTTCGGCGGTGAGCTGGCCGCGCTGGGCCGCGATCGCCATCGCCTCGGGCGCGCCGTCGGCCGGGGGCGGTCCCAGCGCGTCGAGCAGCCCCTGCTTTTCCACGGCCAAGGCCCGCAGCCGCAGCTTGGCGGTGTCCGCGGCGCCGCGCATCGCATCGAGCACCGGGCGCATCGACAGGAGTTCCGCCGTGGGCACCTCGCCGTCGGCCAGGGCTGCGGCATAGGCGTCAAGGGTGCGGATCCATTCGGACAGGCGGCCGGCGATCGGCCGCGCCGTTTCGGCCGGCCGGGCCGTCGGGACCGGGGCTGAGGCTGGGGCTGGGGCCGAGGGTTGCGCGGCTGCCGGCCAGGCAAGCAGTACCGCGAGCAGAATCAGCAGCGCCGCCCGTATCCGCCCCGTCCGTCCACGCATGAATCCGATCCACCCGATACCCGTCGCCGGGTCCAGTATAACGACCCCTGCGGGAATAAGGCAGCGGTCTTACACCGCGAACGACCAGGAGGAAAGCGACAGGCTGCCGTAGGAGAACGAGCCGTGCAGGCGGCGACCGAACGCACCCGGTCCACCCGCGCCGAGGGCGGCGTAGAGCGGCATCAGATGATCGTCATGCGGCTGAGCGCATCGGGCGCTGGGGGCACGGGCGCGATAGTCGTCGAGGGCCGCGACGTCGCCCGTCTCGACGTGTTCGGCCAACCAGCCGTCGAAGGCGACCGCCCATTCCGGCGGATCGGGCATCCGGTGATGGCGGCGCAGCATCGCGTCGCGCACGTTGTGTACCGCGCCGCCCGAACCCAGGATCAGCACGTTCTCGCCGGTCAGCGGGGCCAGCGCCGCGCCCAACGCCCGGTGGTGGGCCGGAGTCTGCCGCGGCTGGATCGCCAGCGGCACGATCGGGATGTCGGCCTCGGGAAACATCAGGCTCAAGGGGACCCAGGCGCCGTGGTCGAGGCCCTGGCCGGGATCGAGCCCGGCGGGCATGCCGGCCGCGCGGATCAGCCCGGCGACGCGTTCCGACAGTGCCGGATCACCCTTGGCCGCATAGCTGCGGCCGTAGAGTTCGGCGGGAAAGCCGTAGAAATCGAACACCATCTCGGGTGCCACGGCGGCGCCGACCAGCGGCTGGTCGGACTGAAAATGGGCCGACACGCAGACGATGGCATCGGGCTTGCCGTGGGTGGCGACGAGATCGCGGCCGAGCCGTTCGAGGAAATCGCGGCCCGGGTCGTCGTCGATCAGGATCGTCGGGGCGCCGTGGCTGACGAAGACGGGCGGCAGGTGGCGGGCCATCGGAAAAACCTCCGAGCGGGAAAACCTCCGAGTCGGTCGACCGCCGCCCCCGGAAAGGGGCGGCGG
>JAEYTW010000705.1 GCA_023433835.1 Pseudomonadota bacterium | reverse complement strand
CCGCGCTCCAGCGCGGCCGCGACGTCTGCTTGTTCGTCCGGTGTCGTCACGATCAGGTCGCCGCCTTCTTGCGATGGGCCACGCGGCGCATGATGAACCACTGCTGGGCCACCGACAGCGTGTTGTTCCAGCTCCAGTAGATCACCAGGCCGGCGGCGAACTTGCCGAGCATGAAGGTGAAGATGATCGGCATGAACGAGAAGATCTTGGCCTGGACCGGATCCGGCGGGGTCGGGTTCAGCTTCATCTGCGCCCACATGGTGACGCCCATGATCAGCGGCCAGACGCCGATATTGACGATGTCGAGCGGCCCCAGGTGCGGCACGGCGAAGGGCAGCAGGCCGAACAGGTTGATCCAGGAGGTCGGATCCGGCGCCGACAGGTCGTGGATCCAGCCGTAGAACGGCGCATGCCGCATCTCGATCGTCGTGAAGATCACCTTGTAGAGCGAGAAGAACACCGGGATCTGCAAGACGATCGGCAGGCAGCCCGAAGCCGGGTTGACCTTGGAGCGACGGTAGAGCGCCATCATCTCCTCGTTCAGCTTCTGGCGGTCATCGCCGTAGCGCTCGCGCAGCTTCATCATTTCCGGCTGCAGTTCCTTCATCTGGCTCATGGAGACGTAGGACTTGTAGGCCAGCGGCAGGAACAGGAACTTGATGATGATGGTCAGCGTCAGGATGGCGAGACCGAAATTGCCGAAGACGTGGAAGAAGAAGTCGATGCAGAAGAACACCGGCCGGGTCAGGAAGTAGAACCAGCCCCAGTCGATGGCGCGGTCGAAGCGCGCGATCTTGTACTGGTCGGCATAGGCGTCGATCAGGTTGACGACCTTGGCGCCGGCGAACAGCCGCTGCACGTTCTCGCCCGACTGGCCCTGCTCGACCTCGACGGCCGCGCCGAGCAGGTCGACCTGATAGCGGTCGCCGTCGCGCACCACGTGGCTGAAGCGCGCCTTGACGTTGGCGGTATCGACCGGCACCAGCGCGGTCAGCCAGTACTTGTCGGTGATGCCGATCCAGCCGCCGATCGAGGGAAACTCGATCGACTTGTCGGAGACGACGTCCTTGTAGCTGTATTCCTTCAGCGTGCCCGACGAATCCGCCTTGTCGCGGAACACGCCCAGCGGTCCTTCATGCAGGATATAGAGGCCTTCGGTCTTGGGCGTGCCCTGGCGCTGGACCAGCGCATAGGGGAACAGCGTGACCTTCTTTCCCGAAGCGTTCTCGACCTTCTGGGTCACGGTGAACATGTAGTTGGCGTCGATCGCCACCGTGCGGGTGAAGGTCAGGCCGTCGCCGTTGTTCCAGGTCAGGACGATCGGCTTGGTCGCGGTGAGTTCGGTGCCGTCGGCCTGCCACACGGTCGCGCCGTCGGGCAGCTTGGTCTGCTCGCTCGGCGCCGCGGTCCAGCCGAATTCGGCGTAATAGGCATGCTCGGCCCCGGCGGGGGCCAGCAGGACGATCTCGGGGCTCTTCGGGTCGACGGTCTCGCGGTATTCGGTCAGCACGAGGTCGTCGAGGCGGCCGCCGGTCAGCGCGATCGAGCCGCGCACCTTCGGCGTCGAAATCTTGATGCGCTCGCCCCCGGCCAGCACTTCCTCGCGCGTCTTCGGCACCGCCGCGGCGGGCGCCGGGGCGGCGCTGCCCGGGGCCTGCGGGGTCTGGGCATCGGTCGCGGTGCCGGCCTTGGGTGCCCCGTCCTTCAACGCCTGCGCGGCCTGCTCGGCGCGCTGCCGCTCCATCCGCGGCATTTCGTAGAAGTACTGGAAGCCCAAGAGCACCACGAGCGAGATCGCGATCGCGATGAAGAGATTCTTCTGGTCGGACATCGAAGGAAACCTCGTCAGCGCCGGGTTTTCGGCGCGGGCACCGGGTCATAGCCATGACCGCCGAACGGATGGCAGCGGCACAGCCGTCGCAGCGTGAGATAGCCGCCCCTGGCCGCGCCATGGCGCGCCAGCGCCTCGAGCGCGTATTCCGAGCAGCTCGGGACGTAACGGCAATTGACGCCCAGCATGGGCGACAGAGCGTAGCGATAGGCCTTGATCGGCAGGCTGAGGATCTGGGCTGCCGCCGACATGCCCCGATATCCTATCCCCGCCAGAGGCCGAGGCGCTTCAGGCTGCTCTCGACATCGCGGCGCAGGCTCGCGAAGTCGCGCTCAACCGTGGCCTCGCGCCCGATCAGGACATAGTCCCGGCCGGGTTCGGCGTGGTGGGGAAAGATTTCCGCGGCCAGCGCCTTCAGCCGGCGGCGGGCGCGATTGCGCGCCACCGCGTTGCCGACCTTGCGGCTGCAGGTGAAACCGAGGCGTACGGTCATGCCTGAAGACTCAGCCATGCCTGAAGACTCAGCCATGCCTGAAGGTGCAGTCCCGGCGAGCCCCCCGGCCGCGCTGCCGGCGTCTGGCGCCGGCGCGGCCTGCAGGATCACCCCGGGCATCACGGCCTTGGTGCGGGTGCCGGCAACACGCAGATACTCTGACCGCCGCTTGAGGCGGGCGAGATCGGCAGTCACCGCATCCCCGGCACGCAGGCGCCGGATCCTTAGGCGGAGAGGCGCTTGCGGCCCTTGGCGCGACGACGCTTCAGCACCACCTGGCCGCCAACGGTCGCCATGCGGGCGCGGAAGCCGTGGCGGCGCTTGCGGACAAGCTTTGAGGGCTGATAGGTGCGCTTCACGCTTCGTCTCCATGTTTCCACCCTTGCGGCAGCTCAAATGGCCGGGCTTGCGCCCGCCGCGCCGCGAGGGTCTCGATCTCGCTTGCTGGATTTGGGCCGGGCTTATGTGCGATAGCGCAGGAAATGTCAATCAGCGCCGGTGATTTCAAGGCTGAATTGCGGCGCGATTGGAATAGGGCCGCAATTCGGCTAAGTCATTGACAAGCATGACCGCCGCGACCGACAGACCACGCGAAAACCGCCCCGGCCTTCTGCATGGGCTTTCCGGCAAGGTCCTGCTGTTGACCATTCTCTTCGTCATGCTCGGCGAAGTGCTGATTTTCCTGCCTTCCATTGCCAATTTCAGGCTGACCTGGCTGAAAAACCGGGTTGCCCAGGCCGAGATTGCCGCAC
>JAEYTW010000629.1 GCA_023433835.1 Pseudomonadota bacterium | reverse complement strand
CGCCCCCCCGGCCGCCCCCACCGGCGAGGCTGCAACCCCGTTCGGCGTGCTGACCGACGTGCGCAAGGTCTATGGCGAAGCCGGTAAGAACCCCTTCGTCGCCATCGACGGCGTCTCGGCCCGCTTCGGCGAGGGCGAGCTGGTCTCGTTCCTGGGGCCGTCCGGCTGCGGCAAGACCACGCTGTTGCGCATCGCCGCCGGGCTGATCCCGAAATCATCGGGCACCGTGCAGATCCGTGGCAAGGACGTGGCGGGGCCCGAGCGCGACTTCGGCTTCGTCTTCCAGTCGCCCAACCTGATGCCCTGGCGCACCGTGCTCGACAACGTGCTGTTCCCGATGGAGATCCTGGGCAAGCGCGACGGCGCGGCGAAGCAGCGCGCCGCCGAACTGCTCGACCTCGTGGGCTTAAGCGGCTTCGCCAAGGCCCGGCCGCACCAGCTTTCCGGCGGCATGCAGCAGCGTGTCGCGCTCTGCCGCGGGCTGATCCATCGCCCGTCGCTGTTGCTGATGGACGAACCGTTCGGTGCGCTGGACGAACTGACGCGGATGGAGATGCACGACCTGCTGCTCGAAATCCGCCGGGTGACCAAGGCCACCGTGCTGTTCGTCACTCATGGGATTTCCGAGGCCGTCTATCTCTCCGACCAGATCCTGGTCTTTACCAAGCGGCCGGGCCGCATCGCCGAGACCATCGCGGTCGACCTGCCCTATCCGCGCCGCACCGCGTTGCGCTACACGCCCGAATTCTCCGCGCTGGAACAACGCGCCAGTACCGCGCTGGGGGTGCTGAAATGCTGAAGCTCGATTTCCGCACGATCTTCCTGCCGATCCTCGGCGCCGCCGTGCTGCTGGCTGCCTGGGCGCTCTACGTCGCGCGCTTCGATGTGCCGGTCGCCGTGCTGCCGTCGCCGGCCGCTGTCTTCAAGGTCGCGGTGGCGCAATGGCGCATGCTGCTCGACCAGGGCATCGTCACCCTGCTCGAATGTATCTACGGTTTCGTGCTGGCCTTCGTCGTCGGCGTGCCGCTGGCCGTCGCCGTTGCCTCGTCGCGCACCCTGAACGGCATGTTCTATCCGCTGCTGATCGCGATGCAGTCGGTCCCTAAGGTGGCGCTGGCGCCGATCGTGCTGGTCTGGCTCGGCATCGGCATCGAATCCAAGCTCGCCATCGTCTTCCTGGTCGCCTTCTTCCCGATCGTGGTCGATACCGCTGCCGGCCTGCGGCTGACGCCGCGCGACCTCCTGGAACTGGCGCAATCGCTGAAGGCGTCGCGGCTGCAGATCTTCTGCAAGATCCAGTTCCCCGCGGCGCTGCCCTTCATCATGGCGGGCTCGAAGGTCGCGATCACCCTGTCGGTGATCGGCGCCGTCATCGGCGAATTCATCGGCTCGAACGAAGGTCTCGGCAACCTGCTGCTGGTCGCCAACTCGCAGATCGACACGCCGCTCGCCTTCGCCGCGCTGTTCGCGCTCGCCATCCTCGGCATGCTGCTCTACGGCGCCGTCGCGCTGGTCGAACTTGCCCTCTCGCCGTGGCTCGGCCACGCCGCCCAGAAACATTGATAAAGAGGAGACATCCGATGTCCGATGCCCCCAGCGCCGAGATCATGAACCGGATCGGCGATCTCAGCGAAATCCTGATCCGCACCCAGGACCAGCCCTGGCGCGAGAAATCGCTGAAGGGCGTGCATGAAAAGATGCTGTGGCGCGACGAAGCCACCGGCGCCTCGATCGCCCTGATCCGCTTCGAGAAGGGTGTCGGCATTCCCGCACCGCATTCGCATGCCTCCAATCAGTTCATGTTCTGCCTGCAGGGGCATTACGAATACACATCGACCGGCGTCACGCTGACCACGGGCAGCTTTTACTGCAACCCCAAGGGCAACGTGCACGGGCCGACCAAGGCGCATGAGGAAACCGTGGTGCTGGAAATCTATGACGGCCCGCATTACCCGCAGCGCCCGTCCTGGTACAGCGACGACCAAGATGCCCGCTGACATCGCGGTCTCTCCCGCCGCGCTGACGGGCGGTATCACGGCGATCTTCCGCGCGCTCGGTATCGAGGCCGCGGAGCGTGTCGCCGCGGCCCTGGTGCAGGCAGATTGCGAGGGCATTCCCTCGCACGGCGTCATGCTGGTGCCGATGTATGCCGACCGCATCAAGGCCGGCTCGGTTTCGCGTCGGACCACGGGCGATGTCGTCGTCGACCAGGGCACGACGCTTGTCATCGATGCCCAAAATGCGCTGGGCCAGCTCACCGCCCACCAGGCCGTCGGGCTGGTCGCCGATCGTGCAGCCGCGCACGGCATGGCGGCGGTGGCGGTGCGCAACGGTTTCCATTTCGGTACCGCCGGCTACTGGGCGACGATGCTGGCCGAGCGCGGGCTGATCGGCATCGTCATGTCGAATACCCGGCCGCTGATGCCGGCGCCGGGCGGGGCCGAGCGGCTGGTCGGCAACAACCCGCTGGCCATCGCCGTGCCGGGGCCGGAGGGCGCCGCGCCGCTGGTGCTCGACATGGCGCTCAGCGCCAGCGCCATGGGCAAGATTCGCCTGGCGGAATCGGCGGGCCGCGAGATTCCGGCCGGCTGGGCCACCGACGAGGCGGGCCAGCCGACCACCGACCCGGCGGCGGCGATCCGCGGCATGCTGCTGCCGGCCGCCGGGCCGAAGGGTTTCGGCCTCGCGGTGATGATCGACCTGATTTGCGGCGGGCTGTCGTCAGGTGCGATCGGCGAGGCGGTGCGGCCGCTCTACGGCGATCCGGCCGATCCCTACGCTTGCGCGCATTTCTTCCTCGGCCTCGACGTCGCGCGCTTCCGGCCCCTGCTCGATTTCATCGGCGATGCCGGCGCCTTCGCCGATCGCATCCGCGGCTCCAGGCCGGCGCCCGGCACCGAGCGCATCTTCACCCCGGGCGAACCGGCCTGGGCGACGGCGCAGGCCCGGGCGGAAGCCTGCCCCGTCGCCGCCGACACGCTCGCCAAGCTTTCCACCCTCGGCCGGGCCCTAGGTCTCGGCCCCGACGATCTCGCCTCATTCCAGGGAAACCCGTGATGCCCAAGACCCAACTGAAGTCCCCCAAGCTGCGCCAGCCCAACGGCCATTTCTCGCATGCCACGATGATCGAGGCGTCGGGCCGGCTGGTCTTCATCTCCGGCATGACCGCGCGCTGCGCCGACGGCTCGATCGCCGGCATCGGCAATATCGAGGTGCAGACCCGCCAGGTCTGCGAGAACGTCAAGGCCGCGGTCGAGGCCGCCGGCGGCACGCTGGACGATGTCTGCCGCGTCGACGTCTATGTCCGTAACATCGAGCATTTCGAGACCATCCATAAGGTCCGCCGCGAATATTTCAAGGAACCGCTGCCGGCCTCGACGATGGTCGAGGTGACCAAGATGGTTTCGCCCGACTACCTGATCGAGATCAGCGCCATCGCCGTGCTGCCCCAATGATCGGCCTTGCCCGCATCGAGCATCAGGGGCGGCCGCATCTGGCCGCCCTGACCGAGACCGAGGCCGTGCTGCTGCCCGGCGATGCCGGCATGGTGTCGCTGATCGCGGCCGGCGCCGAAGGCCTGGCCCGCGCCGATGCCGCGCTGGCCGATCCGTCGGCGGTGCGTCTGCCGCGCGACGGCCTGGCGTTCCTCAGCCCGATCGACCGTTTCCGCCGCGACATCCTGTGCACCGGCTGGAACTACTGGGATCATTTCGAGGAAGGCAAGGGCAAGCGGGAGGGGCAGGATGTGCCCAAGCCGACCGCGCCGACCTTCTTCACCAAGGGACCCGACGCGGTGATCGGCCCCTACGATCCCATCGTCCATGATCAGCGGATCTCGGCCAAGTGGGATTACGAGGCCGAGATGGTGGTGATCATCGGCAAGGCCGGGCGTTCGATTCCGGCCGAGCGGGCGATGGACCATGTCTGGGGCTATTGCCTGGCCAACGACGTGTCGCAGCGCGACCTGCAGCGCCGCCATGGCGGGCAGTGGCTGAAGGGCAAGAGCATCGACGGCACCATGCCGCTGGGCCCGTGGCTCGTGCCCGCGACCGGCTTCGACCCCTATGCGGTGCGGCTGCAATGCCTGGTCAACGGCCGGGTCATGCAGGATGCCTCGGTCGCCCAGATGGCCTTCCGCATCCCCGAACTGATCGCCGAATTGTCGTTCGGCATGACGCTGCAGCCCGGCGACATACTGCTGACCGGCACGCCGGCCGGCGTCGGCAATGCCCGCGACCCCCAGGTCTTCCTCGGGGAGGGTGACGAGGTGATCGTGCGCGGCTCGGGGCTGGGCGAATTGCGCAACCGGCTGGTGGCGGGCGATCTTGCCGGCCAGTCGGATATCGTACTGGCCTCCGCGGCCGCGTAAGGAGAAGACGGATGTCCGCCCCCAAGGTTCTCGGCCTCGCCGGCTATGGCCTCACGGTGCCCGATCTGGAGATCGGGCAGCAGTTCTACGAGCGCTTCGGCCTGGCCGGGGCGGCATCCGATCAGGCCGTCGCCCTGCGCAGCCCCGGGCGCCACGAGGATGAGGTCTTCCTGGTGCCGGGGCGCGAGAAGCGCCTCGACCATGTTGCCTTCCATATCCGCCCCGACGATGTCGCGCGCTTCGCCGACCATCTGAAGGGCCTCGCCCTCGACGTGCGGGAAAGCGCGCCGGGCGCGGCCAAGCGCGACGGCCTCTGGTTCCAGGATCCCTGGGGTACCTGGATCAACCTGGTGCCGCGCCTGCCGCAGGCGGTCGAGGTGGTCGACCTGCATCCGCTGAACCTCGGCGGGCGCAGCGATCGGGTCGACGTCAACCTGTGGCAGGAACTGCCCAAGGATCGCGGGCCGCTGCGCATCGGGCATCTGTTGCTGTTCACCGCCGACTGGGAGAAGGCGGAAGCCTTCTACGAACAGGCGCTGGGCCTGCGCACCACCGACCGGGCCAAGGGCAAGGTCGCGTTCATGGCGGCGGGCGAGGGGGTGATCGACCATCACTGCTTCGGCCTGATCAACGGCAGCCATCGCGGCTTCCAGCATGCCAGCTTCCAGGTCGCCAGCTTCGACGACATCGGCTATGGCGCCTGGCGCATGCGCAAGGCCGGCTACAAGGAAGGTTTCGGGCCGGGCCGGCATGCCGTCGCCTCCAACCTGTTCCACTATGTCCGCGATCCCTGGGGCAGTTGGGTCGAGTACTACGCCGATATGGACAAGATAACCGAGGCCTGGGTGACGCGCGACTGGCAGGACCTGCCTTACACCTGGGGCCCGGAATGGTCGCCGGAATTCTGGGGCGGCGAGATGAACGCCAATCTCGAGCCGCGCTGATGATCGCGCTGGACGTCCATGCCCATCTGATCCCGGTCGATGCCGACCGGCTGGCCGGCCTCTCCGGCGTGACCTTCGAGGCTGGGACGATGACGATCGACGGCGCCAAGGTCGGCATCAAGGCGCTGTTCCAGCCGGAGGCGCTGATCGCCTGGATGGACGAACGCGGCGTGGCGCAGGCCCTGGTTTCGGCCCCGCCGCCGACCTACCGCCAGCATCTCGATGCCGCGGCCGCGGCCGATTGGTGCGCCTATCTGAACGATGGCCTTGCCGCGATCTGCGCCCGTTGGCCCGGCCGGCTGCAACCGTTGTTCCACGTGCCGGTCGAGCATGCCGATCTCGCCGTCGAGATCGTGCGCGGCCGCGACGGCGCCGGCTTCTCGCTCGCCGCCGGCGGCGATACGCCGGTGTGTTTCTCCGACGTCGCGCTGGAGCCGCTGTGGCAGGCCCTGAACGACCGCAAGGCTTTCGTCTTCCTGCATCCCGGTCATTGCGCCGATGAGCGCCAGGGCCGGTTCTATCTGGAAAACCTGCTGGGCAACCCTTGCGAGACCGCGCTCGCGGTCGGCCATCTGGTGTTCGGCGGCGTGCTGGTGCGCCACGCCGACATCCGCTTCTGCCTGGCCCATGCCGGCGGCGTGACGGCGATGGTGGCCGGGCGCTGGCAGCAGGGCTTCGACACCGCGCGGCCCGGCCTCGATACCACCTTGCCGCCGCCGCGCGCCCAGCTGCGCCGCTTCACCGTCGACACCATCGCCCACGATCCGGCGGCGCTGGCGCTCGCCGCCGAGGTCTTCGGGCCGGAGAACATCCGCTTCGGCTCCGACTGGCCGTTCCCGATGGGGCTGCTCGATCCCGGCCGGCAATTGCCAGCCGAGGTGCTGGCAAAGCTTGCGAAGTAAAAACGGCGCGGCCGGCTTAACGCTCCGCTCGGCATCTTAAAGGCCGATCGTCGTTCCGGCGAAAGCCGGAACCCAGGGAAAGTGCGGTGCCGGCTGCGGCGGCCTTGCCCTGGATCCCGGCTTTCGCCGGGATGACGATTCGCTTTTTCAGGCGAGGTTGCGCCCGAACAGCGCGAACAGCCGCTCCCAGTGCCGTTCCGACGCCGCGCGGTCGTAGGTGCGGCGCTGGGGGAAGGCAAAGCCGTGGTCGGCGGCCTTGTAGAGTTCGACCTCGTGGCGCAGGCCCGCGGTGCTCAACGACTGGTTCAGCGGCGCGATCCAGTCGAGCGGCACGTACTGGTCGGTCTCGGCGAAGGCGATGTAGATCTCGGCGCGGGCATCCCTGACGGTGAGATGCGGGCTGTCCGGCTTGTCGGTGACGAGCCAGGTGCCGTAGAGCGAGGCGGCGGCCTTGACCCGGTTGGGATAACGCGCCGCGGCGCCCAGCGCATATTGCCCGCTCATGCAATAGCCGACCGTGCCGATGCGCTCGGAATCGGCTGCGGGATCGGCATCCGCGAAGGCCAGCAACGTGTCGGTGTCGTCCATCACCAGCGGGATGTCGAGGCTGCGCATCAGCGCGGTCATGCGCTGGCGCATCGGGCTTTCCGGATCGGGATCGATCGGCCCGAGATCCTCGACGCCGCCGCGGTGGTACATGTTCGGCAGCATCACGTAATAGCCGACCGCGGCGATCCGCCGGGCCATGTCGCGCAGCTCCTCGCGGATGCCCGGCGCATCCATGTAGAACAGCACCACCGGATGCGGCCCGCCGCGCTCCGGATGGCTGATGAAGGTGTTCATGGCCCCCGCGGCCGTGGCGATCTTGACCTGGCGTTCGATCATCTGAGGCGTCCCCCCGCTTGATTGCGGGGCGCACTCTACACGAAGCGGCGCCAGTCGACACCGTCGGGCAGCATTTCCTCGGCACGGGCCTCGACCCTGGCCGACAGCCGGTCGAGCATGTCGCGCTCGGCCGCGGTCAGGCCGCTGAGCAGCGCTTCCTCGATCGCGCGGGCCAGCGGCACGATCTCGCGATAGGCGGCGGCACCTTTGCGCGTCAGGCGCAGTTCGACCCGGCGGCGGTCGGCCGGATCGGCCTTGCGGCTGACCAGGCCGACGGCTTCCATCTGGTCGACGGCGCGGGTCACCTGGACGTGGTTCATTGCCGTGCGCTCGGTCACTTCCTTGGCCGACAGCGGGGCGTAGCGGCCGAGATTGGCCATGATTCGCCAGCCCGGCACCGACAGCCCGAACCGCTCACCATACATCGATTCCAGGCAGGCCGAGACGCGGTTGGCGATGACCGAGCAGCGCGCGGGCAGCCAATGGCCGAGGTCGAGGATGTCGGCGGTCTCGGCGGCTGTGTCGGTCACGGGGCGTACTCCCAACTGTTTGGATAGCGCCACAGTGCATCATTTTCATTATGAAAATAAGTTTTGAAATATTTTCATTTTGAAAATAATAATTCCTCGAACCGGCGCGGCAGACAGCGCCGGACTGCTGAGGAGGAAAACCCATGGGCTTGCTCACCAAGGGCGGCATCACCGCCGTGATCCTGACTGCCGCGCTGATCGCCGCCGCGGCCCAGGCCGCCGACAAGCGGATCGCCATCGCGACCTTCGTCGAACACCCGGCACTGGATCGCGCGATGAAGGGCGTGCAGGACGGTCTGCGCGATGCCGGCATCACCGAGGCGAAGGGTTACAAGATCGAGGTGCAGAGCGCGCAGGGCAGCCCGGTCACCGCCGGCCAGATCGCGCGCAAGTTCGCCGGCGACAAGCCCGATGCGATCGTCGCCCTGTCGACGCCGGTGGCCCAGGCCATGGTGGCCGCGATCCGCGATACCCCGATCGTGTTCTCCGCGATCTCAGATCCCGTCGCCGCCAAGCTGGTCGACAACCTGGAAAAACCCGGCCGCAACGTCACCGGCACGATCGATTCGACGCCGTTCGAACCGGTGCTGACCGTGATCGACGAGATGGTGCCCAACCTGAAGGCCATGGGCATCGTCTACAATGCCGGCGAGGCCAATTCGCGTGCCCAGGTCGACCGGCTGAAGCGCGAGATCGGCCCGCGCAACTGGCAGATCATCCCGGCCATCGTCACCAAGCCGACCGACGTGTCCGGCGCCCTGCAGAACCTGGTCGGCAAGGTCCAGGCGGTCTACGTGCCCAACGACAATACCGTGGTCTCGACCTTCGAGGTGGTGCACCGCTTCTCGCAGGAAACCAAGCTGCCGGTCTTTGCCTCGGATGCGCTGAACGTCGATCGCGGCGCGGTCGCCGCCGTCGGCGTCGACTACTATGAAAGCGGCAAGGTCGCGGCCGACATGGTGCGCCGGATCCTGGCCGGCGAGAAGCCGGGCGACATCCCGGTGGCCGAGCCGAAGAACCTCGACGTCGCGCTCAATGCCGGTATGGCCAAGGCGATCGGCCTCACCGTGCCGCCGTCGGTCATGGCCCGCGCCAAGCGGATCGTCGAATGACCATCTTCGCCCTGCTCGGCGCCCTCGAGACCGGCCTGCTGTTCGGGCTGGTGGCGCTGGGCGTCCATCTCTCCTTCCGGGTACTGAACTTCCCCGACCTCACCGTTGATGGCTCGTTCCCACTGGGGGCCGCCGTTGCCGGGGTGATGATCGCGGGCGGGATCGATCCTTGGGCGGCGACGGCCGCGGCGATCGCGGCCGGCATGATCGCCGGCATGCTGACCGCCTGGCTGACCGTCTGGCTCGGCATCCTGCATCTGCTGGCCGGCATCCTCGTGATGATCGCACTGTTCTCGATCAACCTGCGCATCATGGGCCGGCCCAACATCGCCTTGATCGGCGAGCGCACGGTGTTCACGCCGTTCGAGGGCATGCCGCCATCGCAGCTCTATCCGCTTGCCTTCCTGATCGTCACCGGCGGGGTGGCGCTGTTGCTCGGCCGTTTCCTCACCGCGCGGCTGGGCCTCGCCATGCGGGCGGCGGGCAACAACCCGCGCATGGCCGGGGCCAACGGCATCGATACCGGCTGGATGACGATCCTGGGCCTCGGCCTTTCCAACGGCCTGGTCGGGCTGGCCGGTGCCTTGTTCGCGCAGAGCCAGGGGGCGGCCGACGTCTCGATGGGCATCGGCACGATCGTGATCGGCCTGGCCTCGGTGATCATCGGCGAGACCCTGGCGCCGGGGCGAGGGGTGATCTGGACGGTCCTGGCCGTCGTCGTCGGTTCGATCCTCTATCGCCTGGCCATCGCCGTGGCGCTGAATGCCGAATTCCTCGGGCTTCAGGCCCAGGACCTCAACCTGATCACCGCCGTGCTGGTCGGCCTCGCTTTGGTGCTGCCCCGGCTGCGCCGCCGGCTGGCGCCCAGGCGCAATGCAGCGCGGGCCACGGCGAGGACCGCGCCATGATCGAGATCGATCGCGTCGAGGTCAGCTTCAATCGCGGCCAGCCGACCGAGCGGCGGGCGCTGGACGGCGTCTCCTTGCGCATCCCCGCCGGCCAGTTCGTCACCGTCATCGGCTCGAACGGCGCGGGCAAGAGCACCCTGTTGAACCTGCTGGCCGGCGACGTCTTTGCCGACGAGGGCCGCGTCGCCATCGACGGCGTCGATCTCGGCACCCGCCCGGCCTGGGCGCGGGCGCGCGAGGTGGCGCGGGTCTTCCAGGATCCGCTGGCCGGCACCTGCGGCGACCTCAGCATCGAGGAGAACCTGAGCCTCGCTGCCGCGCGCGGCCAGGTTCGCGGCCTCGGCGCGGCGTTGGACGGCAGGTTGCGCGCCCGGTTTCGCGAGCGGCTGGCCGGGCTGGGCCTGGGGCTGGAAAACCGCCTGGGCGACCGCATGGGCCTGTTGTCGGGCGGCCAGCGCCAGGTCGTCACCCTGGTAATGGCGACGTTGCAGCCGATGAAGATCCTGCTGCTGGACGAGCATACCGCGGCGCTGGATCCGCGTACGGCGGCCTTCGTGCTGGAGCTGACCGACCGCATCGTCGCCGATGCCGGGCTGACCGTGCTGATGGTGACGCATTCGATGCGCCAGGCCCTGGATCATGGCGGGCGCACGATCATGATGCATGAGGGGCGGATCGCGCTGGACGTGGCAGGCGACAGCCGCGCGTCTCTCGGCGTGCCCGACCTGCTGGCGATGTTCGAGGACGTGCGCGGCGAAACCCTCGCCGACGATGCGTTGTTGCTGGGTTAAGGAGGACGTCATGGGTATTCCGATCGAGAAGACCGCCGCGGCCGGGCGCGACAACCCCGCCGGCACCGAGGGCATGGCCTTCATCGAATTCAGCGCGCCCGATCCCGATGTGCTGACCGGCCTGTTCGCCCGGCTCGGCTTCACCGAGGTTGCGCGCCATCGCGCCCGGCCGCTGACGATCTGGCGCCAGGGCGGCATCGATTTCATCGTCAACGCCGACCCGGAAGGCCATGCCCGGCGCTTCGCCGACGCGCATGGCCCATCGGTCTCGGCCATCGCCTTCCGCGTCAAGGATGGGCCCCGGGCGTTCGGGCGCGCCACGTCGCTGGGTGCCACGGCCCATCGCGGGGACGCGACCCTGCCGGGCCTGGTGCTGGACGGCATCGGCGGCAGCCTGCTCTATCTGATCGACGCGGCGAGCCAGCAGGCGATCGATGCCGGGTTCGACTGGGAGCCCGATGCCGCGCCGGCCGGCGCCGGCCTCGTCGCCGTCGACCACCTGACCCATTGCGTCGAACAGGGCCAGATGGACAAGTGGTGCGATTTCTATCGCGACATCTTCGGCTTCCGCGACGTGTTCTATCTCGATGCCAAGGGCACCGCGACCGGCTTCCGGACGCGGGCGATGAAAAGCCCCTGCGACGGCATCTGCATCCCGGTCAACGAACCGACCGAGGCGGCAAGCCAGGTCCAGGAGTACATCGATCTCTACAAGGGTGAGGGGGTGCAGCACGTGGCGCTGGCCGCGCGCGACCTGAACGAGACGCTCGAGGCCGTGGCCGGCCGCGGCATCGGCTTCATGAACATCCCCGCCAGCTATTACGACGGCGTCGACGGCCGCCTGCCGGGCCATGGCCAGGATATCGCCCGGCTGCGGCGCAACGGCGTGCTGGTCGACGGCGTGCAGGACGGGGCCCAATGGAAGCTGCTGCTGCAGATCTTCTCCAAGCCGCTGCTGGGCCCGATCTTCTTCGAATTCATCGAGCGGCGCGACAACGACGGCTTCGGCGAAGGCAATGCCAAGGCGCTGTTCGAGGCGATCGAGCGCGACCAGATCGCCCGCGGCGTGGTGCAGGCGTGAGCGGGGCCCCGCGCCTCTGCCCGCCGCATCGTGCCGGCATTGCGGCCGTCCAAGCCCATGCCGACCTGCCGGTCGGCACCTATGAGCGCGAGGTCGGCGCGGAAGGGTTCGCGGGCGCCTCGACCCATTTCTACCATCGCCGGCCGCCGACCGCCTGGCTCGACTGGACCGGGCCGCTGCGGCCGCGCGCGGTCGACCTGAACGGCCTGGCCGCCGTCGCGTCCTCGCCCTGGGAAGCGGGCCTGATCGCTTCCGGGCCGGCCCTGGCGCTGCGCCAATGGCGCTGCGGCGCGGCGATGGACCACCTGGTACGCAACGCCGACGGTGACGAGCTGATCTTCATCCACCAGGGCAGCGGCCGGCTGTTCTGCGATTACGGCCGGCTCGGCTTCGCCGAAGGCGACTACATCCTGCTGCCCCGCGGCACGATGTGGCGGATCGAACCGGACGGGCCGGTGACCGCGCTGCTGATCGAGGCAACCGGCGATCGCTATCGCCTGCCCGATCGCGGCCTGGTCGGCGCGCACGCCCAGTTCGATCCGGGCGTGCTGGCCGTCCCTGAGATCGACGATGAATTCCGCGCTCAGCAGGACGATCGGCGCTGGCGCGTGCGGATCAAGCGCGGCAAGGCGCTGTCGGAGGTGGTCTACCCCTACAACCCGCTGGATGCGCTGGGCTGGAAGGGCACGCTGATGCCGGTGCGGCTGAACTGGCGCGATATCAGGCCGCTGATGAGCCATCGCTACCACCTGCCGCCCTCGGCCCATACGACGTTCGAGGCCGGGCGCTTCGTCGTCGCGACCTTCGTGCCGCGGCCGATCGAGAGCGATCCCGGCGCGCTGAAGGTGCCGTTCTTCCATTCCAACGACGATTACGACGAACTGGTGTTCTTCCATCGCGGCCAGTTCTTCAGCCGCGACAACATGGAGCCGGGCATGATGACCTATCATCCCGCCGGCCTGCCGCACGGGCCGCATCCGCTGGCCTTCGCCGCCGGGGCCGCGGCTGCCCGCACCCGGACCGACGAGGTCGCGATCAACATCGACAGCCGCGATCCCTTGACCCTGGGCGACGCCGCCCTGGGCGTCGAGCGCCCGGGTTATGTCGACAGCTGGAAGGAATTCCTCAAATGAAGCTGGGCAGCCTGCGCAGCGGCGGGCGCGACGGCACGCTGGTCGTGGTCGCGCGCGATCTGTCGCGCGCCCTCACGGTGCCCGAGGTCGCGGCCACGATGCAGGGGGCGCTCGACAACTGGGCGGCGGCCGAAGGCGCGTTGCAGGCGACTTACGCCGCCCTGAACGACAACGAGCGGCTCGGCTTCGCCCTGGCCCCAACGATGCTGGGCCCGCCGCTGCCGCGGGCCTATCAGTGGCTCGATTCCTCGGCCTACGTCCATCACATCGAACTGGTGCGCAAGGCGCGCGGCGCCGCCATGCCGCCGTCGTTCTGGACCGACCCGGTGATGTACCAGGGCGGGTCGGACTCGTTCCTCGGGCCGACCGACCCGATCCCGGCGGGGCCCGAGGATTGGGGCTGCGATTTCGAGGCCGAGATCGCGGCGATCGTCGACGACGTGCCGATGGGCGCCACCGTCGCGCAGGCGACCGCGGCGATCCGCCTGTTCGTGCTGGTCAACGACGTGTCGCTGCGCGGGTTGATCCCGGCCGAGCTGGCCAAGGGCTTCGGTTTCGTCCATTCCAAGCCGTCCTCGGCGCTGTCGCCCGTGGTAGTGACGCCGGACGAGTTCGGCGCGGCCTGGGATGGCGCCCGGATCCACCGGCCGCTGGAAGTCCGGCTGAACGGCGATGTCTTCGGCAGCCCGAATGCCGGCACCGACATGACCTTCAGCTATGCCGAGTTGATCGCCTATGCGGCCAGGACCCGCCGGCTGACGGCGGGCAGCCTGGTCGGTGCCGGCACGGTGTCGAACCGGGATACGGCCACCGGGTCCTGCTGCATCGCCGAGCGGCGCATGCTGGAGACCATTGCCACCGGCACCGCGGCGACACCCTACCTGCGGCCCGGCGACCGGGTGCGGATCGAGATGGCGACGGGCGACGGCCGCTCGATCTTCGGGGCGATCGAGCAGGACGTGGTGTGAGGGCGCGGCCCGGTCTAAGATCGGGCCATGACCCTGCATTTCCCGTTCGACAACAGCTACGCCCGGCTGCCCGACCGTTTCTTCGCGCGGCTTGCCCCGACGCCGGTGGCCGAGCCCCGGCTGATCCGCGTCAATCGCGATCTGGCGCTCAATCTCGGCCTCGATCCGGACGCGCTGGCGTCGCCCGAGGGCGTCGCCGTGCTGGCCGGCAATGCCGTGCCGGCGGGGGCCGAGATGCTGGCGATGGCCTATGCGGGCCATCAGTTCGGCAATTTCGTGCCCCAGCTGGGCGATGGCCGGGCCTTGCTGCTGGGCGAGGTCGTCGGGATCGACGGCCGGCGCTACGATATCCAGCTGAAGGGATCCGGCCCGACGCCGTTCTCGCGCCGCGGCGACGGCCGCGCCGCGCTGGGGCCGGTGCTGCGCGAATATCTGGTCAGCGAGGCGATGGCGTCACTGGGCATTCCGACGACGCGGGCGCTGGCGGCGGTCACCACCGGCGACACCGTGTTCCGCGACCGGCCGCTGCCCGGTGCGGTCATCGCACGGGTGGCAACCAGCTTCGTGCGCGTCGGCACCTTCCAGTACTTCGCCGCGCGCGGCGACGTCGAAGGCCTCCGGCTGCTGGCCGACCACGTCGTCGCCCACAACTATCCCGATCTCGCCGGCGCGCCGTACCGGGCCTTGCTCGACGCCGTCGTCGCGGGCCAGGCCGAGCTGATCGCCCGCTGGCTGCTGGTCGGTTTCATCCACGGCGTGATGAATACCGACAACATGTCGGTCGCCTGCGAAACCATCGATTACGGCCCCTGCGCCTTCATGGATGCCTACGACCCCGGCATGGTGCTGTCCTCGATCGACCAGGGCGGGCGCTACGCCTACGGCAACCAGCCGCGCATCGCCCAGTGGAACCTGGCCCGGCTGGCCGAATGCCTGCTGCCGCTGCTGGCCGACGAGGAGGAGGCGCAGGTCGCCGAGGCGCATGCCGCGCTGGATGGTTTCGCGCCGCGCTTCGAGGCCGCCTATCACCGGGGTTTGCGGGCCAAGATCGGGCTGGAAACGGCCGAGGACGACGACCTTGCCCTGGCCCGGGAACTGATGCAGGCGATGGCGGCGCAAGGCGCGGATTTCACGCTGACCTTCCGCCGCCTGGCCGATGCCGTGACGCCGGACGGCGAATGGCGCCTGCGCGCCCTGTTCGCCGATCCGGAAGCGGTCGACGCCTGGTTGCCGCGCTGGCGCGAACGGCTGGCGCGCGAAACCGGCGACCGCGCGGCGGCCCTGCGGGCGGTCAACCCCGCCTTCATCCCGCGCAACCACCGTATCGAGGACGTGATCGCGGCGGCGATCGAGCTGGGCGACTACGGGCCGTTCGAAACCCTGCACGAGGTCCTGTCGCGGCCCTTCGACGACCAGCCGGGGCGGGAGGCCTATGCCGAGCCGCCGCAGGATTTCGAGCGGGTGACGGCGACCTTCTGCGGGACTTGATCGGCCGGCCGGGCGGCGATAGATAGGCTTATGGTTAACCAAGCCGCCGCAGCCCTCGATCGCATGTTCCAGGCCCTGGCCGATCAGACCCGGCGCGACATGATCGACCGGCTGAGCCGGGGGCCGGCCTCGGTCAAGGAACTGGCCGAACCGCTGTCGATGTCGCTGCCCTCGGTGCTGCAGCATCTGCAGGTGCTGGAAACCTCGGGCCTGATCCGTACCGAGAAGATCGGCCGCGTGCGCACCTGCCGGATCGAGCCGGCGGCCCTGTCCCAGGCCGAACGCTGGATCAACGAGCGGCGGGCAAGCTGGGAAGGCCGCCTCGACCGCCTGGGCGATTTCCTGGCGGCTACCGCCAATCACGACAAATAGGCCGCTTAAGGCTTCGATGCTCGCCCCAAAAGCCATGGTCATCCCGGCGAAAGCCGGGATCCAGGGCAAGGGGCGTCGCAAGCGCCACGGCGCTTACCCTAGGCTCCGGCTTTCGCCGGAGCGAAGATTGGTCATTTAAGTCGCTATCAAGGCCGTCCTCAGGCGGATTGACGCGTCCTGATCAGCGGCAGGCAGAGCAGGTAGAGCGCCGCGCCGGCGACCCAGACGAAGCCGGGGAAGGCATCGCGGGTGGCGAAGTAGCCCAGGCTGATCGCCGGCGGGCCGATGATGCTGGCAAGGCCCGCCATGCTGGCCATCACCCCCTGCAGCCGGCCCTGGTGGTCCTCGCCGGCCCGGGCCGACATCAGCGATTGCAGCGCCGGGGCGCCGATGCCGCCGAGGCAGAACAGCGGGAACAGCAGGAAAGCCATCCAGCCTTGCGTGACCAGGGCGATCAGCACGTAGGCCGCGCTATCGGCGGCGATGGCGACGAAGATCGCCCCGCGTGCGCCGAACCGTTCGGCGACCGGGCCGGCGACGAAGGCTTGGGCACCCGCATGGAACAGGCCGAAACCGGCCAGCGACAGCCCGACCATCAGGCCGTTCCAGGCAAACTTGTCCTCGCCATACATCACCCAGACCGTGGCCCCGACCTCGCCGACCAGCGTCATCACCACGAAGGCCGCCAGCAGCGGCAGCAGGGCAGGGAAGGCGAAGGCCCAGCGCAGCGGCGCCAGCGGGTTCAGGGCCCCCCGGTCGAACGCCGCCCGCTCGCCCCGCCGCGATTCCGGCAGCAGGAACAGTGCCAGCGCGAGGTTGAGGCCGTTCAGCGCCGCCGCGGCCAGGAACGGCGCGCGGATCCAAATGTCGCCGAGCAGCCCGCCCAGCGCCGGCCCCAGGATGAACCCGACGCCGAAACAGGCGCTGAGATGGCCGAAGCGGCGGGCGCGCTGGTCTTCCGGGGTGATGTCGGCGACGTAGGCATTGGCGACCGCGACCGAGGCGCCGGTGACGCCGGCGATCGCCCGGCCGAGGAACAGCAGCGTCAGGGTCGGCGCCCCGGCCATGAACAGGTAATCCACGGTGGCGCCCCTCAGCGCGGCGAGCAGCACCGGCCGCCGGCCGAAGCGGTCGCTCAGCGCGCCGACGACCGGGGCGCAGACGAACTGCATCGCGGCATAGAGGCCGAGGAACAGGCCCATCTGCCAGCCGATATCGGCGGTATGGCCGACATCGCGCAACAGCCGCGGAATGATCGGCAGCACCAGCCCGATGCCCGCGGCATCAAGGGTCACGGTCGCCAGGATCAGTTTGTAGCCCCAGGTCATGGCAGCGATATTTATCGTCGATAAATTTCTTTATCAATGATAAAGAACCGTCATGAAGGTGGACCGGCAGCGGATCGTCGAGGCGGCGCTCGGGCTTCTGAACGAAGCCGGCGTCGACGGCCTGACCACGCGCGCTTTGGCCCGCCGCCTCGGCGTGCAGCAGCCGGCGCTGTACTGGCATTTCCGCTCGAAACGCGCGCTGCTCGATGCATTGAATCTGGAGATCCTGGCCCGCGGCCACGCCGTGCGCCTGCCCCGGCCGGGCCAGGACTGGCGCGATTTCCTGCGCGCCAACGCGCGCAGCTTCCGCGGCGCGCTGCTCAGCCATCGCGACGGCGCCCGGGTCCATGCCGGCACCGAGGCCGCCCCGGGCGCGCTGCCGCAGGTCGAAACCCAGCTGGCGTTCCTGGCCCAGGCCGGCTTCACCCCGGGGCTGGCGATGGACCTGCTGGTCGCGATCGGCCGCTATGTCGTCGGCTGCGTGCTGGAGGAACAGGCCGAGCAGACCGGCGGGGCCGCCGATCTCGACGCCGCGGCGGCCAGCCATCCGCTGACCGCCGCCGCCATCGGCCATTACCGGCAGGGCGGCCCGGGGGCGCTGTTCGAGGCGGGGCTGAGCCTGCTGATCGCCGGTGCCGAGGCGCGGCTGGAGGAGAGCGGATCGGGCCAGCAGGAACGGGCCCGACCCTGACCGTCAGAGCGTGAAATTCTCGAACGGCGTCTCGCAGGGCGGGCCGTCGGCCACCGCGATCCGGCGCTCGTCGAGGTCGATCAGCACGGCGACCGCGGTCACCGTCCGCTTGGCATCGACGACGTCAGGATCAGGGTGCCGGCAGATCCCCTGCGGGTGGCTGACATGGTCCGAGAGGCAGGCGCGCATGTAATCCTGGCTGATCCGCGCGCCGCCGCGGGCGAGCAGGCGGCGCAGCCGGTCGCCCCGGAACAACGTGCCGGCCGAGATCGTCTCCATGCGCGAACCGATGCCGGGCATCGCCTCGAAATGGTTGGCATGGGTGATCACGCCGTCGACCGGGTAGATGCAGGCATGATCGTCGGGCGTGGTCTCGATATCGATGATCTCGCCCTCGGCCGTGCCGACCAGGAAATTGGCCGAGCCCATGCGGGCCCCGGCCAGGATCGCCAGCAGCGCATGGTCGTAGCGGCGGGCATCGATGATCTCGCGGCAGCGGACGTGGAACGGCTTGGCCCCGTCGTTGACACCGTCACGGGCCGACACCAGCCCGTTGATGCACAGGCCGATGCCATGCTCGTTCACCGCCATCTTGGCGCCGACGATGCCGGCCTCCATGACGGCGAGAAAATCGGGCTGGCCCTCGCGCCGGGCGCGCATCACGAAGCTCTTGCCCCGGACGCGTTCCAGCCAGTCCCAGTTCTGGCCGAGGACGACATGGCCGCTCTCGGTCCGTTCCGGCAGCAGGCCGAAAGCCGTGCAGCCGTCGGGCTCGGGCGTGCCCTTGGTCTTGGCCTTGGCCTCGGCGCCGAACACGCCGTAGGTGAGTTCGTAGCGGACGTTGAGCAGCGAGACGACGCGCAAGGGCAGGTCGGCGCCGGCGGCGATGCCGACCATCTCCTCATGATAGGCCGGGTTGATCCGCGCCAGCCGGGGGATCCAGGCTTCGGCCGCGGCCAATGCCGTGTCGCGGTCGAGGCCGCCGGCGGCGAAGCGATCGAGATAGGTCTCGACATTGGCGGCGATGGCCGCGGCCATCAGCACACCGTGCTGACGGCCGCGCTCATGCGCCGACCCCTGGGTTTCAAGGACCGCGATCGACATGGTCAGCGACGCAGCCGCGTCCAGACGCCGTCGCGCAGCTCGCGGTTCTTCAGCGAGCAATCTTTGACCGGGCGGAAGCGGGCCTTCATCGCCTCCGGCGGGTTGATCGCCGGATCGTCGCGCATCTCGGGCTTCATGAACGCCGCCGAACCCTTGATGGCATTGTTGTAGCCGGAGAAGTTCGAGGCTTCGCCCGCGTTCTT
Organism: Pseudomonadota bacterium; assembly: GCA_023433835.1. Taxonomy (GTDB): domain Bacteria; phylum Pseudomonadota; class Alphaproteobacteria; order Ferrovibrionales; family Ferrovibrionaceae; genus JAFKFH01. The sequence continues at coordinate 10,309 of JAEYTW010000629.1, read as the reverse complement.
CGGATCCATCATCCAGTTCATGAAGGTCTTGGCGTTCTCGACGTTCTTCGCCCCCTTCGGCACGGCGAAATTGTCGCCCCAGAGGTTCATGCCCTCGGCCGGGTAGACGAACACCGCGGTCGGCAGCTTGAGGCGCGCGCGATAGGCCGCGCCGTTCCACTGCTGGTGCATCACGACCTCGCCCGCCGCGACGCGGTCGATCGTGCCGGTCGAGGAGTAGATCTTGATGTCGGGCTTCTGCTTCAGGAGCAGGTCGAGGATCTTCTGCGCATCCTCGGGCTTCTCGGTGCAGGTATCGATGCCGAGGTAGAGGGCGCCGGCGGTGAACATCTCGCCCTGGTCGCCCAGTGCCGCGATCTTGCCGGCCAGCTCGGGCCGCGGTTCGAAGAATTCCTTCCAGCTCTCGGTCAGTTTGCCGCCGGGCACCTTTGCCGAATCATAGGTGAAGCCGGTCGAGCCCCACATGTAGGGCACCGAGTAGTCGCGGTTCGGATCGACGTCGGGCTTGTCGAACGGCTTGTCGACATTGGCGAAGTTGGCGAGCTTGGCGGCGTCGACCTTCTGCAGCAGGCCGGTCTTGATCATCGTGCCGAGGATCGAGTTGGTCGGCACGACGATGTCGTAACCGCCACCGCCGGCCTGCAGCTTGGCCAGCATCGTGTCGTTGGAATCGTAGACGTCGACCTGGACCTTGATGCCGGTCTCGGCCTCGAACCGCTTCAACAGGTCGGGCGGAACGTAGTTCGCCCAGGAATAGAGCTGCAGGACCTTGTCTTGGGCATGGGCCAGCGCGGGTGCGCAGACGAGGGCCACCGCGGTGGCGAGCAGGCGGGCGTAACGCGTCATTTAACTCTTCCCCTTGTTAGACTGTTTGTCGGAATAGCGTCCCAGCAGAAAGGCGATCGAGATCAGCAGGATCGAGGCGAGCAGCATGACGGCTGACAGGGCATTGACCTCAGGGGTGATGCCGATGCGGATCATGCCGAAGATGTAGACGGGCAGGGTGGTGGCGCCCGGCCCCGCGACGAAATAGGTGATGACGAAATCGCCCAGCGACGAGATGAAGGCGAGCATCGCGCCAGCCGCGATCCCCGGCGCCAGCAACGGCAGTTCGATGCGCAGGAAGCGGCGCGCCGGGTCGGCGTAGAGGTCGGCGGCGGCCTCCGACAGCGCGGGATCGAGGCCGGCCAGCCGGGCGCGGATCGGGTAATAGGCGAAGGGAATGCAGAACACCGTATGGGCGATGATCACGGTGAACAGCCCGAGCTGGAAGCCGACGAAGACGAACAGCAGCAGCAGGGCGACCGCGGTGACGATCTCCGGCACCAGGATCGGCAGCCCCAGCAGGCCTTCGATCGCGGCCTTCCAGGCGGCGCGTGACCGGGCGACGCCCAGGGTCGCGGCCGTGGCCGCCGCCGTGCCGAACAGCGTCGCGCAGGCGGCGACGATCAGCGAGTTGCGCGCCGCCTGCAGCATGTCGACATTGGTGAAGACGGCCTGATACCAGCGCGTCGAGAACCCGGTCCAGATGGTGATCAGGTCGTTCTCGTTGAACGACAGGATCAGCAGGGCCAGGATCGGCAGATAGAGGAAGGCAAGGCCCAGGGCCGCGATCGTCGCGGTACCGGGGAAGCGGAACAGGTTGGTCACAGCACCTTCCTCCGCCGGCCGGCAAGCGAGAGCAGGCCGAGGCCCATCAGCAGGATGACCAGCAGCACCATGGCCAGCGCGGCGCCGAACGGCCAGTTGCGCGAGGCGCCGAACTGGGCCTGGATCAGGTTGCCGATCATCATCGACTTGGCGCCGCCGAGCAGCTCGGGGCTGACATAGGCACCGAGGCAGGGCACGAAGACCAGGACGCCGCCGGCGACGATGCCGGGCATGGCCAGCGGCAGCACGACGCGGGTCAGCACCTGCAGGCGGTTGGCGCCGAGGTCGAAGGCCGCCTCGATCAGCCGGCGGTCGATGCGTTCCATCGCCACGAAGATCGGCAGGATCATGTAGGGCAGGAAGGAATAGGCCAGGCCGATGCCGGTGGCGAACGGCGTGTAGAGGATGTCGATCGGGCCGGACACGACCCCGAGCCAGTTGAGGGCGCCGTCGATCGGCCCGCCGTTCCTGAGCAGCAGGATCCAGGCGAAGTTGCGTACCAGCAGGTTGGTCCAGAACGGCACGGTGATCAGGAACAGCAGCAGCGCCGAACGCCGGGCCGGCAGCATCGTCATGTAGAGAGCGGTCGGAATGCCGATGGTGAGCGTCACTGCCGTGGTGATCGCTGCCAGCCGGAACGAGCGGGCGAAGATGGTGACGTAGTCGGGATTGATGCCGAGCCGGCCGACCAGGTCGCGCTCGAACACCAGCTTCTCATAGGCGACGAAGCTGTGCGCGTCCCACACCACGCCGCCGAAGGCGCCGCGCTCGAGCGTGGAGACATAAAGCATCAGCAGCAGCGGTCCGACCATGAAGGCCAGCAGGAACAGCGCCGCGGGGGCCGCCGGGACAAGGCCGCGGATTTTCATGGCGCGAAGACCCGCACGGCTTCCGGCGCCACGCCGAAGCCGACCGTCGTGCCTTCGGCCGGCGGCGTCGCGCCCCCGGCGCGCAGCCGGGCGCGCAGGATGGTGCCGTCGGGCAGGCCGGCATGCAGCAGGGCGTCGGTGCCGAGATAGACGGCATGGCGCATCACCGCGGCGAGCGGGCCGCCGAGCGTTACGCGCTCAGGCCGGAAACCCAGCGTGACCTCGGTGCCGGGGCGGGCCTCGCCGGCGTCGGCCGCGACGATGTCGGCGCCGCCGGCGATGGCGAAGCGCCCGGCCGCGCCGTCGCGCGCGATGCAGGTTGCCGCCACCAGGTTGGTATCGCCGATGAATTCGGCGACGAAGCGGTTGGCCGGGTATTCGTAGATCTCGACCGGCGCGCCGATCTGCATCACCTGGCCCTGGGCCATCACCGCGATGCGGTCCGACATCGTCAGCGCTTCTTCCTGGTCATGGGTGACGAAGATGAAGGTGATGCCGGTTTCCTGCTGCAGCCGCTTCAGCTCGATCTGCATCTCCTTGCGCAGCTTGAGGTCGAGCGCCGACAAGGGTTCGTCGAGCAGCAGGACCTTCGGGGCGGCCGCCAGCGCCCGGCCCAGCGCCACGCGCTGCTGCTGGCCGCCGGAAAGCTCGCGCGGCTTGCGGTCGGCCATGCCTTCGAGGCGGAGGAGGGCGACCATGCGGCCTACGCGCTCGCGGATTTCGGGACGCTTCAGCCCCAGCATCTCCGGGCCGAAGGCGATGTTCTCGGCCACCGTCATGTGCGGGAACAGCGCGTAGGACTGGAACACCGTGTTGACCGGGCGGCGGTTGGGATTGAGCCCCAGCACGGACTGGCCGTCGAGCAGGATGTCACCGGAATCGGGATGTTCGAAGCCGGCGATCATGCGCAGCAGCGTGGTCTTGCCGCAGCCCGAGGGGCCGAGCAGCGTGAAGAATTCGTTGGGTCTGATCGTGAAGGAAACGCCGGCCAGCGCCGGGCTGGCGGCTCCTTCGAACTGCTTGCGGACCGCGGAGATGGTGATGGCGTCGGTCATGAGGCGGCCTCGTGGCGGAAGCGGGCAAGGCGATCTTCCAGCTGATGGCGCCAGTAGATCGCCTGGAAGGCGATGCGGCCGAGGCTGCCGGCGGCGAAGATCGGGGCGAAGGGAGCGAAGCGGCGATAGCGGTCGTCGCCGTCGGCGATGGCCGCGGCGATCAGTTCGCCGGCCAGCGTCGTCGAGGTCAGGCCCAGGCCACCGAAGCAGGAAGCGGCCCACACTCCCGGCTCCAGCGGGCCGATGATCGGCATGCGGTGGCGGGCGTAGGGCATCACCCCGCCCCAGGCCGTCTCGATCTCGATATCGGCAAGCTGCGGGTAGATGCCGGCGACGTCGCGGCGCAGGAGTTTGGCGAGGCGTTCCGGCCCCGGCTCGCAGGCGCTGGCCCGGCCGCCCCACAGCAGGCGGCCGTCGGGCAGCCGGCGATAGTAATCGGTGGCAACGCGGGTGTCGGATACGGCCGCCGTGGCGCGGATCACCTGCGACAGGCGATCGGCCATCGGCGGCGTGGTCATCACGAAGGTCGCGACCGGCACGGTGGCGAGGCCCAGCCGCGGATGCAGCATGCCCATATAGGCGCCGCCGGCCAGCACGACATTCTTCGCCCGGATCTCCGCGCCCGCCGTCCGCACCCGCTTGACCGGGCCGGTGGCGTCGAGGTCGACGACCGCGCTGTCCTCGTGGAGGCGCGCGCCGAGCCGTGCCGCCTCGGCCGCCATGGCGCGGGCGAGGTTCAGCGGCTGGATCTGCAGGGTCGACGGGTTGAGGTAGCCGTCGGCGTAGCGCTCGCTGGCCAGCATTTCCCGCAGTTCGGCCTGCGGCAGATGCACGAAGCCGGCGTCGTAATCGCGATTCAGCGTCTCGACCAGGCCGGGCAGGGTATCGGGGTGCTCGACCATGCGGCAGCGCAAGCCCCCGTGGCCCTGCAGGATACCGGGTCCCAGCCGCTCGGCCCGCTCGCCCACCTTGGCCAGCGCGCCGCCGGCCAGCTGCCACAGCCCCAGTGCGGCATCGCGCCCCAGGCGCCCGGCCAGGTCAAGGATGCCGACGGGAAAGCCGCGGCTGGCAAACCCGCCGTTGCGGCCCGACGCGCCCCAGCCGATGCGGTAGCTTTCGAGCAGGCAGACCGACCGGCCCCGCTCGGCCAGTTCCAGCGCGGTGGCAACGCCGGCCAGCCCGCCGCCGATCACGCAGGTCTCGGCCTCGTACGTCCCGGATGCCGCCGTCCAGCGCCGGTCATCGCTGCGCGTCGCCGCGTAATAGGTCCGGATGTAGCCGTCCATCGCCGGCCGCTCAGTTGGTGTCGCCGCCGGCGATCAGCCGGGCGGTGGCGCGGGCCATCGGCGCGAACTGCTCGCGCACCGTCGTCTCGTCGTGGTCGTCGAGGCTGGTGGCGACATGGACGGCGGCGACCGGCCGGCCGCTGAGGCCGACGACGGGGGCCGAGACCACGATCTCGCCGACCAGGCATTCCTGCAGCGAGATGGCGTAGCCCTGGGTCCGCGCCTCGGCGATCGAGGCCATGATCCGGTCGGGGTCGGTCAGGGTGAACGGGGTCAGCGGGCGGCGGTTGGAGCGTTCGACGATGCCGCGCGCCTCGACCTCGTCCAGCACCGACAGCATGGCCCGGCCGCCGGACGAGCAGAAGGCCGGCATGCGGCGGCCGAGCAAGGTGGCGCCGAAGGCTTCCCGCCGGCTCTGCAGCCGCACGGCATAGACGATCTCGGTATCGTCGAGCAGGCTCAGGTCGATGCGTGCCCGGCATTGCCGGCGCAGATCGGCCAGATAGGGCGTGGCCCGTTCGATCAGCGGGTTGGCCCGCAGATAGGCGTAGGACAGGCCGAGCGATTTGAGCGACAGGCGGTATTTGCGCGTCGCCGCATTCTTCTCCAGATACCCCAGCGCATGCAGGGTGAAAGCGAAGCGCTGCGCCGCCGATTTGTCGAAGCCCGTGGCCTGGGCGATCTCGGTCAGGCCGAGTTCCGGCGCATCCGGCCCGAACGCCTCGAGGATCGCGAAACCGCGCTGCAGCGAGCCGACGAACAGCGGGTTGTCCTCGATCGCCGCGGCGTCCGCCTCGTCTGTGCTTTTCTTCCTGCCAGCCAACGTCGAAGCCCCCAGTCCGTGACCAGGGGTGACGCTAGCAAGCTTGTCTCAATATCGCAATACAGTTTTAAGTATTACTATGCAATACATCTTCGTTGCCTATTTCTCCAGTACATAGGTTCCAGGCGCGTCGGCCTCGGCCTTGTAGCCTTTCTTGGCATTGCCCATGGCCGGCGGGGCGACGCGTTTTGCGGCCGAACGGGCGTCGAGCCAGCCGGTCCACTCTTCCCACCACGAGCCATCCTTGAGCGTTGCCGCCGCGGCCCATTCCGCCGGGCCGTGGCACAGACCGCGCGCTTCTCGGGTGGCGACGCGGTAGTGGCGCCGGCCGTGGCCGGGCTCGCTGACGATGCCGGCATTGTGGCCGCCCGAGGTCAGCACGAAGGTGACGTCGGTATCGGTCAGGTAGTGGATCTTGTAGACCGAGGCCCAGGGCGCCACATGGTCGCGCTCGGTGCCGACGACGAACAGCGGCACGCGGATGTTCTGCAGCGCGGCGGGGCGGCCGTCGACTAAGAACCGGCCGGTGGCGAGCTCGTTGTCGAGATAGAGGCGGCGCAGATATTCGGCATGCATGCGATAGGGCATGCGCGTCGCATCGGCGTTCCAGGCCATCAGGTCGACCATCTGGTCGCGCTCGCCCATCAGGTAGTCGTGGACGAGATGCGACCAGACGAGGTCGTTGGTGCGCAGCATCTGGAAGGCGCCGGCCATCTGGTCGGCCGACAGATAGCCGCGCTGCCACATCATGCTTTCCAGGGTCTGCATCTGGCTGTGATCGATGAACAGCGCCAGCTCGCCCGGTTCGGTGAAGTCGGTCTGCGCGGCAAACAGCGTCAGCGAGGCCAGCCGATCGTCACCCGCGCCGGCCATGGCGGCCGCCGCGATCGACATCAGCGTGCCGCCCAGGCAATAGCCCGTCGCATGCACCTTGCGCCCCGGCAGGATCGCGTTGACCGCCTCCAGCGCCGCCATCACGCCCTCGCGGCGGTAATCGTCGAAGGCGACGTCGCGATCCTCAGGGCCTGGGTTGTGCCAGGAGATGCAGAAGACCGTCTTGCCCTGGCCGACCAGATGGCGGATCAGCGAATTCGGCGGCGACAGGTCGAGGATGTAGTACTTCATGATCCAGGCCGGCACGATCAGCACCGGCTCGGCGGTCACCGTCTCGGTCGACGGCGCATACTGGATCAGCTCGATCAGCCGGTTGCGGTAGACGACCTTGCCCGGCGTCACCGCGACCTCGCGGCCGACCGTGAAGTTCTCGGTGCCGGCCGGCGGTTCCTTGGCCGCCAGCCGCTGCACGTCTTCCTGCCAGTTGCGCCAGCCCTGCAGGAAGTTCATGCCGCCGGTCTCGCGCCATTTGTCGATCACGGCCGGGTTGGTGAATGGATTGTTCGACGGCGAGAAGACGTCGAGCATCTGGCGGGCCATGAAGGCCACGACGTCGCGATGATGAGGCTCCAGCCCGGGCACATCGGACGTGGCGTTGTGCCACCACTGCTGATGCAGCAGAAAGGATTGGGCGAGGAAGGAATAGGGTGCCTTGGCCCAGCCCGGCCCGCGGAAACGGTTGTCGCCCGGCAGCGGCTCGATCGCCGGCGGCGCCTCGGCATCGAACATGGCGATGGCCGTGTGGGCCATCAGGCGCGTGACCTTGCGCGCCGCCTTCGCCACCAGCTCCAGCCGCTTGCCGGGCGAGGCGGCGAGGTGCATCGACCAGTCGGCGAGACTGAGGGCCATCGCCGCCGGCGACAGGCCGCCGGAAAATTGCGCCGCCGTCGCCACGCGCATGTGGTCGAGGGAGCGGTAGAGGTCGAGGCCGGTATCGCTCAAAGATCGTCTCCTTCATCGGATGGCCGCGGATAAGACCGCCGGCGGGATGAAGGCGTCAATGCGACGAAACGCACCAATTCCTAAGGATATGCTTCGGTGCCCAACAATCTCAGCCGCGCAGCCGCGCCGGGTTGCCGACGGCGGTAGCCCCGGCCGGCACGTCGCGCGTCACCACGCTGCCGGCGCCGATCAGCGCATCGTCGCCGATGGTGACGCCGGGCAGGATGATGGCGCCGGCGCCGATCCAGACATTGCGCCCGATCGTCACCGGCCGGCCGAACTCCAGCCCTTGCGCGCGGATCGCCGGATCGCGCGGGTGATCGGCGGTGAGGATCTGCACACCCGGCGCCACTTGCGTCTTGTCGCCGATCGTCACCGCGACGACGTCGAGGATGACGCAGTTGAAGTTGAGGAAGACGCCCTGGCCCAGCGTGATGTTGAAACCGTAGTCGCAATGGAACGGCGGGCGGATGGCAGTGCCCTCGCCGACCGCGGCGAAACGCTCGACCAGCAGCTTGCGCCGCTCGGCCGCGGGCATGTCGAGCGCGGCGTTGTAGCGGACCAGCCAGGCACGGGTCGCGGCCCAATCGGCCTGGATCTCGGGGTCGCCGGCATCGTAGAGCGCGCCTGCCAGCATCTTCTGTTTCTCGGTCAGGGCCATGGCCGTGGGCGTCTCCTGTGAATTTGATATGGACCAGATAGTGGTCTAAATTATGCCGTCAAGTCAGTCGCGCGTGCGGAAAGGAGTTGTCATGCGTATTTCCGTTTCTGACGCCAAGGCGCAGTTGACCGAACTGGTTCGCATGGCCGAAGCCGGTGACGAGGTGGTGCTGACCCGTCACGGACATCCCGCGGTGCGTCTGGTCCCGGTGAAGCCGATGCTGGATACGGCCTCCCGGCTTGCCTTGCTCGAAGCCGTCCGTGCATCCGGCTCGCGCAAGGCGAAAGACGGGCCGGATGCGGCACATAGTCAGGACTTCCTGTATGACGATGACGGGCTGCCGGTGTGATCGTCGTGGATACCTCTGCGATCATGGCCGTCGTTCTGGACGAGCCTCGGGCGAACGAGTGCCTCTCCGTTCTTGGCCGCGAGCACGAGGTTCTCATATCCGCCGGTACGCTGGCTGAGCTGCTGATCGTCGCCGGTGCGCGGGGCCGCCTGGACGAGGTGGAGACGCTGGTCGATGGCTTGGGGTTCGAGGTCGTGCCGGTAACATCGGCGGCGGCGCGGCGTGCAGCCGGGGCGTATCGCAAATGGGGGAAGGGCGTTCACCCTGCATCGCTCAATATTGGCGACTGCTTTGCCTATGAGCTCGCTAAAGCGCGCGGCTGCTCGCTGCTCTACGTGGGCAATGATTTCGGGAAAACCGATATCGACAGTGCGCTGTCCGGTTAGCTGCGCTTCTTCTTCTTCGATTTGTTGAGTGCGACGGCGGCGCGGATCAGCGCCTTCAGCGCCTTCTCGTCGATCTCGTCGCCCTCGTGGAAATCGATGGCCCGGCGGGTGTTGCCCTCGAGGCTGGCGTTGAACAGCCCCGCGGGATCGTCGAGCGAGGCGCCCTTGGCGAAGGTCATCTTGACCGCGGCCTTGTAGGTCTCGCCGGTGCAGATGATGCCGGCATCGGACCAGACCGGCACGCCGCGCCATTTCCATTCCTCGACCACGTCGGGGTCGGCTGATTTGACGATCGCGCGCAGGCGGGCGAGCAGCGCGCCGCGCCAGCCGCCGAGTTCGGCGATGCGGGCGTCGATCAGGTCGGAGGCGGATTTTTCATCGGGCATGCCGGCATGCTACGCAACTTCGGCGGCGGCGCCCAGCTTGGCCGCGCTTGCATCTTTCTTTCGACTGTGGGTTGAATAGGGGCGGGAGGAAACCGATGCGCCCTGTCGATCTGCCGCGGCCGCTCGCCCTGCTCGATACCGCCATCGACCGGCTGCTCGGCCTCGGGCGCTGGCTGGTGCTGCCGGTCACGCTGCTGTTGTTCCTGCAATGGCCGCTGCGCGACCTGGTGCAGGCCTTCTCGCGCGATGCCAATGATCTCGCGCAATGGCTGTTCGCGCTCTATGTCAGCCTGGCGATGACCTTCGCCTCGCGCGAAGGCACGCATCTGGCGGCCGATGCATTGGCCCAGCGCTACCGCGCCCGCACCCGCGATCGCCTGCGGCGGATCGGGAATCTCGTCGCGGTGCTGCCCTGGTCCTTGTTCATCCTGATCGCCGGCGCGCCGTTCGTGTGGCAATCGGTGCGCCAGCTCGAAGGGTTCCCGGACACCTACAACCCCGGCTATTTCCTGATCAAGCTGTCGGCCTGGCTGCTGGCGCTGCTGGCCGGGGCACAGGCGCTGCTCGATATCTTCCGGCCGCGGGTGGAGGCCTGAACGATGGCCTACGCCGGGCTTGCCATGCTGGTGCTCGTCGCCGGGCTGATGGCCGCGACGGGCCTGCCGGCCTACATGGTGCTGACCGGCGTCGCGGTCGCGTTTTCCGGCCTGGGGCTGGCGGCTGGCGCCTTCGATATCGGCTGGCTTGCCGCCTTGCCGGGCCGCATCGTCGGCCTGCTGGAGCAGGACCTGCTGCAGGCCCTGCCGCTCTACGTGCTGATGGGGGCACTGCTGAATGCGCTGCCGCTGATCGACCGGCTGTTCCGCGCGGTCAGCGGGCTGTTCGGCCGCTCGGGTGCCGGGCCGCGCCTGGCCGCCCTCGGCGTCGGGGCCATGCTGGCGCCGATGAACGGTTCGGTCGGGGCAAGCGTCGCGGCGCTGTCGCGCATCGTCCAGCCGCGGCTGGAGG
>JAEYTW010000621.1 GCA_023433835.1 Pseudomonadota bacterium | reverse complement strand
GCCGCACCCTGCGCGACTGCCTTGCCGCGCTGGCCCGGCAGATGCCGGACCTGCAGGGCGGTGTCGGCTTCCGCCTGCAGGAGCGGAACGGCCTCGCCCATTGGCATCACACCCTGGCCGACAGCGACCCCGAGCATGCCGGGGTGCTCAACGAAGGGGTCGCCGGGTTCATGGTCGGGGCCTTCAGGGCCATCGTCGGGCCGGAGGCGGCGGCGCTGACCGTCGGCCTGCCGCATCGGGCCCAGGCACCGGTCGGCGTCTATGAAGACAAGCTCGGCGCGCGTATCGCCTTCAGGTCGGGCACCGGCATCCGCCTGACCTTCGACGCCGCATGGCTCGACCGGCCGAGCCTGGTGCGCGGCGGCCCGGCGTGGCCCGACGGCGATCCCGCGCCGCCCGGCGCGGCCCGGCAAACCGGGGCCGAAGCGGTGTGGCGCGACGACGATGCCCTGGTCGCCGCGATGTCCCTGGTGTTCGAGAGCGCCGCGCTCAGCGGCGGGCTGGGCCTGGCCGATGCCGCCTGCAGCCTGGGGATCGCGCCGCGCACCCTGCAGCGCCGCCTCGCCGGCCTGGGCACGACGTTCGAGGCCCGGGTCGATGACTGGCGGCATCAGCAGGCGCGCCAGCGCCTGGCGGATGCCGCCTTGCCGATCGGATCGATCGCCCGGACCCTCGGCTACAGCGATCCGGCGCATTTCGTGCGCGCCTTCCGGCGCTGGGAAGGCCGCACCCCGATCGCCTTCCGCCGGACGGCCCTGGCCGAAGGCGGCGTGGCGCCAAAGGGCAATTGAGCGGGCCGCTTCGTCCGACTTAGCCTGACCGCGTCGAAACCGGTTACGCCGGCAGCCGGCAACAGAACCCATCGGCGATCAATGAGTTTCGCGGTCCGGCCACGGGCGCGGGAGAGGTGGACGTGCGCGAGGCGGCAATCCGCGATCCACGCCGGATCGAACAGCGACCATCGATCGACGCGGCGCCGGCGGACGGGGCCGACATGCTGTGGATCGCCGGCGGCCGGTTTCACATGGGTTCGGATACCCACTACCCGGAGGAAGCGCCGGCGCACGAGGTCGTGCTGGACGGTTTCTGGATCGATCGCACCCCGGTGACCAATGGCGATTTCGCCCGCTTCGTCGACGCGACAGGCTACGTCACCCTGGCCGAACAGGCACCGCGCGCCGAGGATTATCCCGACGCCGACCCGCAGGCCCTGGTCGCCGGCTCGCTGGTGTTCTGCCCGCCGGCCGCGCCGGGCCACGAGGCCGAGTGGACGCGATGGTGGCGCTTTGCCGCCGGTGCCGACTGGCGGCACCCGCAGGGACCGGACAGCGGCATCGACGGGCTCGCCGATCACCCGGTGGTCCATGTCTGCCACGGCGATGCGCAGGCCTTTGCGCGGTGGTGCGGCAAGGCGCTGCCCAGCGAGGCGGAATGGGAATATGCCGCGCGCGGCGGCCTCGACCGTGCCGAGTTTGCCTGGGGCACGGATCTCGTGCCCGGCGGCCGGCACCGCGCCAATACCTGGCAGGGACAGTTTCCGCACGAGAACCTCGCCCTCGACGGCCATGCCGGCACCTCGCCGGTCCTGGCCTTCCCGCCCAACGGCTACGGGCTGTTCGACATGATCGGCAACGTGTGGGAATGGACCGACGACTGGTACCGGCCCCATCACGATGCGCTGGTAAAGTCCTGCTGCCTGCCCCGCAATCCGCGCGGCGGCAGTGCCGAGGCCAGCCGCGATCCGGCGGCCCCGGCCCTCGCCCTGCCGCGGAAGGTGCTGAAGGGCGGCTCCCATCTCTGCGCCCCCAACTACTGCCGCCGCTATCGCCCGGCAGCACGCCAACCCCAGACCGTCGATACCGCCTCGGTCCACATCGGCTTCCGCTGTGTCCGACGGGTCGCGACCACGTGAGGACATGCCAATGAACGATACCCCCGAGACTCCCACCCGACGCGACGTGCTGGCCGGTGGCAGCGCCTTCCTCGCCGCCATCGCCGGTCTTTCGCTGCTGGCGCCCGGCGCCCGCGCGGCCGACGCCCCGCGCCCGCATATCCTCTACATCCTGGTCGACGACCTCGGTTTCGCCGATGTCGGCTTCCGCGGCTCGGATATCAGGACGCCCAATATCGACCGCCTTGCCGAGGGCGGCGCGCGGCTCGGCCAGTTCTATGCCCAGCCGATGTGCACCCCGACGCGGGCGGCCCTGATGACCGGGCGCTATCCGCTGCGCTACGGCCTGCAGACCGGCGTCATTCCGTCCGGCGCATCCTATGGCCTGGCCACCGACGAATTCCTGCTGCCGCAGGCGCTGAAGCAGGTGGGCTATCGCACCGCGCTCGTCGGCAAGTGGCACCTTGGCCACGCCGATCAGGCTTTCTGGCCTTGCCAGCGCGGCTTCGACAGCTTCTACGGCCCGCTGGTGGGCGAGATCGATCATTTCAAGCACGAAGCCCACGGCGTCACCGACTGGTACCGTGACAATGCCCTGGTGCAGGAGGAAGGCTACGACACCGAGCTTTTCGGCGCCGAGGCCGTCCGCCTGATCGGCGGTCATGACCCGAAGACGCCGCTGTTCCTCTATTACGCCTTCACCGCCCCGCATACGCCGTATCAGGCGCCGCAGCGCTATCTCGACATGTATGCCGGCATCCAGGATCCGGCGCGCCGTGCCTACGCGGCGATGATCACCGCGATGGACGAGCAGGTCGGCCGGGCCGTCGCCGCGCTCGAAGCGCGCGGCATGCGCGAGAACACGCTGATCGTCTTTCACTCCGACAACGGCGGGACGCGCAACAAGATGTTTGCCGGCGAAGGCGCCGTCGCGGGCGACCTGCCGCCGAACAACAGCCCCTATCGCGACGGCAAGGGCACGCTCTATGAAGGCGGCACCCGCGTCGTCGCCTTCGCCAACTGGCCCGGACGGGTGAAGCCCGGCCAGGCCGACGGCGTCATGCATGTCGTCGACATGCTGCCGACGCTGGCCCGGCTCGCCGGTGCCGATCTGGGCCGTGCCAAGCCGCTGGACGGCCGGGACGTCTGGCCGGCGCTGGCCGCCGGGCAGGCCGGCCGCGACGAGGTGGTCTACAATGTCGAACCGACGCAGGGCGCCGTCCGCGACGGCAAGTGGAAGCTCTACTGGCAGGTCCTGCTGCCGGCCAAGGTCGAGCTTTTCGACCTCGATGCCGATCCGGCCGAAAAGCGCGATCTTTCGGCCGAGCAGCCGCAGAAGGTGGCGGAGCTGCAGGCCAAGGTCGTGGCGCTGGCCCGCACCATGGCGCCGCCGCTGTTCTATGCCGCGGCCTTGAAGGCGACCTTGTCCGCGCCGCTGTCGACCCCCGGCGCGGCCCTCTACGACATGGGCCTCGGAGAGGACTGATGCCGGCGATCGCTTCCCGGTCATTGCGCCTCGGTGCCCTGTCCGCGCTGTGCGTCCTGGCGGCCGGCCCCGCGCTGGCCGCCGGCGATGCCGACGCGCCGGTCTTTTCCGGCAGCCTCTATCTGTGGGGCAGCGCGCTCAAGGGCACGACGTCGACGCTGCCGCCGCTACCGGCGACCGACGTGGACCTGTCGTTTCGCGATGTCCTGAAGAACTTCGAGGGCGGCCTGATGGGCGTCGGCGAAGTGAATGCGGGGCGCTGGACCGGCATCCTCGACGTGATGTTCACGCAAGTCTCGCCGAGCGGCACGATGCCCGGGCCCGCCGCCGCGGGCGTCGACCTCCGCTCGCGCAGCCTTACCGCCCAGGGCGATCTGCTCTATCGCGTCTACGAGTCCGATGCCGTCCGCGTCGATGCCGGCGCGGGCTTGCGCTTCTGGCATCTCGACAACAGGCTGTCGATCGGGGGCGGGGCGCTGCCGCAGGGCATCACCTACAGCCAGTCGCAGGCCTGGATCGACCCGGTCGCCGTCGCGCGGCTGTCCACCAGGCTCGGCGATGCCTGGAGCGCGACGCTGATCGGCGATCTCGGCGGCTTCAACGTCGGCTCGCGCTTCACCTGGCAGGCGATCGGCACGGTGAATTATCACTGGACCGAGAAGGTCGCGCTGAGACTGGGCTATCGCGTCCTGTCGGTGGATTATGAAAACGGTGCGTTCCTCTACGATGTCCGCATGCAGGGGCCGGTCGCGGGCCTGACCTACCGGTTCTGATCCGGCCGGTGCGAAAGTCCTGATTTTTAGGTAAATCCCCGAGGATTTTTATCCTCGGGGATTTGCGACTATTACGTTTACTTACAGCTTGCGGCGTGGATTTTTTTGCACGTCCAAGTCAGGATCCCCGGGTAATGACCCGGACCGAGCGCGCCTTTGCGATTCTATTGATCCTGAGTGACCGCCGCGTCGTTACCGCGGCCGAGCTGGCAACCCGCTTCGAAGTCTCGATCCGCACGATCTACCGCGACGTGGAAATGCTCTCCGAGACCGGCGTGCCGGTCTATGCCGAGCGCGGCATGCGCGGCGGCTATCGCCTGCTGGAAGGCTATTTCCTGCCACCCGTCGCCTTCACCCGGGCGGAGGCGGTGGCGGCGCTGATGGGGCTGGCCGTGGTGCGCTCGCTGCGCGCGCCGCCCTATGCCATGGCCCTCGAATCGGCCGAGCGCAAGCTGGTCGCCGCGCTGCCTGCCAAGCTGCGCCCGATCCTGGCCGAGACCGGCCGGCTGATCGGCGTCGAGCCGCCGGCGGCCGATGCCTTCCACCCCGAACTGCCGGCGGTCCAGCCCGCCGATCCCGCCGCCGCGCTGAAGGCCGAGGGGCGGGTCATCGAAACCTTCCTCGATGCCGTGCTCGACGGCACGCTGGTGCGGCTGACCTATGCCACGCCCTATCGCGACGGCGGCACCGCCGAGACGATCGAGGCCGTGCCGCTCGGCGTCCTCTGGGACCGCGACCGCTGGTACCTGCTGGGCCGTCGCGCCTCGGGCGGGTCGGAGCGGATGTGGCGGGCCGATCGCGTCGCCGCCATCGAACCCTCGATGGCGACGGTCTCGCCCGACCAGGGTTTCGACGTGCGCGCCAAGCTCGGCCGCCGCTGGCTGACCCAGGCGATGGAGCAATGGGCGGGATCAAGCCCGGTGCGGCTGCGCCTGACCGCGGCGCAGGCCGACCGGCTGCGCGGCGACTGGTATTTCCGCCATGCCGCCTTCCGCCCCGACATGCCCGGCACCGTCTACATGACCTATGGCGAGAACGACCGGGCCAAGGTGTTCGAGCTGGTGCGCTGGCTCGGCCCCGGTGCCGAACTGCTGGAGCCGAAGGCCTGGCGCGAAGAGCTGTGCGCCGAACTGGCCGCGATGGCCGAGGCCTACTACGCCGGCTGACCCATAGTCCGCGCGGCATCGGCCAGGAGCCAGTCGAGCAGCCAGCGCGCGGCGGGGCCGAGCGCCGCATCCCGCAGGTGAAAGGCCGAGATCGGCAGATCCCAGCCGGCCGGCGATATCCCCTCGATGTCGAGCACGACCAGCCGCCCGGCGGCGAGGTCGTCGGCGATCATGTGCACGGGCATGCTGCACCAGCCGACACCCTGGCGCAGCAGGGCGAGGCGGGCGCCGTGATCGGCGATGCGCCAGGCATTGGCCGAATAGACCCGCATGTCGCGGCCCGCGGTGCGCTCGCTGCGATCGGCCAGCACGAGCTGGACGTGATCGGCGAGATCGGCGTGGCTCAGCGGCCGGCGCAGTTCGGCCAGCGGATGGCCCGCCGCCGCGGCCGGCACGGCGCGAACCGGGGCCAGCGCGCGCTCGCGGAACTCATCGGTCAGGACCGGCATCGGCACGGCGATGGCCAGCATCGCCCGGCCTGCCCGGACATGATCCTGCGCGGCACCGAGATGGTCGACGTAGAGCCGCGTGCCGACCGGGGGGAAGGCGAGGTTCAGGGCACCCAGGGCGGTCGCCACCTTGGCCATCGGAAAGCCGGTATCGAAGACCAGCGGCAATTCGGCCTCCAGCCCCGCCACCAGCCCCCGGGCACGCGCCTTCAGGCCGTCGGCGCGAGCCAGGATCGCCGTGATCTCGCCGGCAAGCGCGCGGCCTTCCGCCGTCACGCTGGGCTTGTGGCCCGAGCGGTCGAACAGGCTCAGCCCCAGCTGGGCCTCCAACTGGGCGACGGCATAGGAAATCGCCGATTGCGCCCGGCCCAGCCGGCGGGCGGCCCCGGAAAAGCTGCCTTCCGCCATCACGGCGGCGGCGGCGCGCAACTGGTCGAGCGACAGGGCTTCAATATTCATCCATCGAATTGTACGATAGAGATACCGCAAAGTTGATCAGTATTCCTGCCAGATCCCGGCGGGCATGGTCGGGACGTCATCCAGCCAACGGAGAACACCAGATGATCGTCATGACCGGTGCCAACGGCCAGCTCGGCCGCCTGATCGCCGCCGAGCTGCTTGCCAAGGTCGGGCCCCAGGGTTTTGCCGTCACCACCCGCGACCCGGCCAAGGCGGCCGATCTCGCCGCCAAGGGGGTGAAGGTCGTGCGTGGCGATTTCGACGATGCCGCCGGCTTGGCCGATGCCTTCCGCGGCGCCGACACGCTGTTGCTGATCTCGGGCGAAACCCCGGTCGAGACCCGCATCCGCCAGCATCGCGCCGCGATCGACGCGGCCAAGGCGGCCGGCGTCGGCCGCGTGGTCTATACGAGCTTCGCTGGCGCCGGCGGCAACGATCCGCTCGATTTCGCCACCATCCACGGCGACACCGAGGGCTATCTGAAGGCCAGCGGCCTGGACTGGACCATCCTGCGCAACGGCCAGTATGCCGAGAACCTGGCCGGCGCGATCGGCGGGGCGAAGGCGCAGGGCGTGCTGGCGTTGCCGGCCGGGCCGGCGGGCCAGGCGCGGGTCGCCTACATCACCCGCGCCGACATCGCGGCGGCGACCGCCGGCGCGCTGACCGGCAGCGGCCATGCGGGCAGGACCTACGACCTGACCGGCCCGGTCGGCCTCGGCTACGACGAGATCGCGGCCCGGCTGGCGGCGAAACTGGGCCGTCCGGTAAGCTATGTCGATGCCGACCCGGGCGCCTATGGCAAGGTGCTGGCCGGCTTCGGCCTGCCGGATTTCCTGGTCCAGGCGCTGATCCGCATCCACGCCGCCGCCGCCGCCGGCACGATGAACGCGGTCAGCCGGGATGCGGCGACGCTGGCCGGCCGGCCGATCGAAGGCATCGATGCCTGGATCGAGCGTACCGTCTGACCCCGAAGGAGTAGCCGCGATGGCCGCGACCCTGACCTATATCCACGATCCGCTGTGCGGCTGGTGCTATGCCGCCGCGCCGCTGGTCGCGGCCATCGCCGGCGATCCCGTGCCGGGCCTTGACCTGGTGCTGATCCACCGGGCGCTGTTCACCGGCGCCAATGCGATGCCGAACACGCCGGACTTCGCCCGCTATGCCTGGTCGAACGACCAGCGCATCGCCCATCTGACCGGCCAGCCGTTCTCGGCGGCCTATCGCGACGGCGTGCTGGGCGACCGCAATCAGGCGATCGATTCCTGGCACACCGCGCTGGCCAAGCAGGCGGTCGACCGGATGGCCCCGGGGCGGGCGCCGGAATTTCTCGGGCTGATGCAGCATGCCCGCTTCGTCGCCGGGGCCGATCTGACCGACCGCGCGGTGCTGGCGGGCCTGGGGGCCGGCATGGGCCTCGAGGCCGGGACCCTGGCGGCGATGATCGAGGCGCCGGCCACCGCCGAGGCTGCCGCCGCCGAACGCGAGCTGGCCGCCGGCCTGCTCGCCAAGGCAGGCCATAACGGCGTGCCGCTGCTGCTCCTTGACGAGGGGCAGGGGCCGCAGGCGATCGATCACGGCCGTTTCCTCGGCCAGCCGGCCGCCTTCCGCGGCGCGCTGGCCGAGCGATTTGCGGCATAATCGTGACGTCGGTGACAAAAACCGGGCAGACGCTGATTTCGGTCAAGAACCGGGCTAGATCGATGAGGGAGATGCCACGGGAGTATCCCTCATGCTGCACTGGACAATTGCCTTTCTGATCGTCGCCATCGCCGCCGGGGTTCTGGGTTTCGGCGGCATTGCCTCGACCGCCGCCGGGATCGCCCAGATCCTGTTCTTCGTCTTCCTGGTGCTGTTCGCGCTGAGCCTCGTGCGCGGCCTGATGAGCCGCGGATCTTAAGGCTGCGGACGGCAGGAAACCTCGATCATGATGCCGCCGGGGCTTGAGCAATAGAACATCAGGCCGCGGCGGTTGAGGTTCAGCGGATGGACGATGGTGACGCCCCCGGCGCAGATGTCGTCGTAGGCCGACGTCACGGCCGCCTCGTCGTCCAGCACGAAGCCGATATGGAACTGGTCGGGGTAGCGGAAGTCATCGGCCTGACCGTGATTGCTCAGCACCAGCACGAAACCCGCGCCGTCTTCCAGCACGGCAAGCCGGCCCTGGCCGCGCATGGCCAGTTCGCGAAAGCCGAAATGGCGGGTGAAGAACGCGGCCGTGGCGGCGACGTCGGGCACGCAGAGATCGAGATGATTGAGATGCATGGTCGTGTCCTCAACAGGATTGAAGGGACACGGGACCGGCGTGCGGGCGAAAGAACCCAAGACAACGAACAAGGCACACTGATCCCGTGCCTGTCTCGCCATGGGTACTGATGCCTCTCGGGGCACCGAACAGAACCTCGTCGCCGAGGCGCCGGACTTACCAAAACCGGCATGTCTTTTCTGCTGACAGCGGTTTTCGTCTACGCCTGACGAATGGTTCCGTCAATCCCGGCGCTACCGCCGCCGCCTGACCAGGTTCCTCGCCGGCATCAGGTTGTCGAACTTGGCCGGCCGCTTTTCCTTGTTGGCGATCATCTGCTCGATCAGGTCGCCGGTCAGGAACATGCCGGCCTGCCAGGTCGACATGTATTCGAGCGAATCGTCGACCGAATGGTCGCGGGTATAGGCCAGCACCCGCTTGGTGCCGGTCACCGCCAGCGGCGATTTCGCCGCGATCTCGGCGGCGAGGGCGCGGACGTCGGCCAGCATCGCCTCGTGGCTGTCGTAGACGCGGTTGACGAGGCCGAGCCGCAGCGCCTCGTCGGCCGGCAGGCGGCGGCCGGTATAGGCCAGCTCGCGCACCATGCCGGCCGGCATCAGATGGGGCAGGCGCTGCAACGTGCCGACATCGGCGGTCATGCCGATATTGATCTCCTGGATGCAGAAATAGGCGTCCGCGGTGCAGTAGCGCATGTCGCAGGCCGAGATCAGGTCGACCCCGCCGCCGATGCAGCCGCCTTGCGTCGCCACCAGCACGGGCACGCGGGCCCGGTCGATGACGGCGAAGCTTTCCTGCATTTCCAGGACCGTGCGGCGCAGCTGCTCGCCCATCCGGCCGCGGTCGCCGCCGGTCATTTCGGCGGCGATGCCGGCGAAGGCCGAGAGGTCGAGCCCGGCGGTGAAATGCCGGCCGGTCGAGGAGATGATCACGGCGCGCACCTCCGGCCGCTCGTCGATCTCGGCGAAGACGTCGACCAGTTCCTGCCAGAACGCCATCACCATGGTGTTGTACTGGTCGGGCCGGTTGAACCGGATCTCGGCCACGTGGCCGGCCACGTCGAAGTCGAAGGTCTGGTAGGCAGCCATCTCAAATCTCCTCCCCTTTCGCGGTTGACGCGTACGTCAAGCTTTGCCAAGCATCGTAGCGGCAAAACACCAGGATGGGTATGGGGGGGAGACATGGCGGTCACCGCGGAAAGCCTGAAGGGCCTGAACATTCCGGAAAAGACGTTCGCGTACGGCGATCGCGAGGTCATGCTCTACGCCCTCGGCATCGGCTATGGCGACGACCCGATGAACCGGGACGAACTGCCCTTCGTGTTCGAGGGCGCGCTGAAGGTCATGCCCACGCTTGCCACCGTCATCGCCTGGGACGACGACTGGGCGACGGAATCGGGCCTCAACCTGTTCAAGGTCGTGCATGGCGAGCAGCGCATCCGCCTGCACCGGCCGCTGCCGCCGGCCGCCACGATCGTCTCGCGCGTGCGCATCACCGACGTCTTCGACAAGGGCGCCGACAAGGGATGCGTGCTCTATGTCGAGACCGCGCTGAGCGACAAGGCCTCCGGCGAGACGCTCGTCACGCTGCTGTCGACCGTGTTCGCCCGCGGCGATGGCGGCTTCGGCGGCCCGCAAGGCACCGGCCCGGCGCCGCATGCGCTGCCCGATCGTGCGCCCGACCTCGTCCGCGCCCGCAAGACCACGCCGAATCAGGCGCTGATCTACCGCCTGTCGGGCGATCGCAACCCGTTGCACGCCGATCCCGGCTTCGCCGCCAAAGGCGGGTTCGACCGGCCGATCCTGCATGGCCTGTGCACCTACGGCCATGCCTGCGCCGCCGTGGTCAACGGCCTGCTCGATTTCGATCCGACGCGGGTGGCAAGCTTCGAGGCGCGTTTCTCCGCCCCGGTGTTTCCCGGCGAGACCATCGCGACCGAGATGTGGCGCGATGGCAATGTCGTCTCCTTCCGCTCGAAGGTGGTCGAGCGCGACGTCGTCGTGCTGAACAATGGAAAGTGCGACCTGCGTGGTTGATATCGGTCTCGACGATTTCCGGGCGGCCGCCCGC
>JAEYTW010000617.1 GCA_023433835.1 Pseudomonadota bacterium | reverse complement strand
TGCGGCCGATCCAGTAGAGGTCTTCAAGGGTCTGGCGCTCGATCTCGGGCGCGCCGGCCAGCCATTGCTGGACGGCCGCCGAATCGCCTGCCGTGGCCTCCAATTCGGCCCAGGCGGTCAGGACCGGGCCGGCCGGCCGGCTTTCGCGCAGGCGGCGGAACAGGGGCAGGCCGTCGGCGGCCCGGCCGAGATCGAGATAGAGGCGGCCGAGGTCGCCCAGCGCCGTGACCGGCGCGGTCGGGTCATCGGCGACGCCGGCCAGGATCGGCAGCGCCCGCTCGCCCTGGTTCAGGCGCAGGGCCAGCGCGGCATAGGCCACGCGATCTTCCAGCGGCAGTTCGGCGGGTTTGTCGAGGCGGGCCAGCGCGGCGCGCGCCTCGTCGACGAGGCCCAGCGCCGCCGAAAGTTCGGCCGCCAGCAGCGGATCGGCCTGGCGCTGGGCTGCCGTGACCTGGGCGTCGAGCTCGACCACGCGTTCGCGCCCCTGGGCCTGGGCGAAGCTGAGCAGGCCGCGCAGGCGGTCGCGCGGCAGGCCGGCGACACCGTAACGCAAGGCGGCGGCGAGCGCCGTCGCGGTGTCGCGCTGATAGATCGCGGCATCAAGCAGGGTGATCAGCGCCTCGCGCTCGATCGTGCCTTCCTTGAACAGCGGCAGCAGCAGCGCATAGGCATTCTGCGGCCGCCCTTCGCTCAGCTCGATCTGGGCGACGCGGGTGGCCAGGATCGCCGGCATGTTCTGGCCGGCCGGCACGGCCGAGCGGGCCAGCTCGAGCGCCAGCTGGGGCTTGTTGCGTTCGTTGATCACCGCGATCAGATCGAGGAACAGCGGCATGCCGCCCTTGGCCATGGCCAGGCGGCCGGCTTCCTGCAGGGCCACGACATCCTCGGTGTCGGCGGCGAGGCTGGCCAACAGTTGCAGCGCCGCGCTGTTCTGCGCCGACGGCCTGCGGTTCAGCCAGTCGGCCAGCACCTTGCGGGCATCGGCCTTGTCGCGGGCGGCCAGCCGCAAGGTCAGCTCGGTCACCTCCTCGTCGGTCACCGCGGCCCGCTGGGTCAGCGCCTTGAGCCAGCGGATGCGCCGCGTACCATCGTTCTGCATGACCGAGATGTTGGCGAGCCGGCGCAGCGTGGGTACGTCCGGCTCGGTCGCGACGAGCTTTTCCAGGCTGGCGCGCAGCGCCGGGTAATCGCGGATCTGGTATTGCACCTCGGCCAGCCGGCGCAGGGCCGAGCTGTCGTCCGGGTTGGCGGCGACGTAGCCGGTCAACACCGCCGCGGCGCGGTCGGGGTCGCCCATGTCGAGATAGAGTTCGGCCAGCCGGCCGACCACCTGCGGCGCGCGGTTGCCGCGGCCGTACTGATCCTCGAAATAGGTCTGGGCGGAATCGTAGTCGAAATCGCGCAGCTGCATCGCCGCGATTTCCAGCGGCGACGGGATCATCGCCCAGGCCAGCAGAAGCGACCCGAGCGTCAGCAGCGCGACAAGGATCAGATTCCCCCGCATGTCCCGGCTCAGCCGCCCCGCTGCGGGGCAATGGTCACGCGCTGCCCGGCGGTCAGCCCGGCCGGCAGGGTGAAGGACAGCATGCGGTCGGGCCCGGCCTCGATGGTCTGGGCCTGGTTGGCCACGGTCACGGCATAACGGCCGGCCGCCGGCATCCGCCACCGCATCTCGCCGGCACCGAAGCCCTGCGGCGCGTTGAACGCGATCCGCTCGCCCTGGCGGATCACCGCCTCGACCGGCCAGCGGGCCGAGACCAGGCTCGCGGCCGGCCCGGGCTCGTCGGTCAGGACGACGCGCGGCTCGGGGACGGCCGGGTCGAGGGCGACGTAGAGCGAGTCGTTGATCCGGCGGGCCCCGATCACGCCGATCGAGGCGGCGATGTCGGGCGCGGTCGCCGGCGCGACATTGTCGAAGCGCAGGGTCTGCAGCGCGCCGCGGTTCCTGATCCGCCAGGCGCGCGGGCCGTCCGGCTCGATGGTCATCGTGAAGAAGCCTTCCGCGATCTCGGCGAAGCGGGTCGCGGTGACCGGCTGGATCTCCTGCTTCTTGACCCAGGCGATGTTGTCGAGCAGCGCCTTCAGCGAGGCCTGCTTCTCGCCGGAATACATGTGGTAGTAGAGGTTGATCGGCTTCAGCCGCCGCGGCCGGTCGGTGTTCTCCAGCGTGGCGACGAGGTCGCGATAGCCGAAGAAGCGCGCGCTCCACAATTCGGTGTAGGTGTTCTCGTTGCTCATCGCGGCGTAGATGTGCAGCGTCTTGCCCACGGGCACGCCGGTCGGCGCCACCCAGGACACCGAGGGATAATCGTTGTCGAGGCGGGAATCGCCGCCGTTGATGTTGTGCGCGCCCGCCGCCGCCGCCGCCGCCAGCGCCTCGGGGAAGGGCGAGGTGTCGCCCGGCCACTGGATCAGCCTGGCCGGCTTGTCCTTGGGCGCGAACCGGTCGATGTAGCGGATCGCGCCGGCGATCTCGTTGTCGAGCTCGAAGGGTTTGGTCGCATAAGCGCGCGGGATCGCGTAGCCCGGCTTCAGCCGGTCGTCCTCGGTACCGTCGGGGCCGACGGCCGGATCGTCCTTGCCGCGATCCTCCTCCGCCGCCTCGTCGGGCGAGCCCTCGAAGATCGGGATGCCGCCGGCCTGCGCCTCGTAGCGCGGCAGATAGGGCTTCTCCTTCTCCCAGGTGTAGTTGCGAAAGAAGCTCCACTGGAACGGATGGCTGTAGGTGTGGCTGGCCGGCTCGACCTGAGGCAGGGCGAACAGCTCGCGCGCCGCCTTCTGCGCCTGCTCGGTGCCGACCCAGGCCGGATCGAGGTCGGCCGCGATCGGTGCGACCGTCACCGGCAGATCGGGGTTGGGCGCGATCACCTCGGCCATCACCACCGAGGCCGACAGCACCTGGTCCTTGCGGTATTTCGTGACGGTGGACAGGTTGCGCCAGCCATCGCCGTCGATATGGCTGAAATAGAGCCGCCGGCCGCCCTGGGGCGTGGTGTCCGGCCGCGGCTCGTCGCCCAACCCGAACGCCGCCTCGAAGAAGGCGAAGGGATTGAGGTACCATTGGGTGAAGTTCTGGGCGGGGGCGCGGAAATGGGTGAAGCCCGCGGCGGCGAAGCCGCCGTTCGGGCTGGTGA
>JAEYTW010000561.1 GCA_023433835.1 Pseudomonadota bacterium | reverse complement strand
CCTTTCTGCTGTCTGGAGGTCCGGACACCAGCGCATAAAAAAAACCGCCCGGGCGAACCCGGGCGGTTTTTCCGTCCGACGATTCTTACCAGACCGTCGGAATCTTGTAGTAGTCGTCGACGCTGCGGCCGTAGGCCGGGGTCCAGTCAAAGCTGTCGGCCTTCTCGTAGGACGGCGCCTGTTCCAGATAGGCCTTGTCGAGGGCCACGACATAGCCGTTCAGGCGGGTGTCGTATTTCAGGGTCGACCAGGGCAGCGGATGGTACTTCTCGCCGAGGCCGAGGAAGCCGCCGAAGGACATGATCGCGTAGATCGCCCGGCCGGTGACCTTGTCGATCATGATGTCGTCGACCTCGCCGATGCGTTCGCCGTTGGTATCGTAGACGTCGGTGCCGGTGACCTTGTCGGCGGCGATCAGCGTGGCGCTGGTGATCTTCGAAAAATCGTTCATCTGACAACTCCTTGGATGAAGGGGGTCGCCTGATAGAACGTGGCCCGCGGAAACAGGGTTCCGGAAAAGAAGAAGGCGGCCCGCAGGGGCCGCCTCAGTGGGTCTTCATCAGGGAGGAACTCTGCCTTGTCAACGTCGCCCGGGCGGATCTGGTTCCAGCACGACCGTGCGCGGAACCATCATTGCGAGTGGTCCGTTCACCGGCCATGACGGGCATCCCGCCCGCGCACCCGGGAGGACATGACATGCCGGGACGTCAGCTCACCCTCGCCGCCCTTGCCGCCCTGCTGATGCTGGGGGCCGCCCCGAGTTGGGGCCAGGTCACCAACGCGCAGAGCCAGGGCGAGGAAAAGACCAAGGCAGTCGGCAAGCTGGACCTCGAAACCTACGTGCAGGCCGCCGCGATCGGCGACATGTTCGAAATCGAGTCCGCGAAGCTGGTCGCCGAGCGCTCGCAGGAGCCGGGCATGCGCTCGTTCGCGATGACGCTGATCGCCGATCACACGAAGCTGCAAACCCAGCTGCAGCGCCTGCTGGCCGAGGACGGCCACGACGCGCTGCTGCCGGCCAGGCTCGACACGCCCCACATGCAGATGCTGGAACGGCTCGAGCAGACCGGGGGCAGCGATTTCGACCGGCTGTTCGTGCAGGCACAGATCGCGGCACACAAGGAAGCGATCCGCATCCACGAAGCCTATTACACGACGGGCGACGACCATGACCTCGTCGGCTTCGCCGGCGAGGCGCTGAAGGTGGTGCGCCGGCATCACGACATGCTGAAGAAAGGTGTCTCGCCGCTCGACACCGCAATCCGCCAGGCCCTTTAGGGACTCGCTAATGCCGTCGGCGGCTGCGGACCAGCATGCCGACGGTCTTCTCGATGCGGCGCAGGTAGCGACCGCCGCGCGCCTTGTCGTGCGCGCGCTGCAACGCGCCGGTCTCGAAGGCTTCGACGATCACCGCATGGACATAACTCTTGCGGGCCACCGCCGGCGTGTTGATCAATTCCTCCGACACGGTCCGCATCACCGAGGCCAGCTGGCGCCGGCGCTCGGCCTCGCCGGTCGCGGGCTCGATCTCCAGCAGCTGTTCGGCCGCGGCGACGGAAGCGGCGAGCGTGCGCAGATCCTTGGCGCTGACCTTGGCGCCGGTCGCCTGGCGCAGATAGGCATTGATGTCGGCCGCGGTGATGGGCAGCGGCGCGCCGCCGGGCTGGCGATACTGGAAAAGACGCGGCCCCGGCATCTTCATCAGCCGGGCGAAGGCGCGGGCCAGCAGCGGCGAGTCCAGGCCGCAGACGATGTTCTTGCCGCCCTTGCCGCGGAACTCCAGCTCGATGCGGTCGCCCTGCAGCCGCACGTTGCGCTTCAACAGCGTCGCGGCGCCGCGCCCGCCGTCCTGGCGGGCGTAGGCTTCGCAGCCGACGCGGATATGGGTCTCATCGATCAGCGCCACCGCGCAGGCGATCGCCTTCTCGCGGCTGAGCGCGCGGGCGGCAACGTCGCGGGCGACCGCCGCGCGCAGACGCGGCAGCGATTCGGCGAGCCGGCCCAGGCGCGAACCCTTGCGCACCTCGCGCACCTGCTCCCAGTCGGCATGGTAACGATGCTGCAGCCGCCCGGCCTCGTCGCGGCCCAAGGCCTGGATATGCGCGCGCGGATCGGCGGCGATGCGCACGTCCTCATAGGCCGGTGGAATGGCCAGCATGCGAATACGGTCCAGCACCGCCTCGTCGGTGATGCGCTGCCCGTCGCCATCGGTATAGAAGAAGCCGCTGGCCGTTCGGTGCCGGCTGATCGTCAGCTCTTCCGGCTCGATCTTGACGAGGCCCGCGGCGCGGATGGTCAGGGCCAGCGCGCGACGTTCGCGGCTTCGCTCCTGGACGGTTTGGACAGGGGAATGTGCGATGGCACCCATGGGCCAGAGAACGCGGCATCAGGGCCCCGGTTCCTGGCCTGTACAACCGACGGATCAGCCGCCGACGCAGTCCTCCGCGAAGCCGCAATCGATGCTGCCGCGCGCCAGCCGGGCGTAGTCGCCGTGCCAGTAGACCAGGGCCGATGCACTGCCGATCCGCACCGCCTCGACCCGGCCGATGACGATGGCATGCGAGTGCCGCTCGATGATGTCCTCGACCGCGCAGTCGATGGCGGCCAGCGCGTCGGCCAGCACTGGGGCGCCGGTTGAAAGCGTGGTCCAGTCGCCGCGGGCGAAGCGCTCGTGTCCGGCCACGCCGTGCCGCCCGGCGAAGCGGTCGGCCAGCGCCTGGTGGCGGTCGCCCAGCAGGTTGACGGCGAAGTGACCGGCACGGTCGAGCAATGGACGCAGGCTCGCCGATCGGTTGATGCAGACCAGCAGGGTCGGCGGATCGGCGGTCAGCGACGTTACCGACGTCGCGGTCATGCCGATGCGGTCCTCGCCCCGGCCGGCGGCGATGATGGCGACCCCGCCGGCCAGATGGCGCATCGCTTCGCGGAAGGCGGTGGCGCGATCCGGCCCATCGCCGGCATCGGCAAACGTCCTCATACTCGAACCCTCCTGCCTGTTGGCGGTAATCTGCCATGATCGCTCGACCGATCCGGCGCTGGCCGATAATATCATACCAAATCCATAGACAAAGTGAATTCATGCACGAGTCCCCAGCCGACCTTGCCGTAAGCCGCGATCTGGCGCTGCTTGGCCTGCCGCCCGCCGCCTGGACGGCAGCGGGCCGGACGGTGGATGGCGAACCCGTCGCCGACGTCGTCGTGGTCGGTGCCGGAATGTGCGGCCTGGCCGCGGCCGGCGCCCTGACCCTGCGCGGCATCGGCGACATCAGGCTGATCGACGGCAGCCCGGCGGGGCGCGAGGGGCCCTGGACGACCTACGCCCGGATGGACACGCTGCGCTCGCCCAAGACGCTGGCCGGCCCGGCGCTGGGCATTCCGTCGCTCACCTTCCGCGCCTGGTACGAGGCGACGTTCGGGCCGGCCGCCTGGGATGCGCTCTACAAGATCCCCAATGCAGTCTGGCAGGACTATCTCGGCTGGTATGGCCGCGTGCTGGGCCTGGCCGTCGAGAACGGGGTCGGTATCACACGGATCGAGCCATCGGCCGATCGCGTCGCCCTGCATCGCGACGACGGCGCGGTCACATGCGCCCGGCGCGTGGTGCTGGCGACCGGCAGGGCCGGCGCAGGCGGCCTGCATGTTCCCGGATTCGTCGACCGCGGGCTGTGGCCGGATCGCGCCGCCCACGGCGCCGAGG
>JAEYTW010000557.1 GCA_023433835.1 Pseudomonadota bacterium | reverse complement strand
ATCGTCGGCAGCGTCTGATGTGTATAAGAGAGAGATTGTGGATCTACCTGAGGGGCGTGCTGACGCTCGATCTCGGCTTCAGCCACCGGCAGCAGCAGCCGGTCTGGACGCTGATCGCCGAGCGCCTGCCGGCGACGCTGATCCTGACGGGGGCTGCCTTCGTCCTGGCCGTCGCGGCGGGGGTGACGCTTGGCACGCTCGCGGCGCGGCGCGTCGGGACGTGGTGGGATTCCATCATCACCGTCATCGCGCTGACCTTCTATGCGACGCCGCTGTTCTGGGTCGGGCTGATGCTGGTGCTGATCTTCTCGGTCTGGCTGGAATGGCTGCCGGGCTTCGGCATGATGACGGTCGAGGCCGATCTGCGGGGCTGGGCGGCGGTGGCCGACATCGGCCGGCACCTGCTGCTGCCGGCCGTCACTCTCGGCCTGTTCTACATGGCGATCTATGCCCGGCTGTCGCGCTCGTCGATCCTGGAGGCGCTGGGCCAGGACTACGTCCGCACCGCCCGGGCCAAGGGCGTGCCGGAAGGGCGCATCCTGCGTCGGCACGTGCTGCGCAACGCCCTGCTGCCGGTCATCACCATCGCCGGTATCCAGGCCGGCCAGCTGGTCGGCGGGGCGGCGCTGGTCGAGACGGTGTTCGCCTGGCCGGGCATCGGCCGCCTTGCCTTCGACGCGCTGATGGCGCGCGACTACAGCCTGCTGCTGGGCGTCTTCGTCGCCACCTCGACCCTGGTGGTGGTCTTCAACCTGGTGACCGATTTGCTCTATGTCCTGGTCGATCCGCGCATGGGTCTGTCATGAAGGATTTCCTGCGCGCCTTCCTGAGGTCGAAGGGGGCGTTGGCCGGTTTCGCCATCCTGCTGGCCGCGGCGCTGCTGGCCGCCTTCGCGCCGCTGCTGTTTCCGTTCTCGCCGTGGGACATGCAGGGGCCGCCCTATCTGCCGCCGGGCGAGGACGGCTTCCTGCTCGGCACCGACGCGCTGGGGCGCGACGTCGCGGCCGGCATCGCCTACGGCGCCTCGGTCTCCCTGCTGATCGGCATCGTCTCGACCGGGGTGGCGATCGGCCTGGGCGTCACCGTCGGTGCCGTGGCCGGTTATGCCGGCGGGCTGGCCGACGATGGGCTGATGCGGCTGACCGAATTCTTCCAGACCGTACCGGCCTTCATCCTGGCGGTGGTCATCGTTGCGATCTTCACGCCCACCCTGACCTCGATCGTGCTGGCCATCGCCGTCGTATCCTGGCCCCCGGTCGCGCGCGTGGTGCGGGCCGAATGCCTGTCCCTGCGCCATCGCGAATTCGTGCAGGCGGCCGAGGTGCTGGGCCGCTCGCCCGCGGCGATCATCTTCCGCGAGATCCTGCCCAACGCGCTGTCGCCTATCCTGGTGCTGGCCAGCCTGATGGTGGCGACCGCGATCCTGCTGGAATCCTCGCTGTCCTTCCTCGGCCTCGGCGACCCCAACATGATGTCGTGGGGGTTCATGATCGGGTCGGGGCGCAGCATGATCCGCGTCGCCTGGTGGACCAGCGTGTTCCCGGGTATCGCGATCTTCGTCACCGTGCTGGCGCTGAATCTGCTGGGCGAGGGCCTGAGCGAGGCCTTGAACCCGCGCCTGGCGAGGAAGCGCTGAGATGACCCTGCTGCAGGTGGAGAATCTGACCATCGCGCTGCCGCCGGGCGGCGACCGGCCGCACGCGATCCGTGACGTTTCGTTCGAGCTGACGGCCGGCGAGATCCTCTGCATCGTCGGTGAAAGCGGCTCGGGCAAGTCGATCGCGACGATGGCGATCGCCCGGCTTCTGGGGCCGGGCCTGCGGGTCGAGCAGGGCCGTATCCGCCTGGAAGGCCGCGACCTGCGCGCCTTGCCTGAAGAGGAGATGCGCGCGCTGCGCGGCGCCCGCATCGGCATGATCTTCCAGGAACCGATGACCGCGCTCAATCCGCTGATGCGGGTCGGCGAGCAGGTCGCCGAGGTGCTGCGCGAACATGGCCGGCCGGCCGGCGGCCGGGTCGAGGAGATGCTGGCGGCGGTCGAATTGCCCGATCCGCCGGCGATCGCCCGGGCCTATCCGCACATGCTGTCGGGCGGCCAGCGCCAGCGGGTGATGATCGCCATGGCGCTGGCGTTGGAACCCGCCGTGCTGATCGCCGACGAGCCGACCACGGCGCTCGACGTCACCACGCAGATGCAGATCCTGACGCTGATCCGGCGCATCCAGGCGCGCCGCGGCATGGGCGTCCTGTTCATCACCCATGATTTCGGCGTGGTGGCCGAGATCGCCGACAGGGTGCTGGTGATGCAGAGCGGCGCGATCGTCGAGCAGGGAACGGCGGCCGATGTGCTGGGTAATCCCCGCCACCCCTATACCCGCGGCCTGATCGCCGCCGTGCCGCGCGCCACGCCCGGCGTGCCCCTGAGCCCGGCAGGCCCGCCGCTGCTCGATGTCGCGCATGTCACCAAGACCTATCACCGGCGCGGCCTGCTGCATCGCGCGCCGCCGATCCGCGCGATCGACGATGCCAGCCTGACCGTCCATCGCGGCGAAACCCTCGGCATTCTCGGCGAAAGCGGCTCGGGCAAGTCGACGCTGGCCCGCACGCTGGTCCGGCTGGTGCGGGCCGACGGCGGCGCGGCGCGATTCGACGGCCAGGACCTGCTGGGCCTCGACCGCCGCGGCTGGCGGCCGATGCGCCGGCGAATCCAGATGGTGTTCCAGGATCCCTTCGCCTCGCTCAATCCGCGCCGGCGGGTCGGCGAGATCATCATGGAAGGGCCACTGACCCACGGCGTGCCGCGCGCCGAGGCCGAGGGCCGGGCGCGCCGCCTGCTCGAGCTCGTCCGGCTGACGCCAGCGGCGATGACGCGCTATCCCCACGAATTCTCGGGCGGCCAGCGCCAGCGGATCGGCATCGCCCGGGCCCTGGCCGTGGAGCCCGAACTGCTGATCGCCGACGAGCCGGTCTCGGCCCTCGACCTTTCGGTCCAGGCGCAGGTCCTGGCCTTGCTGAAGGAGCTACGCGAGCGGCTCGACCTGACGATGATCTTCATCACCCACGACCTGCGCGTGGCCGCCCAGATCTGCGACCGCGTGGTCATCATGCGCCGCGGCGCGGTCGTCGAGGCCGGGCCGACGGCCGAGGTGTTCGCCAATCCCCGGCACGACTATACCCGCATGCTGCTCGACAGCCTGCCGGGGCGGAACTGGCTTCCGCCGGCGGAGGCCGTGGCGTGAGCACGCTGCTGATCCTCTCCTCCGGCCTCGATCTCGCCCACCTGGTACAGCCGCTGCGCGACGCCTTGCCCGGCATGACGGTTGCCGTCTGGCCGGACGCGGTGGCGGAGGATGTCGTGGCGGCGTTGTGCTGGCGGCCGCCGGCCGGCGTGCTCGCGACCCTGCCGCGGCTGGCCCTGATCCATTCGGTCGCGGCCGGCGTCGACCATATCCTGGCCGATCCCCGGTTGCCCGACCTGCCGCTATGCCGCATCGTCGACCCGTCGCTGACCGCGGGCATGGTTGAATACATCCTCTGGTCGGTTCTCTATTTCCATCGCCGCTTCGACGTGGCCGCGCGCCAGCAGGGCGCCGCCGTCTGGCGCCATGTGCCGCGCGTGCCGGCCGGCGATTTCACCGTCGGGCTGCTCGGCCTGGGCGAGATCGGGGGCGCGGCGGCCGACCGGCTGGCCCGGCTCGGCTATCGCGTGCGGGGCTGGTCGCGCACGGCCCGCCGCATCGATGGGGTCGACTGCTTCGCGGGGCCCGCGGAGCTCGACGACTGCATCGGCCCCTGCGACCTCGTGGTGTCGGTGCTGCCGACCACGCCGGAGACCCTGGGCCTGCTCGATGCCCGTTTCTTCGCACGCTGCAAGCCCGGCACCGCGCTGGTCAATTGCGGGCGGGGCGAGCAACTGGTGCTGGGCGATCTGCGCGACGCGCTCGATGCCGGCCGGTTGCGCGGCGCCGTGCTCGATGTGTTCGACGTCGAGCCGTTGCCGGCCGATCACTGGCTGTGGCGGGATGGCCGTGTCGTGATCACGCCGCACATGGCGTCCTATCCGCTGACCGCCGACGTGATCGCCCAGGTGGCGGCCAATGTGGACCGCCTGCGCGCCGGCCTGCCGCTGCATCACACCGTGCCGCGCGACCGCGGTTATTGACGGGGGATCCCATATGGACGATGCCTGGAAGATCCGCTGCGACCTCGCTGCGCTGTACCGGCTGGTCGCGCATTTTCGCATGACCGACCTGATCTACACCCATATCAGCGCGCGGCTGCCCGGGCCAGGCGACCGCTTCCTGATCAATCGCTACGGCGTGCTGTTCCACGAGATGCGCGCCGCGGACCTTGTCGAGGTCGACATGGACGGCAACGCGATCCTCGACGACGGACGGATCGCGGCGGGGGCGGGGCTTGCCGCCGGCGACCAGCTGGTCAACGCCGCCGGCTTCACCATTCATTCGGCGATCCACATGGCCCGCCACGACCTGACCTGCGTCGTCCATACCCATACCGAGGCCGGCATGGCGGTCGCGGCGCAGAAGCACGGCCTGCTGCCGCTGACCCAGCACGCATTGAAATTCTACGGCCGGCTGGCCTATCACGATTACGAGGGTGTCGCCTTCGACCTGGCCGAGCGCGACAGGCTGGTCGGCGACCTCGGACCCCACAAGGCGATGATCCTGCGCAACCACGGGCTGCTCGCCGCCGGCCGTACGATTCCGGAAGCCTTCAACCAGATCTATTACCTGGAACGCGCCTGCCAGGCCCAGATCGCGGCGCAGTCGAGCGGCGCGGAGCTGACCTGGCCGTCCGAAGCGGTCTGCCGCCACGCCGCCGCCCAGTTCGAGGGGCCGGGCGAACTGCCGCATTACGAGATGGCATGGCAGTCGGCGCTGCGGCTGGTGGGGGATGTTTACGCGGCCGACCTCGCGGCCAGGCCGTGAAAAGACCCGGCCGCCCGCGGGCGGCCGGGGTCCTGCCCGTCAGTGCGCGACACCGCTGAAATCCATCGGCAGGCGGCATTCGGCCACGCGGATGGTCTTCATCGTCGCCGGGGTATTGCGGCTGCGGCCGACGAAGCGCGGCACGCCGGCCGTGATGGCCGCGGCCACCCCGACCATGTCGCCGTTGACCAGGGCGGAGAAGGCATCGTTCTTGGAGCCGCCGACGCAAGCATCGATCAAGACGATGTCGGCGTCGCGCCCGGGCCGCAGATAGCCGGAATTCAGGCCGTAGATCCGCGCATTGCTGCCGGTCGCCGCGGCGATGGCAAGCTCGGGCGGCGTCGGCCCCAGACTGGTCAGGTGCGAGATGGTGTAGAGCATGCCGAGCGGCATGATGCCGCTGCCTGTCGGCGTGTCGGTCGCGATCAGCAGGCGGTCGAAGCGCCCGGCCCGGGTCAAGAGGTCGGCGACCAGCAGGGTCGTGCGCAGGTTGCCGGCGGTGCAGACCTGCAGCGCGATCTCGCTTTCCTCGACCAGGCGGGGATAGTCGGCGTCGGGCATCGCCACCGGGCCGCCGTTGACGTGGAACGACACGTCCGGCTGCATCGCCAGCAGATGGTCGGCCCAGATGCCGGACGAGCCCGGGATCGACGAGCCGCCGGTATGCACGGTCGAGATCATGCCCAGCCGGCGCGCGGCATGGATCAGCGGCGCGTAGTCGAACGGCGTCTTGACCGCGCCGAACCCGGCCTTGACCAGCCAGACGCCCTTGGCGCGCACCTCCGCCAGGTCGGCCTCGGTCACGCCGGGCTCGAGGATCAGCGAGCCGGCGTGGACCTTCATTCCGCCGGGGCGCAGGTGCTCGAAGCACTTGAAGGCGGCGACGGCCAGCGCCTTGACCCCTTCCGGGTCCTTCGGGCGGCCTGGCACGTGAACCTCGGATGCCGAGATCGAGGTCGTCACCCCGCCATGGACGTAGCTCTCCAGGAAACCGACGGTCTTCTGGCGCGGGGTATAGTCGCCGAAGGTGACGTGAACCTGGCTGTCGATCAGGCCGGGGATTGCGGTCGATCCGCCGGCGTCGATCACCACGTCGGCCGCTGCCACCTCGGCGGCGGTGGCCTGGCCCACGCGGGTGATCTGGTCGCCGTCGGTCATGATGGTGTCGCCGGGGCTGAGCGGGTCCTGCCAGTCGCCGGTGACGATACGGCCGATATTGACGATCGCTATCTTCATCGAATGCTACTCCATGGCGTCGGATGAGGCCGGCTGGGGCAGCATGCGCAGATAGGGGCGCAGCGCGGTCCAGCCGCCGGGAAAGCGGAGGCGGGCATCCTCCTCGTTCAGCCCGGGCACGATCGCCACGGCGCCGCCGGGGCGCCAGCCCGCCGGTGTCGCGACAGGGTGCCGCTGGGTCAGCTGGAGCGAATCGAGCATGCGCAGCACCTCGCCGAAATCCCGGCCGAGGCTGGACGGATAGGCCATCGCTGCCCGCACCGTCTTCTCCGGCCCGATGATGAACGTGCAGCGCGCCGGGGCGGCCGCGCTCATCTGGGGATGCAGCATGCCGTACGCCGCCGAGATCGCAAGTGTCGGATCGGCGGCGACGGGAACGGCGATCGCCGCCCCCTGGGTTGCCTCGACATCGGCCGCCCATTCGTCGAACCGCTCGAGGCCGTCGGCGCAAACCCCCAGCACCCTGGCCCCGCGGGCGGCGAACGCTGGCAGCAGCCGCGATATCTGCCCCAGCTCGGTGGCGCAGACTGGCCGGAAGAACTTCGGGTGCGAGAACAGGATCACCCAGTCCTGGCCGGCCCAGCGGTGGAAGGCGATCGGCCCCCGCGATGTCGCCGCCTCGAAATCCGGGGCCGCATCGCCGATCCCGAGCATCGCCATGTCCGGCGCCTCAGCCGATCACCCGATCGACCAGCCAGCGGTCGAAGTAATGCATCATCGTTTCGGTATGGCCGAGCCGCGCGTCGCGGGCATAGGGCGAATTCAGCCCGATCTGCTGGGAATCGGTCGCGACGTAATCCTCGGGGATCACCAGGTCGACGCGTTTGTAATAGTTCTGCACGACTTCCTCGAAATCGGGCCGGGCCACGGTTTCCCGCGGGAAGCAGGAATGCACGGTCAGCCGGGTCTTGTTCGGCGCGATCGGATCCATCGTGTAGAAGATCAGGCCGTCGATGCTGAAGGCGATCATCGTCGACGGGAACAGCGACAGGTAGAAGGTGCCTTCCCTGTAGCGCCCTTCCAGCGACGGAATGGGCGGAAATTCCTTGTCGCCCTTGATCACGAGGCGGCTGCCGGTATGGCCGGCGAGGATCGCGACGTAATAGCCCGCCGATTCGTCCTGCGGGTGCATCTGGCGCTTCTGCCGGTCGAGCGTCTGACCATGGACATGCGGGATGTGATAGGTCTCGTTGACGTTCTCGAAGAACAGCTTCCAGTTGCTGTCGATGTCGAAGACCTTGCGCCGGGTGCAGACCATGTCCTGCGGCCGGTGCGACGCGGTCTTGGCCGGCACGTCGCCCAGCTGTTCCTCCAGGCTGGGGCCGTCGTTGGAGAAGCGGACGAACAGGAAGCCGCCCCAGGTGGCGGAGGGGATTTCCGGCAGGCCGAAATCCGGCCGGTTGCCGTCGTTGACGATCGGCGTGCCGTCGGTGTGGCGGAAATCCGGCGCGCTGATCAGCTCGCCCTTCAGCCCGTAGGTCCAGCTGTGGTACGGGCAGCGGAACGAGCGGGCATTGCCTTCGCCCTGCGCGACCACGACGCTGCGGTGGCGGCAGACGTTGGAAAAGGCGCGGACCTGGCCGTCCTGCCCGCGCGCGACAAGGATCGGCGTGCCGAGGAAGGTGGTGCAGAAGAAGTCGCCGGGGTTGGGCACGCGATCCAGGCGGTCCAGCACGTTCCAATGCGGGCCGAACACATGCTTCTTCTCGGCGTCCAGGAATTCCTGCGAGGTGTAGCACCACGGCGGCAGCGAGCGCAGGCCTTCATTGTCGGCGCGGACATGGCGGTAGTGGACGGGGTCGAAGATGTCGATCGCGTCGCGGGCGAACTGGACTGTCATGATGTCGAACCTCGGATCGGGCAGGGAAGGTCACGCCGGCCGGGCGGGCCCGGCCGGTGTCGGGGATGGCTGTCGCGGCTCAGTCGGCGGCGCCGCGCAGGGTCGCCGCGGGCAGGCCGATGCGTGGCCAGACCTGGGGGAAGGTGTCGCAGGCGATCTTGTCGCCCGACTTCAGCCCCGGATCGGTCAGCGGCTGGGGCCCCATCACCCGCTTGGCATAGGTCACGTCGTCGCCGGCATAACGCACCGCGACGGCGCGGCGCCGGCGGTCGGACGTGCGGTTGCCCGGTGAATGATGCAGCGTCAGCAGGTGGTGGGCGATGACGTCGCCCGGCTCGGTGTCGAAGTGCACGATCCGGTGCTTGTCGCGCTCGGCCTCGAAATCCGGGATTTCCTCGAAGATGTCGGGATAGTCGTCGTACTTGCCGGGCTCGAACCCCTTGGGCTTGAACCACTTGCCCCAGCGGTGCGAGCCGGGAATCCATTCCACCGCGCCGCTGTCGATGGTGACGCGGTCGAGCGGGATCCAGAACGAGCAGACCTGGGTGCCATCCAGCCACAGATAGGGTTGGTCATGGTGCCAGGGCGTATGGTTCGGGGTGTTGGGTTCCTTGACGAACAGGGCGTCGACGGCGAGGTAGGCCTTCTCCGAGCCCATCACCGCGGCGGCCCATTGCGGCACCGGCGATTCCGCCTGGAAGCGGCGGAACGCTTCGTTGAACGTCCACATGAAGATGTCGTAGCCGAACTTGCCCCCGCCGCCTTCGCCGAGGGTCTTGCCGGACGGACCTGGCGTGCTCAGTACCTGGTCGATCGCACCGCGCAGCGTGTCGAGCCACTCGTCGCTCAGCGCGTTCCGGAGGCAGACCACGCCGTCGCGGTCGAAAGCCTCCTTTTCTTCGGGCGTGATCCCGCGGTTCAGGACGGACATCTGGCAAAGCTCCCTCATCATTTGAGAATACGATCATACAATATTATTGAAATTCGTCAATCGGCGTCACGACGGCGCCGGGCCGCCGACGCGCAGCACCGGCTTGACCGTCTTCCCCCCGCGCGCGTCGTCGCAGGCCTGGGCGATCTGGTCGAATGCGTAGAAGGTCACCAGCCGGTCGAAGGGCAGGCGCCCCTGGCGGTACAGCTCGATCATTTGCGGGATGAACAGGTCGGGCTCGCTCGATCCCTGGATGATGCCTTGCAGGCGACGGCCCCCCATGATCATGAACGGCATGCTGAAGGTGATGTCGGGCTCGCGCGGCGGGCTGGCCAGCAC
>JAEYTW010000522.1 GCA_023433835.1 Pseudomonadota bacterium | reverse complement strand
AACGCGACCTGCTGGCTGACCGCCGCCTGGGTCAGCCCCAACTCGGCGGCCGCGGCGGTGAAGCCGCCCCGGCGCGCCGCCGCCTCGTAGGCGCGCAGCCAGGGCAGGGGCGGCAGGCGGAGCGGCGCGGGTCCTGTCATAAAACTTTCGGGGTCAAAGTGGGAAAACTGATTGTTTCTGTTTTGCCAGACGCGGCCTCAGGCTGCAATCGAGCGACACGGCATAGGAATCCGACGATGACCCTTACCCAGGCGGCGATCCGGGAGGCGGGCCAGGTGCTCGACCTCACCTGGGCCGATGGCCGCCAGGCCCGCTTCGATGCGATCTGGCTGCGCGACAATGCGCTGGACCCCCAGACCCGGGCGCCCGGCAACGGCCAGCGGCTGATCACCATTCTCGACCTGCCGGCCGATACGCGGCTGGCAGCGGCGACCGTCAGCCCCAGCGGCGACCTCAACCTGACCTTCGCGCCCGAGGGCAAATCGGTCGGCTATCCCGCCGGCTGGCTTGCCGCGCGGGTCTACGACCGGCCGGCGCGGTCCGATATCGGCTGGACCGATCCGGCGATCGAGCGCTGGGATGCCGGGCTGCAAGACCACGTGCCGCGCGCCGAGCTGAGCGAGATCACGGCCAATCGCGCGGCCCTGGGCGAATGGCTGGCGGCGGTGCGGCGCTACGGTTTTGCCGTGCTGTCGGGCGTGCCGACGGCCAGCGGCGCGGTCTGCGACGTCGCCTCGACCTTCGCCTATGTCCGCGAAACCAATTACGGCCGTTGGTTCGACGTGCGCGCCGAGGTCAACCCGAACAACCTTGCCTATACCAATCTCGGGCTGCAGGCCCATACCGACAATCCCTATCGCGATCCCGTGCCGACCCTGCAGCTGCTGGCCTGCCTGGAGAATTCGGTCGAGGGCGGCGAATCGCTGGTCGTCGACGGCTTCAAGGCGGCCGAGCGGCTGCAGGCCGAGGCGCCCCACCAGTTCACGATGCTGGCCCGCCATTGCGCGCGGTTCGACTATGCCGGCTCGAAGGGCGTGCGCCTGCGCGCCAAGCGGCCGTTCATCGAACTGGCGCCGGACGGCGAGCTGATCGCGGTGCGCTTCAACAACCGCTCGGCCGCGCCGTTCGTCGACGTGCCGCAGCCATTGATGCGCGGCTTCTACGATGCCTATCGCCGCTATGCCGAACTGATCGAGGATCCGGCGCTGGCCGTCACCTTCAAGCTGGCGCCCGGCGAGTTGTTCATCGTCGACAACACCCGCGTGCTGCACGCCCGGAAAAGCTTCGCCTCGGGGGGCTCGCGCTGGCTGCAGGGATGCTACGCCGACAAGGATGGGCTGCTCTCGACGCTCGCCGCGATCGAGGGCGAAGCGGGGAGTGTCGCATCGTGACAAGAACTCCGTACACAAGCGACGCGATCGTCGATCTGATCGGGGATATTTTCCTGCGCCGCGGCGCCGATTCCTATCTCGGCGAGCAGGTGACGATGTCCGAGCACATGCTGCAGGCAGCCTTGCTGGCCGAGGAGGAAGGGGCCGGCGACGACCTGATCGCCGCGGCCCTGCTGCATGACATCGGTCACTATACGAGCGAGTTCGGCGAGAATTCGTTCGCCCACGGAATCGACAATCACCATGATGCCGCCGGCGCCCGGGTGCTGGAGGGCTACTTCCCGCTGGTGGTCATCGAATGCGTGCGCCTGCATGTCGCCGCCAAGCGCTATCTCTGCGCGACCGATCCTACCTATTTCGGCAGACTGTCGCCGGCTTCGGTCCATACCCTGTCGCTGCAGGGCGGGCCGATGGATGCGCGGGAAGTTGCGGTTTTTGCCGCGAATCCCTTCCATTTGCCTGCGATTCGCGTGCGAATCTGGGATGAAGGATCCAAGATCGCGGGCCATCCGACACCCCCGTTCGCTCATTACGAACCGCTGCTGCGCCGTGTCGCCGGGGGCGCCGCCGCGCCCGGCTGAGCCCCCGCCGCGGGCAGGAATGCTGTCATCTTCCTGAAAAGAGTTGCAGCCACTATGCCGGCCATCGGCCCCCGGAATCGGCGTTCCGGGGGCCTGCTTCGTTTTCTGCGTCTTGATCGCCGCGCGCGGTGCAGGCAATGTTCGTTCGCGAGTGTGAAAAAGTTCTTCGACGCATCCCGTCAAACGAAGCGCCAAAAGCCGGAATAACCCTGCAGTTGGTTAATGCAACCGAGCCAAGGAAGAACGACTATGATGAAAAATTTGCTGAGGACGACGTCGATCCTGGCCACCGCGGTGGCCGTGATGGCCTCCTCGGGGGCCGCCGTCGCCCAGGGCATGGACGCCCTCGTCGCCGCGGCGAAGAAGGAAGGCCAGCTGACCACGATCGCGCTGCCGCATGACTGGTGCGGCTATGGCGACCTGCTCGCCGGCTTCAAGGCCAAGTACGGCCTGACCATCAACGAGCTGAACCCCGACGCCGGCTCGGGCGACGAGATCGAGGCGATCAAGGCCAACAAGGGCAACATGGGCCCGCAGGCCCCCGACGTCATCGACGTCGGCCTCTCCTTCGGCCCGATGGCCAAGAAGGACGGCCTGATCCAGCCCTACAAGGTGTCGACCTGGTCGACCATTCCGGACAGCGCCAAGGATGCCGAGGGCTACTGGTACGGCGACTACTACGGCGTTCTGGCCTTCCAGGTGAACAAGGACCTGGTCAAGAACGTGCCGCAGGACTGGAACGACCTGCTGAAGCCGGAATACGCCAACGCCGTGGCGCTGGCCGGTGATCCGCGTGCGTCGAACCAGGCGATCCAGGCGGTCTACGCGGCCGGCATCTCGGCCGGCGGCAAGGATGCGGCCTCGATCGGCGATCTCGGGCTTAAGTTCTTCGCCGACCTGAACAAGAAGGGCAACTTCGTGCCCGTGATCGGCAAGGCCGCTTCGTTCGCTCAGGGCGCGACCCCGATCCTCATCCGCTGGGACTACAACGCGCTGGCCGATCGCGACACGCTGAAGGGCAATCCGGAAGTGGCCGTCGTGGTGCCCAAGACCGGCGTCGTCGCCGGCGTCTACGTCCAGGCGATCTCGGCCTTCGCGCCGCACCCGAACGCCGCCAAGCTGTGGATGGAATACCTGTATTCCGACGAGGGCCAGATCGGCTGGCTCAAGGGCTACTGCCACCCGATCCGCTTCAACGATCTCGCCGAGAAGGGCAAGATCCCGGCCGACCTGATGGCCAAGCTGCCGCCGGCGGAAGCCTACAAGGCCGCCGTCTTCCCGACGCTGGACGAGCAGGCCCAGTCGAAGGAAGTCATCACCAAGCAGTGGGACAAGGTGGTCGGCGCCAACGTCAAGTAAGCGCCTGACTTTCGTGCCGTCCACGTCATGATGTTCCCGCCTGTCCCCGGAAGGGGGCAGGCGGGATGTCTTTATTGGTAGCCCGATGACCGAAGCCACCCAGCCCGCCCCCGCCACCTCCTCGCCAGGCTTCCGGATCGACCGGAGTTCCTGGGCCTGGGTCGGCGTCGCCCCGTTCCTGATCTTTGCCATCCTGTTCCTGATCGCGCCGACCTTCTTCCTGATCATCGGTGCGTTCCAGGATGCCGACGGGCATTTCACCCTCAGGAACCTCGCCAACCTGTTCCAGCCCTCGATCATGGCGTCCTACTGGATCTCGATCCAGATCAGCGCGGCCTCGGCGATCGTCGGCGCGATCATCGGCTTCTTCATGGCCTATGCGGTCGTGCTCGGCGGCCTGCCGGGCTGGCTGCGCCCGACCCTGATGACCTTTTCCGGCGTCGCCTCGAACTTCGCCGGTCTGCCGCTCGCCTTCGCCTTCCTGGCGACGCTCGGCCGTACCGGTCTCGTCACCGTGTTCCTGGTCAAGTGGTTCGACTTCAACCCCTATGCGCACGGCTTCAACCTCTTGTCGTTCTGGGGCCTGACGCTGACCTACCTCTATTTCCAGATCCCGCTGATGGTGCTGATCCTGACGCCGGCGCTGGATGGCCTGAAGAAGGAATGGCGCGAGGCCTCCTCGATCCTCGGCGCCTCGCCCTGGCAATACTGGCGCTACGTCGCGCTGCCGATCCTGTGGCCGAGCCTGCTGGGCACCACGCTGCTGCTGTTCGCCAATTCCTTCGGCGCGATCGCCACGGCCTACGGCCTGACCGGCTCGTCGCTCAATATCGTGACCATCCTGCTCTACGCCCAGATCCGCGGCGACGTGCTGCACGACCAGAACCTCGGCTATGCGCTGGCGCTGGGCATGATCCTGATCACCGGGCTGTCGAACGGCGGGTATATCTGGCTGCGCGCGCGCAGCGAAAGGTGGCTGCGTTGAAGTCCTCCAAAATCGGACCGTGGATCGCGTTCATCCTGGGCGCGCTCTACTTCATCATCCCGCTGATCGCGACGTTCGAATTCTCGCTGAGGCTCAAGCGCGGCGAATATTCGTTCGAAGCCTACCGCATCGTGCTGGGCGACCCGCGCTTCCAGGCGACCTTCGGCTATTCGACGCTGCTGGCGCTGTGCACCATCGTCATCGGCGTGCTGCTGGTGGTGCCGACCGCCTACTGGATCCAGCTGCGCCTGCCCAAGCTGCGGCCGGTGGTCGAGTTCATCACGCTGCTGCCGCTGGTCATCCCGGCCATCGTGCTCGTCTTCGGCTATCTCAAGATGTACAACTCGTCGTCGTTCCTGCCGCTGACGTCGAACCCGTGGTCGACCAACCTGCTGCTGACCTTCGGCTATACGACGCTGGCCTTGCCCTACATGTATCGCGCCGTCGATACCGGCCTGCGCGCCATCGACGTGCGGACCTTGACCGAGGCGGCCGAAAGCCTCGGCGCGAAATGGCCGACCATCCTGTTCAAGGTGATCCTGCCGAACGTGCGCTCGGCCCTGCTGTCGGGTGCGTTCCTGACCTTTGCCATCGTCATCGGCGAGTTCACCATGGCGGCGCTGCTCGACCGGCCGGCCTTCGGGCCTTACCTGCAGCTGATCGGCGCCAACCGCGCCTATGAGCCGTCGGCGCTGGCCATCATCGCCTTCTTCGTCACCTGGGCCTGCATGGGGCTGATCCAGGTATTCGGACGCGGCGCCCGCGGCGCCTCGCCCGAAACGCGTTAAATGAA
Source organism: Pseudomonadota bacterium (assembly GCA_023433835.1). Classification (GTDB taxonomy): domain Bacteria; phylum Pseudomonadota; class Alphaproteobacteria; order Ferrovibrionales; family Ferrovibrionaceae; genus JAFKFH01. The sequence continues at coordinate 4,826 of JAEYTW010000522.1, read as the reverse complement.
AAGTTTGGGGACTGGGGGAATTCTCTGATGTCGTTCCTCGTCATCGAAGCCTTGCGCAAGACCTTCGGCCAGCATGCCGTGGTCGAACATTTCGACCTCGCCGCCGAGCGCGGCGAGTTCGTTTCCTTCCTTGGGCCCTCGGGCTGCGGCAAGACCACGACCCTGCGCATGGTCGCCGGGTTCGAGACGCCGACCTCGGGCCGCATCCGCATCGACGGGCGCGACGTCACCGGCCTGCGGCCGAACCAGCGCAATGTCGGCATGGTCTTCCAGTCCTATGCCCTGTTTCCGAACATGACGGTTGCCCAGAACGTCGCCTTCGGCCTCAAGGTCGCGGGCAAGCAGGCCGCCGAGATCGGCCCGCGGGTCGAGGAGATGCTGAAGCTGATCAAGCTGCCGCATCTGGCCGACCGCTATCCCTACCAGCTGTCGGGCGGCCAGCAGCAGCGCGTGGCGCTGGCCCGCGCCATCGCGATCAAGCCGCAGATCCTGCTGCTCGACGAGCCGCTGTCGGCGCTCGACGCCAAGATCCGCATCTCGCTGCGCGAGGAGATCAAGGCGGTGCAGCGCACGCTCGGCATCACCACCATCTACGTCACCCATGACCAGGAAGAGGCGCTGTCGATGTCCGACCGCATCGTGGTCATGAACGAAGGCAAGGCCGAGCAGATCGGCACGCCGTTCGAGATCTACAATTACCCGCGCACCCGCTTCGTCGCCTCCTTCGTCGGCACGCTGAACCTGCTGCCGGGCAAGGTGATCGACGCCGCGTCGGGCCGCATCGCCATCGACGGCCGCGAGGTGGTCTCGAGCCGCGGCCTCGGTGGCGCGCAGGCGGGCGAGATCCGCACCGTCGCCCTGCGGCCGGAAGCCGTGACGCTGAACGATCCGCGCGCCGACGGCAACCGCATGGAAGGCACCATCGAGGATGTCGCCTTCCTCGGCTCGGTCGTGCGCATCCGCGTGCGCTTCGGCGAAAGCTCGATCTCGCTCGATACCTTCAACAACCCGGGCGTCCAGCCGCCCGAGCGCGGTCAGGCCGTGACGGTATGCTTTGCCCACGCCGACCTGCAGGTGCTGCAGGAAGCCGCGTGACCGATGTGATGACGGCCAGCCCGACGCCCGGGCTGGCCCTTTTTCGCGACGCCACCGAAACGCTGTTCTCCCTGGCCGAACGCCGCGGCATCGTGGCGCCTGCCCGGCATTTCGTCGCCGATGCAGACGAAGCCCATCGCCTGGCCCTCGACGGGCCGCTGCCGATCGTGGGCATGTCGCTCGACGACCTGCTCGAATGCTCGCAGATGGATCATCCGGCGGCGGGCAGCCTCGTCGCCTTCCATGGGGTGCATCGCGGCTTCCTGCAACTGATGGCGCGGCCTGGCATTGCGTCGATTGCCGATCTCAGGGGCAAGCGCGTCGCCGTCGATACCGACAGCGGCTATGCCCGCGCGCTCTACGATATCCTGACCCGCCGCGGCCTCCGCGACGCGGTCGAAATCGTCTATGCCGGCGCGACCAACCTGCGCTACGAAAAGCTCGTCGCCGGCCAGTTCGACGCCACGCTGCTCGGCGCCCCGTTCACCCGGCTGGCGCAGCGCCTGGGCTACGTTTCGCTCGGTTCGATCATCGATGCGCTGGGCGGCTATCAGGCGATCGTGCTGGTCGCGCAGGCCGACTGGCTCGCTGCCCATCCGGCCGAGGCAGCGGCCGTGACCGATTGCCTTGACCAGACCATCGCCTGGGGCCAGGCCAACCCGGCCGAGGCGGCGGCGCTGCTGGGCGATGCGGAAATCGCCGCCGACCTGTTCGGCCCGTCGGGGGAATTCCTCCCAGACGGCCGGGTCGCGCCCGCCGATGCCGGGGTCGTCGTCGACCTGTTCAACGCCTCGACCGGCCGGGCGGTGGCCTACGACGCCGCGACCGGCCGGGTCGCGTAGCGCGCCGGTTTCACCAAGCCCTCCAGCGTCTCGCCCAGCACGCCCACCGCGCGGCGGATCTCGGCCGTGCCGATGCCGCTGAAGCCGAGCACCAGGCCGTTGGCCGCGATCTGTTCGATGCAGAACCGGCGCAGCGGCACCGTGGTGATGCGGCGTTGCCATGCCGCAGCCGCCGCCGCCGCTTCGTCGAGGCCGGGCCCGAGATAACCAACCGTGTGCAGCCCGGTGCCGGTCGGCATCACCTCCAGCGCGCCGGCAAGCCTCGTCCGGGATGCCTCGAGCAGTGCGTCGTGGCGTTCGGCGTACAGCTTGCGCATGCGCCGGATATGGGCGGCGAAATGCCCCTCGTCGATGAAGTCGGCGACCACGGCCTGCAGGCTCGAGGGCACGCCGGTGACGAAGGAGCGCATGATGCGGTCGAAGGCCTCGACCAGCGCCTGGGGGACCAGGACGTATCCCAGGCGGAGCGCGGGGAACAAGGTCTTCGAGAACGTGCCGACATAGATCACCCGCCCTGAGCGGTCGGTGCTCTTCAATGTCGGCGGCGGCAGGCCGTGATAGCGGAATTCGCCGTCGTAATCGTCCTCGACGATCCAGGCGTCGGCCTGCTCGGCCGCCTGCAGCAGGGCGAGCCGCCGCGTCAGGCTCATCGTCGAGCCGGTCGGCTGCTGGTGGGAGGGGGTGACGAAAGCGAGCCTGAACCAGGGCGCGCGGTCCAGCCCCTGGTCGACCACCAGTCCCTCGGCGTCGACCGGCACCGGCACCAGGTCGGCCCCGGCGGCGATCAGGCAGTTGCGGGCGCCGATCGCGCCGGGATTCTCGAACCAGACCTTGTCGCCGGGATCGAGCAGGATCGAGGCGATCAGCTGAAAGCCGTGCTGGGCGCCGTTGACGATGAAGACTTCCTCGGGTTCGCAGGTGATGGCCCGGTTGGCCCGCAGATGCGCGGCGATCGCCCGGCGCAGCGGCATATAGCCTTGCGTATCGCCGTAACCCATCGCCACGTCGCGCTGGGCCCGCCAATGTTTGGCGACGTGGCGCGACCACAGCGCCATCGGGAAGGCGTCGAAGGCGGGCATCGCCGTGGTGAAGGCCCGCGCCTCGTGCGGCAGGCGGTCGAGGAAGCTGGCGGCGCTCCGCGTCATCAGCCGCGAGAGCCGCGGCGGCGGCGGGGTATCGCTGCTGGCCGGGGCGGGTCCCGGGGTCGGGCGATGGTCCTGCAGCGCCTGGGCGACGTAGGTACCGGCGCCGGTGCGCGATTCGAGCAGGCCTTCGGCCAGCAGGCGGGCAAAGGCCTCGATCACCGTGGTGCGCGAGACGCCGAGATCGCGGGCCATCGTCCGGCTGGCCGGCAGGCGGTCGCCGGCCCGCAAACCCCCGCCGAGGATCTGGTCGCGCAGGGCGACGCAGAGCTGGGTGCCGAGCGGCCGCGCCGCGTCGTGGTCGAGCTTGATCGACAGAAGCAGTGCGCCGCCGGCCTTCTTCACCATGCCACTCTCCCAAAGCGGTCCTGAAAAATGTCCAGAATGGACCTTCTCCGTCAACCGTTATGGCGGCCGTATAGGCGGGCCGGGCTCGCGGCGGGGACATGGATTGCGGGATGATGAAGATCAAGTCGATCGAGACTTTCACCGACCGTTATGTCGGTTTCCTCAAAGTGACGACCGATGACGGCGCGGTCGGGTGGGGCCAGGTGTCGCCCTACAACGCCGATATCACCTCGCTGGTGGTCCATCGCCAGCTGGCGCCCTGGGCGCTCGGCGCCGACGCGCTGGAGATCGAGCGGCTGGTCGACCTGATCCCGGAGAAGGAGCTGAAATTTCCCGGCTCCTACCTGTTCCGGGCGATGACCGGCCTCGATACCGCGCTGTGGGACCTGCGCGGCAAGCTCGAAGGCAAGAGCGTCTGCGAACTGCTGGGCGGCACGCCCCGGCGCATCCGCGCCTATGCCTCGTCGATGAAGCGCGACATCAATGCCGCGGCCGAGGCCGACCGGTTCCTGCGGCTGCGCGACCGCCACGGCTTCACTGCCTTCAAGTTCCGCGTCGGCGCCGAATTCGGCCACGATGTCGACGAATGGCCGGGCCGTACCGAGGATATCGTGCCGGCGATCCGCCGCGCGCTGGGCGACGAGGCCGAATTGCTGGTCGACGGCAATTCGGGCTTCTCGCCGCGCCGGGCCATCGAGGTCGGCCGCATGCTGCAGGATTACGGCGTCGGCCATTTCGAGGAACCCTGCCCCTATTGGGAGCTGGAGCAGACCAAGGAGGTGCGCGACGCGCTCGACCTCGATGTCACCGGCGGCGAACAGGACTGCATGATCCCGACCTGGCGGCACATGATCGAGATGAAGGCGGTCGACATCGTCCAGCCCGACGTCTGCTATCTCGGCGGCATGGTGCGCACGATGCGGGTCGCCCGCATGGCGGCCGAGGCCGGCATGCCCTGCACCCCGCATGCCGCCAACATGTCGATGGTGACCCTGTTCACCATGCATCTGCTGGGTGCCATCGACAATGCCGGCAAGTACCTCGAATATTCGATCGAGGGCGAGGATTATTATCCTTGGGAGAAGGGCCTGTTCCGCAACCCGCCTTACCAGGTGGTCGACGGCATGGTGACGATCCCGAGTGAGCCGGGCTGGGGCATCGAAATCGACCCGAACTGGCTGGCACGCTCGACCTACCAGATCAGCGAGGACGAATGATGCGCGCCTCGCTCGCCGATCTGGCCAGGCGCACGCTGGCGGCCGGCACGCTGGACGGCCTGCCCGACCGGCACTGGATCGACGGCGGCTGGCGCGCGGGCCGTGGTGGGCGCTCGCTGGAAACCTGGGATGCCGGCACCGGCAAACCCTATGCCCGCTTCGCCGCGGGCGATGCCGACGAT
>JAEYTW010000263.1 GCA_023433835.1 Pseudomonadota bacterium | reverse complement strand
CCCTCCCCACCCACCCGTCCAGGAATTCCGCTATGACGAGGGTTGGGCCGCGCGCCTGGCGCTGGTCCGGGCCAGTATCGCGGCGGGCGAGCGCAATCCGCGCCGGCTGATCGCCATGCTGCGCCGCCGGGATCGCCACCTGATCCTGTGGAACCGGGTCAGGGAGGGGGGCACGCACTGGATGCGTCGCAAGGTGGAAGCCGGCGCCGAGACGTGGCCGACCGGGCTGCAGGCCTGGCAACTGACATCGTACAAGGGCAACTTCCTCAAGGTCCCGACCTACGCAGATTTCCAGATTGCGGCGCTGCTGGCGGAATTGGCGGAGATTTATGGCCCGTTCGACGTCATTGTCGAACTGGGCTGCGGCTATGGCCGCAACCTCTTCGAGATGATCGACCAATATGATGACGACCGGGTTCGCTATGTCGGCGGCGAACTGGCGCCGTCGGGGATCGAACTCGCTCGCGAGATTGCCGCGCTGCATGAAGCCGGCGACCGCTTCAGCTTTGCGCCGTTCGATCATATGCAGCCCGATTTCTCACTGATCGGTGCAGCGCAACGTGTCCTGATCCTGACCGTTCATTCGATCGAGCAGGTCCACCGGCTGCCGACCGATTATTTCCACCGCCTGGCCGGGGCCGCGCCCGAAGTGGTCGGCATCCACATCGAGCCTTTCGGTTTCCAGGTGAATCCGACGCTCGGCCCCGCCACGGTCGAGCAGATCAAGTTCTTCACCACGCGACGGTGGAACAACAACATGCATCGCGTGCTGCGCCGGGCAGAGGCCGACGGAGCGCTCGTGGTCGACCACGTCGCGCTGGAGTGTTTTCTGCCGGCCGACGCGATCAATCAAAGTTCGCTGGCGATCTGGCACCGGACGGCAAGGTAGCCGGCGCTTCTTTCAGTTCCCCGCCAGAACATCCTTGAAACGGCGGGCCAGCTTGAGATCGCGGCTGGTGGTCGCCGCCACGATCTCCGGGCCCTCGACTTGCAGCGGGAAATTGGCCGCGCGCGCCGCCGCCGCGGTTTCCTTGGTCTGGCCAGCCCGGAGGATCGCGGCGGTGAGTTGCCTGGCCAGGGCCTGGTTCATCTGCGGCGAGGCATAGACCGAGACCGAGGTGGTAAAGGCCAGTTCCTGGTTCCCGGCCACCTCCGACAGGGTCGGCGTCCGGTTCAGGCCGGGCGCCCGCTTGGCCCCATAGGTGACGATCGGGGTCACCGCGCGGTTGGTGAGCGCGTTGATCAGCGGCAGATCGAAGGTCGTGACCACGGCGGCATCGACCTGCGCGTCGGCGACGAGGGCAAAGCTTGCCAGGGTCGATTCGGTCACCACCGGCTCGATCCGGCCGCCGGCGACCTTGGCGGCCAGGGCGGCGCCCATGCCGGTGACGCTGCCCAGACCGCTGGCCGCGACCTTCAGCGGCCGGCCGGCCAGCGCCTTGACGAATTCCGGCCAGTCGTGGATGTCGGACTTCTCCGGCACCACCAGGGCCAACGAGATGCCGCGCGACAGCTTGGCGATCGGCTTGAGCGCCGGGGCGGCAAGGCTTGCCGCCGTCGTCTCGAAATCGTCCATCACCAGGATGACGCGCTCGTCCGGCCCAGCCGCCGCCACGCGGGCACGCGCCTTGGCGCCGCTGTCCCCGACCAGGTATTCGGTGGCGACGGCTGAGGCCAGGGCGATCGAGAGATCGACATCGATCAGCGAGAAGGCCTTGGCCGACAGCGAAGCCCGCTCGTAGCCCAGCACCACCGTCAAAGGTGCCTGCGCCGTCGCAATGCCGGCCTGCGCCACCAGCATGAAACCCGCCACCGCCAGCCCGGCAACGGCCCTGGCCGCCCCGTTCAACCCTTTGATACGCATCGTTTTCCGATCCCCCGCCCCAAGCCGGCCCTGCCCGCGCGCCAATCCCGGCGGCATCTGCGACTGGCACGCAGTTGCACTAGCACGGCCGCATTTCGACGGACAAGGACCATGACAAATCCTGCCCGGTCGCGTATAGGGTGCGCCTGCCATGCCAAAACGCACTGACATCAGCTCGATCCTCATCATCGGGGCGGGTCCGATCGTGATCGGCCAAGCCTGCGAATTCGATTACTCCGGCACCCAGGCCTGCCAGGCCCTGAAGGCGGAGGGGTACCGAATCATCCTGGTCAATTCGAACCCGGCGACGATCATGACCGATCCGAACCTGGCCGATGCGACCTATATCGAGCCGATCACGCCCGAGATCGTCGCCAAGATCATCGAGAAGGAACGCCCCGACGCGATCCTGCCGACGATGGGCGGCCAGACCGCGCTGAACATCGCGATGAAGCTGGCCGACGACGGCACGCTGGCCAGATACGGCGTCAAGCTGATCGGCGCGGCCCGCGACGCCATCGCCAAGGCCGAGGACCGCGATCTCTTCCGCAAGGCGATGACGCGCATCGGCCTCGACATGCCGAAATCCGCGATCGCCCATACGATTGACGAGGCACGCGCGGCGATGGCCGAAATCGGCCTGCCGGCGGTCATCCGGCCGTCCTTCACGCTGGGCGGCACTGGCGGCGGCATCGCCTACAACAAGGACGAGTACGAGGAAATCTGCGCCCGCGGCCTCGACGCCTCGCCGACGACCGAGATCCTGATCGACGAGAGCGTCGTCGGCTGGAAGGAATACGAGATGGAGGTCGTGCGCGATCGCGCCGACAACTGCATCATCGTCTGCTCGATCGAGAACATCGATCCGATGGGCGTGCATACCGGCGATTCGATCACGGTCGCACCCGCCCTGACGCTGACCGACAAGGAATACCAGATCATGCGCGACGCCTCGATGGCGGAGCTGCGCGAGATCGGGGTCGAGACCGGCGGCTCGAACGTCCAGTTCGCCATCGACCCGGCCACCGGCCGGATGATCGTGATCGAGATGAACCCGCGCGTCTCGCGCTCCTCGGCGCTGGCCTCCAAGGCGACGGGCTTCCCGATCGCCAAGGTCGCAGCCCGGCTGGCGGTGGGCTACACCCTCGACGAACTGATGAACGACATCACCGGCGTCACCCCGGCGTCGTTCGAGCCGACGATCGACTATATCGTCACCAAGATTCCGCGCTTCACCTTCGAGAAATTCCCCGGCTCCGAACCCCTGCTGACCACGGCGATGAAGTCGGTCGGCGAGGCCATGGCGCTGGGCCGCAACTTCCACGAATCGCTGCAGAAGGCGCTGCGCTCGATGGAGACCGGGCTGACCGGGCTCAACGAGGTCGTCATCCCCAACCTGACCGGCGATGCGCTGGCCGACCGCCAGGTCACGCTGGCCGAGCTGACCAGGCCGACGCCCAACCGCCTGCTGGTCATCGCCCAGGCGCTGCGCCAGGGCCTTTCGGTCAAGGACATCGCCGAGGCCTGCCGCTACGATACCTGGTTCATCGAGCGGCTGAAGGAAATCGTCGACGCCGAGGCCGGCGTCCGCCAGGGCGGCCTGCCCGAAGGCGGTCCGGCGCTGGCGCGACTGAAGCGGATGGGCTTTTCCGATGCGCGCCTGGCCGAGCTTGCCGGGATCGACGCGGCCAAGGTGGCCGACCGCCGCCGGTCGCTCGGCGTGCTGCCGGTCTACAAGCGCATCGACACCTGCGCCGCCGAGTTCGAGAGCGGCACGCCCTACATGTACTCGACCTATGAAGGCGACGGCCGCACGGCCGGCGAGGACGAGGCCGCGCCGTCGGAACGGCGCAAGGTCATCATCCTCGGCGGCGGGCCCAACCGCATCGGCCAGGGGATCGAGTTCGACTATTGCTGCGTCCATGCCTGCTATGCCCTGAAGGAAGCAGGCTTCGAGACCATCATGATCAACTGCAACCCGGAAACCGTGTCGACCGACTACGACACGTCGGACCGGTTGTATTTCGAGCCGCTGACGGCCGAGGACGTGCTGGAGATCGTCCGGGTCGAGCAGTCCAAGGGCATCCTGCACGGCGTCATCGTGCAGTTCGGCGGCCAGACGCCGCTGAAGCTTGCCGCCGCCCTCGAAGCGGCCAAGGTGCCGATCCTCGGCACCTCGCCCGACGCCATCGACCTGGCCGAGGATCGCGAGCGCTTCCAGCAACTGCTGCACCGCCTGAACCTGCGCCAGCCGCCGAACGGCATCGCGCGGTCCGAGGCCGAGGCCCGCGCGGTGGCCGAGCAGATCGGCTATCCCGTGGTGATCCGCCCGTCCTACGTACTGGGCGGCCGGGCGATGGAGATCGTGCGCGACGGCGCCGGGCTCGAGCGCTACATGACCGACGCGGTCAAGGTTTCCGGCACCTCGCCGGTGCTGATCGACCGTTACCTGAACGATGCGACCGAAGTCGACGTCGACTGCCTGGCCGATGGCGACAGCTTCCACGTCGCCGGCGTCATGGAGCATATCGAGGAAGCCGGCATCCATTCCGGCGACTCGGCCTGCTCGCTGCCGCCCTACTCGCTGTCGTCCGAGATCATTGCCGACATCAAGCGCCAGACGGTCGAACTGGCCCGTGCCATCGGCGTGGTCGGGTTGATGAACGTCCAGTACGCGATCCAGGGCGATACGGTCTACATCCTCGAGGTCAACCCGCGCGCCAGCCGCACGGTACCCTTCGTCGCCAAGGCGGTCGGCCACCCCATCGCCAAGATCGCGGCGCGCGTGATGGCCGGCGAGACGCTCGCCAGCTTCAACCTGACGGACGGCGATATCGAGCATGTCGCGGTCAAGGAAGCGGTCTTCCCGTTCGCCCGCTTCCCCGGCGTCGATTCGCTGCTGGGCCCGGAAATGAAGTCGACCGGCGAGGTCATGGGCCTCGACCGCGATTTCGCCCATGCCTTCGCCAAGGCCCAGATCGCGGCCGGCAACCACCTGCCGGTCGCCGGCACGGTGTTCATCTCGGTCCGCGAGGGCGACAAGGCCGGGCTGGTCGAGGCCGCGCGGGCCTTGAGCGGCATGGGGTTCAAGATCCTCGCCACGACCGGCACGGCCGCGCATTTCCGCGCCGCCGGCATCGAAGACGTGCGGGTGGTCAAGAAAGTCATGGAAGGCCGGCCTCATGTCGTCGACGAAATGAAGAACGGGGGCGTCGATCTCGTCTTCAATACCTCGGAGAGCGGCCAGTCGATCCGCGACAGTTTCGCCATCCGGCGTACGGCCCTGATGAATAAGGTGCCCTATTTCACCACGGCGGCCGGCATGAAAGCGGCAGTCAAGGCGATCGCGGCCCTTAAAGAGGGGTCTCTTGAAGTCGCGCCGCTTCAAGCCTATCTTTAATCGTTCCGCGAGTTGGGCTGACCCGGCCGGCGCAGAAATGAAGCGCCGGCCGACGCATTGTTGAAGGTATCATGCAGAAGATCCCGATGACGGCGGCTGGCAACCAGCGCCTGGAAAACGAATTGAAGCATCTGAAGACGGTCGAGCGTGCGGCGGTCATCAAGGCCATTGCCGAAGCGCGGGAACATGGCGATCTGTCCGAGAATGCCGAATACCACGCCGCCAAGGAGCGCCAGGGCTGGATCGAGAGCCGCGTGCTCGAGCTCGAGGACAAGCTGCGCCGCGCCGAGATCATCGACCCGTCGAAGCTGTCGGGCGACAAGATCAAGTTCGGCGCCACGGTCGTGCTGGCCGACGAGGATACCGACGAGGAAGCGACCTACCAGATCGTCGGTGCCGACGAGAGCGACATCAAGGCCGGCCTGCTGTCGATCACCTCGCCGCTCGCCCGCGCGCTGATCGGCAAGGGTGTCGGCGAGAATGTCGAGGTTGCCACCCCGGGCGGCCACAAGGGTTACGAGATCGTCTCGGTCGATTATCGCTGAGATTTGGCACCCCGGCGGGGCCCCCCCCGCCGGGGGGCGGCGGGGGGGGGGGG
>JAEYTW010000436.1 GCA_023433835.1 Pseudomonadota bacterium | reverse complement strand
GGCATAGGCCATCGGCGCGGCATAGGCGGCAGGCGCGACCGCGCCGCGCGAGACGCGAAGCTTCACGTCGCCCTCGCTCCACTCGACCTCGGCGAGGCCGGTATCCTGCAGGATCTTGGCGAGGTCGCGGATAAGCTTCTTGTCGACGGACAGTTTGGTCATCGAGTGGTCCTTCTCGTCGGATGTGGGCATCGAACTTTTAAGCCAGGATCTCGGCCAGCGCGTCGAGCGCCAGTTCGTAGCCCTTGGGCCCCACGCCGCAGATCACGCCGCGGGCGGCAAGGCTGACATAGGAGTGATGGCGAAAGCTCTCTCGCCGGAAGATATTCGAAAGGTGGACTTCCATCACCGGTTTCTCGGCGGCCTGGAGGGCGTCGAGCAGGCCGATCGAGGTATGGGTCAGCGCCCCGGCATTGACGATGAAACCGGCGGCCGCATCACGACCCTCGTGAATCCAATCGATCAGCTGGCCTTCGTGGTTCGACTGGCGAAACACGATGCCGAGCCCCAGCCGCTCCCCCGCCCGATGGCACAGCGCCTCGACATCGGCAAGCGTGGCCGTGCCGTAAACCTGCGGTTCGCGCTTGCCAAGCATGTTCAGATTGGGGCCGTTCAGAATGTAGATGGTTTTCGTCACTTAATACCTGTCGTTCGCTGCTGCGCGCCCCTATATATAGGCTCGCCGGGGCGGGTGGAAGCCCGCCGCGAGAGATCGGGTGGACGCGCCCTCCTGGAAGGCCGGGCTTCGCCAGAGCGGGGCCCGTTACAATTACTTCACGAGAAATGACCGATCGTCGCCTCGCCAGCAACGGGCGGTCATGATAGAAGGGGCCTCCGCCGCCCCCAGGGAGACGCCAGGAACGTGGACGCGATCGCATCGTTCGATATCTACCAGGTGATCCAAAACCACGGCGAATGGTTCTACCCCATCACCTTCCTCTGGGCCTTCCTCGAGGGTGAGACCTTCGTGATCTTTGCCGGCGCGGCGGCCAGCCAGGGCCTCCTGCATCTTCCCTACCTGATCGCCGCCGCGTGGCTCGGCTCGTTCTGCGGCGACCAGTGCTACTTCTATATCGGCCGCCGCTGGGGTGCCCGGCTGCTCGCGCGTTTCCCGCGCTGGCAGGGCGGCGTCGATACGGCGCTGCGGCTGCTGACGAAATACCATGTCGGCTTCATCCTGAGCTTCCGCTTCATCTACGGCGTACGCAACTTCTCGTCCTTCGCGATGGGAATGTCCGGCCTGTCCTGGCCGCGCTTCGCCTTCCTGAATTTCATCGCGGCGGGCATCTGGGCGATCTCGTTCGCTTCGGCCGGCTACCTGCTCGGCCGGGCCGTCTCGTCGGTGGCCGAGAATTTCCTGCTGATCATGCTCGGCGTCTTCGTCCTGGTCTTCGGCATCATGTTCCTGGTGCATCGCCAGACCAAGCAGCGGGTCGCCGAAAGCAACGCCGCGGCGGCCGCCGCGGAAAAGCTCAAGCCGGTCGCGCCGCGCGAGATTGAGCCGGCCGAGCCCCAGGGGTAAGGGCCGGTTGCTCAAGGCTCGAAGGGGAGGGGGCCCGCGCGGCGCTCCCGCGCGGAGGTCAACCCAGGGCTTGAGCGACTTCCGTGGCGACTGAAGCGATGATCCCGTCACGCTTGGCGACCGGCGCCTTGCTGCCGTTCAGGTAGACCGACAGGATCAGCGGCGCCCGGTTCTTCGGCCAGACGATCGCGACGTCGTTGCTGGTGCCGTGGCCGCCGGCCCCGGTCTTGTCGCCGACGATCCAGTCCTTGGGCAGCCCGGCCCGGATCCGCGTATCCCCGGTCTTGTTGGCCTTCATCCAGGCGAGCAGCTGTGCCTTGGACGAGGCCGACAGCGCGTCGCCCAGCGCCAGCCGGCGCAGGGTCTGGGCCATCGCCTGCGGCGTGGTCGTGTCGCGCACGTCGCCGGGCTTGGCCTCCGACATCATCGTTTCCATCCGGTCCAGCCGGAACGACGTGTCGCCGATCGACCGGGCGTATTCGGTCATCGCCGCCGGTCCGCCGAAGGTGTTCAGCAGCAGGTTGGCCGCGCCATTGTCGCTCAAGGTCATTATCGCCTCGCACAATTCGCCGACCGACATGTCGGCGCCGACCCGCCGTTCGACCACCGGCGAATAGGGCACGATGTCGGACTTGGCGACAGGCAGGCGGCGGTCCAGCTGTTCCTTGCGCTGGTCGACGCGGGCCAGGATATGGGCGGCCAGGACCATCTTGAAGGTCGAGCACATCGGGAAGCGTTCGCCGGCGCGCAGGCCGGCCGAGGCGCCGTCGCCGGTATCCAGCACGTAGATGCCGAGCCGCCCCTGGGCTTCCTTCTCCAGCCTGGCAAAGATCGGCGGCAGCCTGGCCGGCCAGCCGGCGGCGGCACGGGCCTGCCGGCCGAAGGTCGCGGTCAGCGCGGGCACAGTCATCATGGTCGTGGCCGCGATCAGCAGCCCACGTCGGTTCATGGTCATCTTGTCCTCAGTTTCTCGTTTCGCGATCTCGTCGCCCGCCGCAGACTGCCGATGGCGCCGATGCTTGACAAACGACGATAAATCGGGCGAGCCATTAGAAAAATTTGGGTCAACCGATGTCGATCAACCACCTGCCGCTCAACGCGCTGCGCGCCTTCGAGGCCTCAGCCCGCCACCTCAGCTTTACCCGTGCCGGGTTGGAACTGCGCGTGACCCAGGCTGCGGTCAGCCATCAGGTCAACAGCCTTGAGGAAATCTTGGGGGTGCGGCTGTTCCGCCGGCTGTCGCGCGGCCTTGCCCTGACCGACGAGGGACAGGCCTTGCTGCCGGTTCTGGCGGACTCGTTCGCCCGGATCCGGGCAACGCTCGACCGCTTCGAGAACGGCCATTATCGCGAGGTGGTGACCGTCGGCGCGGTCGGCACCTTCGCCACCGGCTGGCTGTTGCCGCGGCTGCAGAATTTCTGCGCGGCCCATCCCTATATCGACCTGCGCCTCCTGACCAACAACAACCGGGTCGATCTGGCGGGCGAGGGCCTCGATTACGCCATCCGCTTCGGCGACGGTTCCTGGCACGGGGTCGAGGCCGCGCCGCTGTTCCCGGCGCCGCTGTCGGCCGTCTGCACGCCGGCGATCGCGGCCCGGCTGCACGAGCCCGCCGACGTCGCGGGCGAGACCCTGCTGCGGTCCTACCGCGCCGACGAATGGGCGCGCTGGTTCGATGCGGCGGGGACTGCCTGCCCGACGATCCGCGGCGCGGTGTTCGATTCGTCGGTGACGATGGCCGAGGCGGCGGCTCAGGGCATCGGCGTGGCCCTGCTGCCGGTGCGGATGTTCAGCCGCGAACTCGATGCCGGGCGGCTGGTCCAGCCGTTCCGCACCGAGATCGCGCTGGGCCAGTACTGGCTGACCTCGCTGAAGTCGAAGCGCGAGACCGCGGCGATGCAGGCCTTCCGCGCATGGTTGCTCGAGGGCGCGGCGGTATGGCCTAGGAATTAAGGCAGCTTGGCGATCTGCTGGTCCAGCTTGTCCATCAGCCGGTCGAGCTGGTGGCGCTCGGCCGGGTCGAGATCGGCGACCAGCGCGGCCTGGATCCCGAGCGCCAGCGGGACGATCTCGCCATAGATTTCAGCGCCCTTGGCCGACAGGGTCAGCGACGAGCGGCGCCGGTCATGAGCATCGGTCCTGCGGTCCAAAAGGCCCTTGTCGACCAGCCGCTGCACCGCCCGGCTGACCGTGACCTTGTCCATCGCCGAGCGTTCGCATACCCCGTTGGCCGAGATCGGACCGAAGCGGCCGACATTGGCGATCACTCGCCATTCCGGGATGGTGATGCCGAAGCGGGTTTCGTAGAGCCGGGCAAAGGCGTCCGAAACCCGGTTCGACAGCACCGACAGCCGGTAGGGCAGGAATTCCTCGAGGTCGAACCCGGCGGCCGGGCCGTCCGCAGGCTGGGTCATGGGCGGGAACGATAGCTGATAAGTTGCATTTGAAACCATTATCGACCGCCGTCTCCGTCCGGTCAACCGCCGTCAGAACCCCGGCTGGCGTTCCGGCGCGGCGGCGGCAAAGGCGGGCAGGGCGCGGCAGGCGGCATCGATGCGGCGGATCGTCGGATACGGGGCCATGTCGACCTCGAATCGCTGCGCGTTGAAAACCTGGGGCACCAGATGCAGATCGGCCAGGCCCGGGCGGTCGCCGTGGCAGAAATCGCCGCTGCCCCCCTGGGACAGCAGGGTTTCCAGCGCCGCGAAACCCTCGTTCACCCAGTGGCGATACCACGTGTTGCGGGCTTCCTCGTCCAGTTTCAGCTGGTTCTGCAGGTAGCCCAGGACGCGCAGGTTGTTGATCGGATGGATGTCGCAGGCGATCACGGCGGCCAGCGCGCGGACCCGCGCGCGGCCGTCGCGGTCGGCGGGCAGCAGGGCGGGTTCGGGATAGGCTTCGTCCAGCCATTCGATGATCGCCGGCGATTGGGTCAGGGTGAGCCCGCCCGCGATCAGGGCCGGCACCAGACCTTGCGGGTTATGCGCCTTGAACGCGGCCGCACGCTGCTCGCCCTTGCGCAGGTCGATCGGCGTCTGGTCGTAGGCGACGCCCTTCATGTTCAGAGCAATCCGCACGCGGTAGGAGGCTGACGAGCGGGCGGCGGAAAACAGGTGCAGCGGCGCGGTCATCGGATCCTCCCCGAGGGCGTGGCATAAGGCCGGCGCATCATCTTCCGCCATAGATTGGCTGTCAAACCATTTGGCCGGCAATCCCTGGGCCGGAACCGGGGTTCCCGATGTAAGGTTAAGCATGCTGGTGCGGCATGGGAGGGATCTCTACCCCGATGGCTCGACGATGGGTGCTGGCGGTGACGGCCGGGCTGCTCGCCACGCTGGTGGCGCTGATCGCCGGGGCCGGGTTGTGGCTGGCTTTCGCCGATCTGCGGCCGCTCGCCCAGCGCTGGTTGGCGGGTTCGGTCGGACGCAATGTCAGTATCGCCAGCCTGCGCCTGGATTGGGACAAGCCGCTGACCGTCGAGGCGCGCGACGTGGCCATCGCCAATATGCCTGGCGGGTCGGAGCCCGACATGCTCCGCATCGCCCGCATCGCCGGCCAGCTCGATACCGCCGCGCTGATCCGGGGCGACCTCCGCTTCATCTGGGTCGAGGTGATCGGGCCCCGGTTGGTGATGGAGCGCGACGCCGCGGGCCGTGGCAACTGGCAGACCGGCGAAGGCGGAAGCGCGGATCGCGCCGGCGTGCCGACCGTGCTGAAGGGTATCTTCCGCGACGGGCTGGTGCGCTATCGCACCTCGTCGGGCCGGTTCCTCGACATCGCGCTGAACGACGGCAATCTCCAGGCCGCGGGCGACGAGCAGCCGATCAAGCTCGATGCCGCGGGCAGCTACAACGACATACCCGTGCGCGTCGACGCGACGATGCAGTCGTTCAACGCGCTGCGCGATCCCGCCAAGCCGTTCGCGGCCAGCTTCACGC
>JAEYTW010000391.1 GCA_023433835.1 Pseudomonadota bacterium | reverse complement strand
CGACAGATGGGCGCCGACCACGGCGATCTGCAGCCCGTCCGCGCCGGCCTCCGACCAGGGCGTCGGCGGCAGCGGCGTCTGCGTGCCGCCCATCAGCCCGCCGAGATCGGCATGGGCGGCGGCGGCGATCGCGGCGATCTGGCCGTCGGCCAGGGCCGGCCCGGCCAGCGTCACGCCGAACGGCAGGCCGTTGGGCCGGAACCCCGCCGGGAAGGCAATCCCGCTCATGTCCAGCAGGTTCATGAAATTGGTGTAGTGGCCGAGATTGGAATTGTAGCGGATCGGCTCGGCCGCCAGGTCTGCATGGGTGTAGTTGGTCGGCGCGGTCGGCAGCAGCAGGCAATCGACCCTGGCCATCTCGACGGCGCAGGCACGCCGCAGCGCCTCGAGGCGATAGAGACCCTTGAAGGCCTCGACCGCGCTGCGCCCGGCGGCGCCGTCATAGATCGCGCGGGTGACCGGATGAAGGCTCGCGGCATGGTCGCGGAAGAAATCCTCGATCGCTGCCACGCGCTCGGCCACCCACGGGCCTTCGTAGAGCAGCAAGGCAGTTTCGCGGAACGGCCCGAAATCGACCGGCACCGCGACGCCGCCGATCCGTTCCAGCCGGGCGACGGCGGCGGCAAACAGTGCCGGGCCATCCTCGTTGCCGTAGAATTCGAGCGGCGCCGGCACGCCGAAGCGGAAGCGGCCCGGCCGGATCAGCGACAGATCGGGCGCCTCGTTGCGCGAATAGATGTCACCGGCATCGAATCCCCGGGCCACGTCGAGCACCGCCAGCGCATCGGCGGTGTCGAGACCGAAGATCGAGACGCAGTCGAGCGAGCGGCAGGCCGGCACCACGCCGGTCGCCGGGATCAGCCCGCGCGTCGGCTTGATGCCGACCAGGTTGTTGAACATCGCCGGCACCCGGCCGGACCCCGCGGTGTCGGTGCCCAGGCTGAACGAGACCAGCCCGGCGGCGACCGCCACGGCCGAGCCGGAGCTGGAACCGCCGGAGACATACGCCGCGTCGAACACGCAGGACGGTGCGCCATGCGGTGAGCGCACGCCGACCAGGCCGGTGGCGAACTGATCGAGATTGGTCTTGCCGACGGCCAGTGCGCCGGCCGCCTCCAGCCGGGCGACGACGGTGGCCGAGACGTCGGGCACGTAGGCGAAGTCGGGGCAGGCCGCCGTGGTCGGCCAGCCGGCGACGTCGATATTGTCCTTGATCGCAAAGGGAATGCCGTAGAGCGGCAGGTCGGCGGCACCCGGCCGGGCCATCAGCGCCTCGGCCCGCGCGATCGCCTCGGCCTCGTCGGGCAGGTACAGCCAGACCTTGTCGTCGCCCCGCGCCGCGATGCGCGCACGCGCCGCGCGGATGACATCGACCGGCGTGGCCGCGCCCTCGCGGTAGAGCGCCCGGAGGCTGGCAATGTCGAGGCTGTCGATCGGCGCGGTCATGGGGATACTCCCTTTGGTCGTCACTGTTTGCCCTGAGCCGTTGCAGGTTTGGTGCCACTGGCCGATTCCGGGGTCGGCCGCGCCTCTGCCCAGGCTTGTGGCGATCTATTGCATACATTGATGATCATATCGCCTATTTTTTGTTCATTTCACATCATCCGAAAGTCGCCCATGCCGCGGAATCCGGCGGCAAAACGGTTGGCACCGAACCTGCATTGTCATGCTGCAGCCGCGAAAGGCTCACGTTGACGAGAGGGGAAATCGCCATGACCAGCTTCATCACGCCGTCCCGCCGGTCCCTGCTGCGCGGCGCTGCCGCGGGCGGGCTGATTGCCGCCGCCGGCCTGCCGATTACCCGTGCGTTCGCCGCCGACATGGTCGTCGGCTTCATCTATGTCGGTCCGCGCGACGACTACGGCTACAACCAGGCCCAGGCCGAAGGGGCGGCTTCCCTGAAGAAGCTCGCCGGCATCAAGGTCGTCGAAGAGGAGAAGGTGCCCGAGACCATCGCCGTCGAGAAGACGATGGAAAGCATGATCAACCTCGACGGCGCCAAGCTCGTCTTCCCCACCTCGTTCGGCTACTACAACCCGCATATGCTGAAGATGGCGAAGAAGTACGGCAACGTGCGCTTCGAGCATTGCGGCGGCCTGTGGACCGAGGGCGCGCCGAAGAACGCCGGCAGCTATTTCGGCTATATCGACGAGGCGCAGTACATCGCCGGCATCGTCGCCGGCCACACCTCGAAGAGCGGCAAGCTGGGCTTCATCGCCGCCAAGCCGATCCCGCAGGTGCTGCGCAACATCAACGCCTTTACGCTGGGTGCCCGCACGGTCAACCCGAACGCCACGACCCAGGTGATCTTCACCGGCGACTGGTCGCTGCCGGTCAAGGAGGCCGAGGCCTCCAACAGCCTGATCGACCAGGGCGTCGACGTGCTGACCTGCCATGTCGACAGCCCCAAGGTCGTGATGGAAACGGCCGAGCGGCGCGGCGTGTTCTGCTCGGGCTATCACGTCAACCAGGCGCCGCTGGCGCCCAAGGGCTATCTCACCGGTGCCGAATGGGCGTGGTCGGGCCTGTTCGCCTCGATGGTGGACAGCGTCAAGGCGGGCAAGCCGATCCCCAATCTCGTCCGCGGCGGGCTGAAGGAAGGCCTCGTCAAGGTCTCGGCCTACGGCCCGGCGGTCGGCGAGGCGGCGCGCAACCAGGCCGACGCGGTCAAGGCCCGGTTCCTCGATTCCGGCTTCGTCATCTTCAAGGGCCCGCTGAAGGACAACAAGGGCACGGTGGTCATCCCCGCCGGCCAGGAGCAGGGCCAGACCGACCTGCGGCTGGAAAGCATGAACTACCTCGTGGAAGGCGTGCTGGGCGCGCTGGCCTGACATCGCACGACCACGATGGTGCAACCGTACCAATCGTCGTTCCCGCGAAAGCGGGAACCCAGGGAGGCACTGCGCCGCTTGCGACGCCCCTTGCCCTGGATCCCCGCTTTCGCGGGGATGACGATTGGCGCTAGGGGGATGACAGCATGACCCGATCCGACGGCTGGGCGGCGACGATCGATGCGGTGGCGATACCCGTGCTCGCGATCCTCGTCGCGCTGATCCTGTTCGGCGCCTTCGTCGCCATCCACGGTGTCGATCCGTTCGCCGCCTACGGCCTGATGTTCGAAGGCGCCTTCGGCTCGGCCTTCTCCTGGCAGAATTCGCTGCTGCGCTCGGCACCCCTGATCCTCACCGCGCTGTGCACCGCGCTGCCGGCCCGCGCCGGCCTGGTCGTCATCGGCGCCGTGGGCGCGCTGGCCTTGGGCGGGCTCGCCGCGGCCGCGGTCGGCCATGCGCTCGACGGCACCAACGGCATGGTCACCATCACGGTGATGGGCGTTGCCGCGGCCATCGTCGGCGGCGGCTGGGTGGCGCTGGCCGGCGCCCTGCGCTACTGGCGGGGCGTCAACGAAACCATCGCCAGCCTCTTGCTGGTCTATATCGCCGTCGCGCTGTTCAACCACCTGGTCGAAGGCCCGTTGCGCGATCCCGCCTCGCTCAACAAGCCCTCGACGCCGCCGATTGCCGAGGACGCGATGATCGGCTCGATCCCCGGCTTCGACGTCCATTGGGGGCTGATCGCCGGCATCGTCCTGTGCATCGCCTTCTGGGTGCTGATCGAACGCACCACGACCGGCTTCGCCATCCGCCTGATCGGCGACAACCCGAAGGCCGCGCGCCTGGCCGGGTTGCGCCTGGGCGGCTATGTCCTCGCGGTCTGCGGGCTGGGCGGCGGCGCCGCCGGCCTCGCCGGGCTCTACGAGGTTGCCGCGGTGCATGGCCAGGCCAATGCCTCGCTGCTGGTCGGCTATGGCTTTACCGGCATCCTCGTCTCCTTCCTGGCCCGCCATAACCCGCTGGCGATCATTCCGGTCGCCATCCTGATCGGTGGCATCGGCGCCTCGGGCGGGTTGCTGCAGCGCCGCCTCGACCTGCCCGACGCCGCCGTGCTGGTGCTGCAGGGCATTCTGTTCGTCACCATCCTGGCCAGCGAGACGATGTACGGGCGCATCCGCTGGCGCCTGCCCAGCCTGATCGCGGAAAGGAAGCCGGCATGAGCAACGCTGCCGATGCCCTGGGCTGGTGGGGCGTGCCGCTCGCCGTGCTCGGCGGGGCGATCCGGGTCTCGACCCCGTTCCTGTTCGTCTCGCTCGGCGAATGCCTGACCGAACGGGCGGGGCGGATCAATCTCGGCCTCGAAGGCACGCTGATCATGGGCGCGATGAGCGGCTATGCCACCGCGCTGCATACCGGCTCGCCCTGGGCCGGCGTGCTGGTCGCGGGGCTGGCCGGCCTCGCCTTCGGGCTGCTGCACGGCGCGATCTGCTCGCTGCCGCGGGTCAACGACATCGCGGTCGGCATCGGGCTGATGCTGCTCGGCACGGGGCTCGCCTTCTTCCTCGGCAAACCCTACATCCAGCCGAAGGCGCCGGGGCTGCCGGCACTCGACCTCGGCTGGTGGAGTTCGGTCCCCCAGGTCCAGGCGGCGCTGAAGATAAACGCCCTGTTCGTGATCGGCGCGATCTGCGCGCCGGTGATGCTGTGGTGGCTCAGGAACGCCCGCCTCGGCCTCGTCGTGCGCACCGTCGGCGACAGTGCCGACGCGGCGCGCGCGCTGGGTTTCCCCGTGGTCGCCACCCGCATCTGGGCGACCGCCGCCGGCGGTTTCCTCGCCGGCATCGGCGGCGCCTTCCTCTCGCTCTATTACCCCGGCAGCTGGTCGGAAGGCCTGTCGAGCGGCCAGGGCATCACCGCCGTCGCACTGGTCATCTTCGCGCGCTGGAACCCGATGGGCTGCCTCTACGCCTCGCTCCTGTTCGGCGGTGCCGGCGCACTGGGCCCGGCACTGCAATCGGTCGGGGTGACGCAAGGTTATTACCTGTTCAACGCGCTGCCCTACGCGCTGACCCTCGGCGTCATGATCATCGCCTGCTCGCCGCGCCGTACTCTGGCCGGCGCACCCGGCGAACTGGGGGTGACATCATGAGCGGCCTCGGCGGTCTCAACAAGTCACCCAACGGCGTCGTCATCGGGCTGGTGCAGTTGCAGCTTCCGCTGGTGGTCACGCCGGACGACCTGGCGCGCCAGACCGGGAAGATCTGCGCGATGGTGGCCAAGGCGCGGCGATCCTCGGCGGCGATGGACCTGGTGGTCTTTCCCGAATACGCGCTGCACGGCCTGTCGATGGACACGAACCCGGCAATCATGTGCCGCGTCGACGGGCCGGAGGTCGCGGCCTTCCGCGCCGCCTGCGCCGAGCATCGGATCTGGGGCTGCTTCTCGATCATGGAGCTGAACGAGGGCGGCTATCCCTACAACAGCGGCCTGATCATCGATGCCGATGGCGAGATCAGGCTCTATTACCGCAAGCTGCATCCCTGGGTGCCGGTCGAGCCGTGGGAGCCCGGCGATATCGGCATTCCCGTCTGCGACGGTCCGAACGGCTCCAAGCTCGCCCTGATCATCTGCCATGACGGCATGTTCCCGGAGATGGCGCGCGAATGCGCCTACAAGGGTGCCGAAATCATGCTGCGCACGGCCGGCTACACCGCGCCGATCCGCCATGCCTGGCAGGTGACCAACCAGGCCAACGCCTTCTGCAACCTGATGGCCACCGCGTCGGTCTGCCTCGCCGGCTCGGACGGCACGTTCAACTCGATGGGCGAGGCGATGATCTGCAATTTCGACGGCACGGTAATGGCCCAGGGCAACGGCCTCGCCGACGAGATCGTCACCGCCGAGATCCGCCCGGACCTGGTGCGCGAAGCGCGCCGGGTCTGGGGCGTCGAGAACAACATCTACCAGTTCGGCCATCGCGGCTATGTCGCGGTCAAGGGCGGCGCCGGCGATTGCCCCTACACCTATATGCAGGACCTGGTGGCCGGCCGCTACCGCCTGCCCTGGGAGGCCGAGGTCGCCGTCACCGACGGCACGTCCTGCGGCTTTCCCGCCCCCGACCGGCCCTATCGTGGAGGACGCGACCAGCAATGAGCAGACCCGTCGCCGCCGATCCCTATGCCTGGCCCTATGACGGCCGCCTCGATCCCGCCATCACCGCGCTGATCGTCATCGACATGCAGACCGATTTCTGCGGCCCGGGCGGCTATGTCGACCGCATGGGCTATGACATCGCCCTCACCCGCGCCCCGATCCGGCCGATCGCCGATGTGCTGGAAACCCTGCGCCCGCGCGGCTTCACCATCCTGCATACGCGCGAAGGGCACCGGCCGGACCTGGCCGACCTGCCGGCCAACAAACGCTGGCGGTCGCGCCAGATCGGCGCCGGCATCGGCGACCAGGGGCCCTGCGGCCGCATTCTGGTGCGCGGCGAGCCGGGCTGGGAAATCATCCCCGAACTGGCGCCGAGGGCGGGCGAGGCCATCATCGACAAGCCGGGCAAGGGCAGCTTCTACGCCACCGACCTCGACCTCGTGCTGCAGCGCGCCGGCATCCGCAACATCGTGCTGACCGGCATCACCACCGATGTGTGTGTCCATACGACGATGCGCGAGGCCAACGACCGCGGCTACGAATGTCTGCTCTTGTCGGACTGCTGTGCCGCGACCGACCAAGGCAACCACGAGGCGGCCTTGAAGATGATCAAGATGCAGGGCGGCGTATTCGGCGCGGTGGCCACGTCCCGACAACTGATCGAGGCGGTGTCATGACCGAGGCGCTGGGCATCGAAGCCGTCGCCATGACCAAGCGGTTCGGCGACTTCACCGCGCTCGACGACGTCACCTTGCGCGTGCGCCCGGGTTCGTTCCACGCCCTGCTCGGCGAGAACGGTGCCGGCAAGTCGACGCTGGTCAAATGCATCATGGGGTATTACCGCCCGGAGGAGGGCGAGGTCATCGTCGGCGAGCGCGAGCGCGAGATCGCCAATCCGCGCCAGGCCCATTCCCTGGGTATCGGCATGGTCTACCAGCATTTCACGCTGGTGCCGAACATGACGGTGGCCGAGAACCTGGTGCTGGCCCGGCCGGACCTGCCCGCCGTCATCGACTGGCGCCAGGAGCGCCCGAAGCTCGAAGCCTTCCTCGCCCGCATGCCGTTCCAGGTGCCGCTCGACCGCCCGGCCTCGAGCCTGGCGGCCGGCGAGAAGCAGAAGGTCGAGATCCTCAAGCAGCTCTATCTCGATCGCCGCTTCCTGATCCTCGACGAGCCGACCTCGGTGCTGACCCCGGCCGAGGCCGACGAGGTGCTTGGCCTGCTGCAGCGGATGACCCGCGACGGCCGGCTGACCATCCTGATGATCACCCACAAGTTCCGCGAAGTCATGGCCTTCGCCGACGAGGTCAGCGTGCTGCGCCGCGGCCGGCTGGTCGGCGGCGGCCTGGTCGTCGACCTCGACCCCGACCGCATGGCGGCGATGATGGTGGGCGAGGCAGCCCTCCCCCAGCCCAAGTCGCGCAACGCCGAGCCGGCCGGCGCGGTGCGGCTGAAGATCGACAGTATCTCGGCGCTCGACGACGGCGGCCAGCCCGTGGTGCGTGGCCTCAACCTCGAGGTGCGGGCCGGCGAGATCCTCGGCATCGCCGGCGTCTCCGGCAACGGCCAGCGCGAGCTGGTCGAGGTGCTGGCCGGCCAGCGCCCGGCGACGGGCGGCAAGATCCTGGTCGACGGCCAGGCCTTCCACGCCCGCCGCGACCAGATCCGCCGCCATCGCGTCGCCCTGCTGCCGGAAGAACCGCTGCGCAATGCCTGCGCGCCCAATCTCACCGTGGCCGAGAACATGGGCCTGCGCCGCTTCGACGTGGCGCCCTATGCCCGCGGGCCGTGGCTGAAGCCTTCCGCTTTTCGCGAGGCGGCAACCGGGCTGATCGCGCGCTACCGGGTCAAGACACCCTCGCCCCAGGCCCCGATCAAGGCGTTGTCGGGCGGCAATATCCAGCGCGCGGTGCTGGCGCGCGAACTGGGCGAGCCGCCGTCGCTGCTGATTGTCGCCAATCCGGTGTTCGGCCTCGATTTCCAGGCGGTGGCCGAGATCCACAACCAGATCATCGAGGCGCGCAATCTCGGCGCTGCGGTGCTGCTGATTTCCGAGGATCTCGACGAACTGTTCGAACTGGCCGACCGCATCGCGGTGATGTTCGCCGGCCGCATCGTGCACGAGACCGCCGTCGCCGTGACCCGGCCCACCGAGATCGGCCGCCACATGGCCGGCCATGGCGAGGATGCCCATGAAGCCGCTTGACGCCGCCCTGCCCTACGCGTTCCGTTTTCCGGCCGAGCGCACCGCGCTGGTCGTCATCGACATGCAGCGCGATTTCATCGAACCGGGCGGTTTCGGCTCGTCACTCGGCAACGACGTCACCCTGCTGCAGGCGATCGTGCCGACCACCCGCCGCCTGCTCGACGGCTGCCGCGCCGCGGGGCTGACGGTCATCCACACCAAGGAGGCGCACAAACCCGACCTGTCCGACTGCCCCGAAGCCAAGCGCCTGCGCGGCAAGCCCGGCCTGCGCATCGGCGATCCCGGCCCGATGGGTCGTATCCTGATCGCCGGCGAGCCGGGCAACGATTTCGTGCTGGAACTGGCGGCGCGGCCCGGCGAGATCGTCATCGAGAAACCCGGCAAGGGTGCCTTCTACGCCACCGAGTTGCAGGCGATCCTGCGCGCCCGCCATATCAGCCATCTGGTCTTCGCCGGCGTCACCACGGAAGTCTGTGTCCAGACCTCGATGCGCGAAGCCAACGACCGCGGCTACGACTGCCTGCTGATCGAGGATGCGACGGAAAGCTACTTCCCGCAGTACAAGGCGGCAGCTCTCGACATGATCCGCGCCCAGGGCGCGATCGTCGGGTGGACCGCGACCTGCGATCAGTTCCTGGCGGCATTGTAGGCGCGGGGCTCGCTTCCCGCGCTTTGGCGGGAGATCGCTATCGTTTGTCTTCCTTGCGGAATGCGGCCGGACCGGCCAGCCCCTATCCTGGCGCCGTCACTGAAACCGGCGCGCCGGGGGGCGTATTCCCAGGGAGCCCGACATGAACGCCGAGCCCGGTCGCGTCACGCGCGCGCTGCTGCAATGACTGATGCGGCCTGCGCGCATTGCCGCGGTGGAAACACTGTCGCCGCATTTCCGGCTGATCGATCTCGAGGGCGACGCCCTCAGGGATGTCGCCTGGTCGGCGGGACAGAAGATCCAGGTCGCCATGGGCTCGGGCCTCAGCGCCCGGACCTACACGCCGATATCCTGGGATGCCGCCGAGGGCCGCACGCGCCTGCTCGCCTTCATGCATGGCGACGGCCCCGGAAGCCGCTGGGCAGCAGGGCTGCGCCAGGGCGATGGCTGCCATTTCTTCGGGCCGCGCCGCTCGCTCGAGTTGAGCGGCCTCGGCGCGCCGCTGGTCCTGTTCGGCGATGAAACCTCGTTCGGTCTGGCGGCGGCGCTGGGGGCCGGTCCGACCCATCTGTTCGAAGTCTCCAATCTGGTCGAGGCGCGCGCCGCCCTGGCGGCGGTCGGCCTCGAACCGGCAACGGTGATCGGGCGCGCCGCCGATGAGGCTCATCTTGCCGCGGTCGAGGCCGAGATGTCGCGCCTCGCGGCCACCGGCGCGCAGTTCGTGCTGACCGGCAAGGCATCGTCGATCCAACGCATGATCCGCGGCCTGAAGGCCGCCGGCATCACCTCGTCGCGGATCAGAGCCAAGGCCTACTGGGCGCCGGGCAAGACCGGGCTGGACTGATCAGTCGCCCAGCAGCCGCGCCAGCGCCCGGGTGAACACCGGCCGGGCCGCGCCGTCGCGTTCCAGCCGCTGGCTGGCCTGGTCGGTGACGAGTTCCGGCGGGCTCAACCCCGCCAGGATGTCGTCCTGGCGGAACAGCGCGTTCAGCCGGGCCCAGATCGCGGCGTTGGCCACGAAAGGCCCGGTGACGATGATCCGCTGCGGCACGATCACCCGGCAGAAATTGCGCAAGGTATGCGCCATCGTCACCGTCGCCTCGGCCATCGCCGGCAGGCCGAGCAGGTCGAGGTCGCGGGCGCGGTCGGCGAAGGCGCCCTCGTCGGCGGCGATGTCGGGCCAGCGCTTGCGCAGGTCGGGCAGCAGCGCCCAGAGGGCGGCCGAGGTTTCGACGCAGCCGCGCTGGCCGCAGCGGCAGGGGCGGTCGTCGAAGCTGCGCAGGCGCCAATGGCCGATCTCGCCGAGGAAACCACCGGCGACGCCCAGCGGCTGGCCGCCCAGGCGGCAGGCCAGGCCGATGCCGTAGCCCCAGTGCAGCAACAGCAGGTTGTCGCGCCGCCCGGCCGGGTCGTTCTCGCTGCGCGCGCGCAATTCGGCATCGAGATTGCGGGTGACTTCGAGCGGACCGGCGGCGGCCGGGAAACAGGCGCCCAGGTCGAGCGTGCGCAGCCGCGGCCAGCGCGACGAGACCAGCCAGGTATGGGCCGCGATATCGACGGCGCCGGCGATCGACAGCACCGTACCGACATGGCGGCCGAGGCGGCGGCTGCGCGGGGTCAGGGCGGCGCTGAGGCTTTTCAGCGCCGCGGCCATCTCGGCATTGTCGCAGTCGCGGTCGATATCGACGCTGTGCTCGGCCAGCACATGGCCGGCCAGATCGACGATCGAGCCGACCAGGGCGCGCGAGACGATCTGGACGACGATGCCGGTCAGCCCGCGCGGGTTCAGCACCAGCGTCGCCGCCGGCCGCCCCCGGCCCGCCGCCGGCGCCGTCGCTTCCAGCACCAGGCCGCGTTCGACCAGGTCGCCAACCACCTGCGAGGTGGTCGACGAGCGCAGGCCGAGGCTTTCCGAGATGTCGCGGCGCGAACCGGCGCGGCCGGTGGCGACCAGGGCGAAGGCATTGGCCCGTTCGCGGGCCCGGGCGGCGCTGAACTGGTCGGGCGCGATGTCGGCAAGAATGGCGTGCGGCATGTCGGGCGGACTGTCCCCGGGATATTTTAGAACGTCAACGGTTCAAAAATAGATTGACGGCATGGCCGGTGAGCGGCGAGGCTTGGGCAACGTGTTCGAACGGGGTGGGTATGCACATCGAAATTCTCGGAGATGCCAAGGCGGTGGGGCGTGCCGCGGCCGAAGCCGGCGCCGCCGTCATCCGCGAGGCGCTGGCCCGCCAGGACCATGTCGACATCATCGTCGCCACCGGCGCCAGCCAGTTCGATTTATTGGAGGTTCTGGTCGCCGCACCGGATATCGACTGGTCGCGCATCACCGCCTTCCATCTCGACGAATATATCGGCCTGCCGGTCAGCCACGGCGCCAGCTTTCGCCGTTACCTGCATGAGCGCTTCGTCGCCAGGCTGCCCAAGCTCGGCGCGTTCATCGACGTCGTGGGCGACGCCACCGACATACGGGGAGAACTCGATCGGCTGAACGGCCTGATCGGGCCGCGCACCATCGAGGTCTGCTTTGCAGGCATCGGCGAGAACGGCCATCTCGCCTTCAACGATCCGCCCGCCGATTTCGACACGACCGAGCCCTATATCGTCGTCGACCTGGACGAAGCCTGCCGCCGCCAGCAGATCGGCGAAGGCTGGTTTCCCGACATGGCGGCGGTGCCGACCCAGGCGATCTCCATGTCGATCCACCAGATGCTGGCCGCCCGCACGCTGATCATCACCGTGCCCGGCCCGAAGAAGACCGCCGCCGTCGCCGCCAGCCTCGACGGCCCGCTGACGCCTGACGTGCCGGCCTCGATCCTGCGCCGGCATGGCGATTGCCGCATCTTCCTCGATCCCGCCTCGTCGGCCGGGCTGAAGCGCTGAGCATGCGCAGCGCCGGCCTCTTCGACCTGCAGGTCAACGGTTTCGCCGGCGTCGATTTCAACGACGATGCGATCGATGCCGCCGGCATCGACGTGGCGCTGGAACGCATGCTGGCCACCGGCGTCACCGCCTGCCTGCCGGCAATCATCACCGCGACCCCGGAGCAACTCGCCGCCCGGCTGACCGCGCTCGACCGCGCGGTCTCGGCCAGCCGGCTGGGGCCGCGGATGGTGCCGGGCTATCACCTGGAAGGCCCGTTCCTCAATCCCGCCGCCGGCTATGCCGGCTGCCACCCTCCGTCGGCGATGACGCCGCCCGATGCCGGGCTGGTCACCAGGCTGGAAGCGCCGCTGGCCCGGCCCATCCTGCTCGTCACCGTCGCGCCCGAGATCGCGGGCGGGGAAGACTTCGTCGCGGCGATGGCGGCGCAGGGCCGCGTCGTCGCCATCGGCCATTCGGCCGCCGATTCCGCCGTCGTGCGGGCCGCCGCCGCGGCCGGGGCCGGGCTGTCGACCCATCTGGGCAACGGCCTGCCCCAGCAGTTGCACAAGGTGAACAACACCCTGTTCGCCCAGCTGGCCGAGGATCGGCTGGCCGCCTCGATCATCGCCGACGGCATTCACCTGCCGCCCGACGCGGTCAAGGTGATCCTGCGCGCCAAGGGGCTGGACCGCATCATCCTGGTCACCGACGCGGTCGCCGCGGCCGATGCGCCGCCCGGCATCTACCGCTTCGCCGACATGACGCTCGAACATCACCAGGACGGCAGCGTGCGCGAGCCCGGGGCAAACCACCTCGCCGGCTCGGCCCTGACGCTCGATCGCGCGGTGCGCAACCTGGTCGCCTGGGGCCTTGCCAGCCCCGAGGAAGCGATCGCAATGGGCAGCGCCGCGCCGCGCGCCCTGATGGCCCCTGCCCTTTCCCGCCGCGGCATCAGCATGCCCGGCGGCGGCGTCGACTGGCGCGACGATCTGACCGTCGCCCGCGCCAGCCTTTGAGTCATCGATAACAACGACAGCAAAACGGGGAGTCCTGCTGCCATGGCCTACAATCCGACCGACCTTACCCGCCGCACCGTGCTCGGTGCCGGCGCCGGCATAGCTGCGCTTGCCGCCACCGGCGCGCGGGCACAGGGGCTGGCCTTACCGAAGTCGCCGGTGGCGCTGACCATCATGGATGTCGGCGGCGCGCTGGCCCTGATGCAGGGCGCGTTCGAGAACTACGCCGCCGCCAAGCCCGAGCTGGTCTCCAAGATCACCTTCAGCAAGGGCCCGGCACCGGAACTGGCCGGCAAGATCAAGGCCCAGCAGGCGGCCGACAAGCTGCTCTACGAACTCGTCCTCACCGGCTCGGACGGCCTGGCCGCCGGCATGGCCGCCGGCCCGATCTGGCTGAAGCTGCTGCCCGAGCACGCGGCCAAGCTGCCGGGGCTGGAGGAGAACTACGAGCCCGCCGCGCTGCGCCTGCACAAGGTGCAGGGCCAGGGCTATGGCGTGGTGATCAACTACTATCCCTCCGGCCCGCTGATCGAATACATGCCGGCCAAGGTGCCGACCCCGCCGACCACGGCCGAGGAACTGCTGGCCTGGGCCAAGGCCAACCCGAACCGCTTCATGTATGCCCGCCCGGCCAATTCGGGCCCGGGCCGCACCTTCATGATGGGCCTGCCCTACATTCTCGGCGACAAGGATCCGATGGACCCCGAGAACGGCTGGGACAAGACCTGGGCGTATCTGAAGGAGCTGAACAACTACATCGAATATTATCCGTCGGGCACCGGTGCCACGATGAAGGAGCTGGGCGAAGGCTCGCGCGACATGGTGATCTCGACCACCGGCTGGGACATCAATCCCCGTGCGCTCGGCGTGGTGCCGAAGGAAGCCAGGATCGGCACGCTGAAGGGTTTCCACTGGGTGTCGGATGCCTTCTTCATGGTGGTGCCGAAGGGCATCTCCAACGACAAGCTCGCCGTCGTGCTCGACATGATGGCCTTCGTGCTGAAGCCCGAGCAGCAGGCGCTGTCCTATGACGAAGGCTATCTCTATCCCGGCCCGGCGGTGAAGAACGTGCCGCTGTCGATGGCGCCGGCCTCGAGCCAGAAGGTGATCGAGGAATTCGGCCGCCCGGAATATGCCGACCTGATCGCCAACAACCCGATCGAGCTGCCGCTGTCGACCGACAAGATGGTCATCGCCTTCCGGCGTTGGGATTCGGAAGTCGGCGCGGCGAAGAAGAAGTAACGTCCGGGCATCGCGGCGAAAGGCCTGTTCCCATGCTGATCCACCCCGACCGGCTGTTCCCGGCCGATCCCGGCACCCGGGACGTGGCGCGCAGGCTTTACGCCGCGGTGAAGGATTTACCGATCGTCTCGCCGCACGGCCATACCGATCCCGGCTGGTTTGCCGGAAACGAACCGTTCCCCGACCCTGCGCGGCTGCTGGTCATTCCCGACCATTACGTGCTGCGCATGCTCTACAGCCAGGGCTTCACGCTGGAAGAACTCGGCGTCAGCCCGAAGTCCGGCGGGGCGCCGGCCGATCCGCGCACCGTGTGGCGGCGGTTTGCCGAGAATTATCATCTGTTCCGCGGCACCCCGTCGCGGCTGTGGCTCGACCATACCTTCGCCACCCTGTTCGGGCTCGACATGCGCCTCACCGCGGCGACCGCCGACCGCTATTACGACCACATCGCCAACTGCCTGGGTCACAAGGAATATCGTCCCCGGGCACTGTTCGAGCGTTTCAACATCGAGGTAATCGCCACCACCGAAAGCCCGCTGGACGACCTGCGGCATCACCGGACGATCCGCGACAGCGGCTGGCGCGGCCGGGTGGTGACGGCCTATCGCCCGGATCCGGTCGTCGATCCGGAATATGAAGGCTTCGCCACCAATCTGCGCGCCTTCGCCGACGCGGCCGACTGCGACGTCTCGACCTTCGCCGGCTATATCGAGGCCCATCGCCGCCGGCGCCGCTATTTCAAGGAATTCGGCGCCACCTCGACCGACCACGGCCATCCGACCGCCCGCACCGCCGATCTTGACGCCGCCCAGGCCGAAGCCCTGTATCAGCGCATCCGCCACGGCGGCGCCTCGGCCGAGGATGCCGAAACGTTCCGTGCCCAGATGCTGACCGAGATGGCGGGGTTGAGCGTCGAGGACGGCCTGGTCATGCAGATCCATCCCGGCGCCTTCCGCAACCACAACGCCGCGATCTTCCGGGATTTCGGCCGCGATCTCGGCGCCGACATCCCGCAGCGCACCGATTACGTCCGCGCGCTGAAGCCGCTGCTCGATCGCCATGGCAACAATCGCGACCTGACCGTCATCCTGTTCACGCTGGACGAGACGGCCTATGCGCGGGAACTGGCGCCGCTCGCCGGCCATTACCCGGCCCTGCGGCTGGGGCCGGCCTGGTGGTTCTTCGACAGCCCCGACGGCATGCGGCGCTATCGCGAGGCGGTGACCGAGACCGCCGGGTTCTACAACACCGTCGGCTTCAACGACGATACCCGCGCCTTCCCCTCGATCCCCGCCCGCCACGACGTCGCCCGCCGCATCGATTGCCGGCATCTGGCCGAACTCGTCACCACCCATCGGCTCGACGAGGACGAGGCGCACGAAGTAGCCCTCGACCTCGCCTACCGGCTGGCCAAGCGGGCCTACAAACTTTAGCGCGTCGCCACGAAGAACAGCCGCGGGAACGGCAGCAGGACGGTGCCGTCCCTCATGATCGGGTAGGCATCGGCCAGCGCCGCCTGGTAGCGGGCGAGATAGTCGGCCCGCTCGGCCTCGTCGAGGGGCCCGAGGAACGGGCGCAGGCCGGTGCCCTTGAACCATTCGACCACCGCGGCCGGCCCGCCGGCCAGCGGATGATGATAGGTGGTGCGCCAGACGTCGGCCCGGGCGCCGGCTTCGCGCAGCGTGCGGAAATACCAGTCGGCACTATGCCGGCTGTCGCGGGCGCGGGCGGCGGACCCGAGCTTTTCGGCCCAGGGCCCGGCGGCCGCCACCTCGCGCATCAGGCGATGGGCCGGTTCGTCGAGGTTGTCGGGCACCTGCACCGCCAGGCTGCCGCCGGGGGCCAGCCGGTCGAGCAGCGCGGGCAGCAGCCGGGCGTGGTCCGGCACCCATTGCAGGGCGGCATTGGCCAGGATCACGTCGAAGCGTTCGGGCCCGGTCCAGTCGCCGATATCGGCCACGGCGAAATGGGCCGCGGGCAGGCGCTTGCGCGCCGCGTCGATCATGTCGGGCGACGAGTCCATCCCGAACAGCTCGGCCACGGGATAGCGCCGCCCCAGCAGTTCGGTCGAATTGCCGGGGCCGCAGCCGATATCGGCCGCGCGCGCCACCGCGGTGGCGGGGATCTGGGCGAGCAGGTCGCGGATCGGCCGGTTCCGCTCATCCTCGAACTTCGTGTACTGCGTGGGCGACCAGGTCATCGGCAACTCCTCGGGATCAGGTGACGGGACAATCCTGGCTGGTGGCCATCATGACTTCCAGTATGTTCATCGATGGATTTCCATACCCTGGAGGTATCGATGATCGAGCTGCGCCGGCTGCGTGCCTTCGTCGCTTTGGCCGAGGAGGGCCACGTCACCCGCGCGGCGGAGCGGCTGGGCATGCAGCAACCGCCGCTGACCCGGCTGCTGCGCGGCCTGGAAACCGAACTGGGGGCGCTGCTGATGCATCGCCTGCCCCGCGGCGTGCGGCCGACCGAGGCCGGCAAGGCCTTGCTGGCCGAGGCGCGCGAGATCCTGGCGCGGGCGGAACAATTGCCCGGCATCGTCGCCCGCGCCGAGCGCGGCGAACAGGGTAGCCTCAGCGTCGGCTTCACCTCCTCGGCGGCCTTCCATGCCGTGGTGCCGGCCACGCTGCGGCGTTTCCGGGAACGTTTTCCCGGCGTTGCCGTCACACTGGAGGAGGCGGGTACGGCCGAACTGGTCGAGGGGTTGGTGCACGAACGGCTCGATGCCGCCTTCGTGCGCTCGATCGTCGCCCATGTCACCGATCTCGACCTCCTGCCGGTGATCGAGGAGCCGATGCTGGCGGCGATCCCAGCCAGCCACCCGCTTGCCCGAGCCAAGGCCCTGGCCCTGGCCGATCTCGCCGGCGAACCGCTGATCCTCTACCGGCGGACCAGCGGTCCCGGCCTCTACGATGCCATCGTGGCCGCCTGCCGGTCGCACGGCTTCAGCCCGGTGGTGGCCCAGGAAGCGCCGCGGTTGCCGGCGACGTTGAGCCTGGTGGCCGCCGGGCTCGGCATCACCGTCGTGCCGGCCTCGATGCGGCGGCTGGGCGGCGACGGCGTGGTCTACCGCGAGTTGGCCGGGGCCGAGGGGCTCTCGGCCCCGATCCACCTGGCCAGCCGGCGCGCCCGCCCCTCGCCCGCCCTGCGCCAGTTCCGTCAGATCGTGCAGGCGCTAGCGCGATAGGCGCCGCAGTTCGATCTGCCGCGCGGCGGCCGAAACGGTGATCTCGTAGTGATCGGCCTGGACGATGTCGGTGACGTTGCGTGGCCGGTAGGCCACCACATTGACCCCGCCGCGGCGGCGCAGGCTGTCATAGACGATGCCGGCCCCGCCCCGGGCGCGGATCTCCTCGCCCAGGATCTGGCCGGGGCCATAGCTGTCGGGCGCATGGACGTCGGCCCGCTGGCCGCGGATATCGAGATAGTCGCCCAGCAGCACCGCGCCGTAGGCGCGATAGGTTCTGGCCAGGCCGGCCAGGCGGCGCGCCACCGCCTCGCGCCGCAGATGATGGGCGACCTCGGCCGCCGCGGTGCGGATATCGTCGGCCGCATACCAGGCGCCGAGATCGGGGCCGTTGAAACGCATCCCGCCGGGCGCGACATGCAGGAAGGCTGCCATGACGATGCTGGCATTGGGCCGGCCATGGACCCATTCGCCCCGCGGCAGGCGAGCGATCCGTTCGGCCACCAGCCGGTCATTGGTCCAGCCGACCAGTTCGAACACGGGCGCGAGGTCGGCGGCGGTTGCCACCGTATCGAACACGCCGATCGGCGGGAACTGCGACGGGATCAGGCGATGGCTGGGCCGCGGCGCCGCGGTCACCGCAGCACGATCTCGCCGTCGTCGTAGGGCTGGAAATCGACGTCGACGGCATTGGGCGCCATGTAGATGCCGCCGCGGGCACCGTCGAGGAAACGGCGCACGGTCAGCAGGCCGTCCAGCGTGCCGCCGGTGACGATGTCGAGCGGCGGATGGCCGCCGAACACCGGCGCATCATGGGGCATGCGCAGCCAGTCGATGCCCGCCGCCTCGCTGCCGAACAGGATCTGCAAGGCCTGGTGGATGCCGAGCACGGCCGAGATCCGGGTCAGCACGTCCACGTCGAGGGTGATCGCGCCGTGCTCGCGCGCCTGCTTGCACCAGCCCTGATAGGTCGAACGCGAGGGGTAGCCCAGGATCAGGATCCGCTGCTCCTCGGTCAGCCGCCAGAGATCGGCGACGGCAAGGAAAGTGCGCAGGCCCGGGGCGCTGAGCCGTTTGCGATTGGCCGGGGCGAACCGGTCCTTGTCGAGCCGCCAGGGGCGGGCCGTGGTATCGGTCGCCTGCTCACGCTCCATCGCGCCCTCCCTCCAAGTCCGGATCAGGATATAGTCCGGATCTGGACGCTTGCAAGGTTCAGCGGCGCGGTGACCACGCCGTCAGCGCGATACCTGCCAGCACCAGGGCCGCCCCGGCCAGGAAGACCGGCCCCAGCGTATCGCCGAACAGCCAGGCTGAGGCGATGATGCCGACCAGCGGTTGCATGTACTGCGATCCCGCGGCGATTCGGGCCGGCAGGTTGCGCATCAGGTTCAGCCAGACCACGACGCCGGCCACGGTGACGAACACGCCGAGATAGAGCACCGAGGCGACGCCCTGCGCCGACGGCATGGCCAACGGCGTCGAGGCCAGTTCCCAGGCCGCGAACGGCAGCAGCGCCGCCGTGCCGAACAGCGATCCCCAGGAAGCCACCGTCAGCACGCCGTAGCGCGCCGCCAGTTCGGTCGACAGGACGTAGTAGAGCGCGACGCTGATCGCCGAAACCAGCATCAGCGTATCGCCGAGCAGGGCGCCGCCGGCCTCGGCCAGCGTCGATAACCTGCCGCCGGTGGCGATCACCCCGACGCCGCCGATCGCGACGAACAGGCCGAGGACATGGACGGCGCGGATGCGCTGGCCCAGCCGCAGCGCGGCCAGCAGCACCACCAGGATCGGGATGGTTGCCCCGATCACGGTCGCGACCGAGGCAGCGGTCAGGTTGACGCCGACCGCCTGGGTCACCTGGCCGACGCCGATGCCGACGACGCCGATGCCGGCCATCGCCAGCAGCGCCCGCACCGGCGGGCGCGGCGCGCGCATGGCGAACCAGACGAAGAACGGCGCGGCCGAGAGGTAGCGCAGCGCCGTCAACGTCATCGGCGGGAAGTCGACCAGGCCGAGCTTGGTGACCGGGATCGACAGCCCCCAGACCACGATCAGCAGGGCCAGCGCGACCAGCGACAGCACCGGGATCGGTTGTTTTTCGGCAGTGATGGCGGCGGCGGTCATGACACGGGGCATTCCGGCAGAGATGTAGGGCCGCGACAATGGCTGCCCCTGGCGCCCGCTGACAATCGATATATAGTCAATCCATGCGCGAGGAAAACTCACACATGCGCCTGCCGCCCCTGAACGCCCTGCCCGACTTCGAGGCGGCCGGGCGCCATCTGAGCTTCACCCTGGCCGCGGCCGAGCTCAACGTCACCCACGGCGCGGTCAGCCGCCAGGTCAAGGCGCTCGAACAGTATCTCGGGGTGAAGCTGTTCCGAAGGCTCACGCGGCGGCTGGTGCTGACCGACGAGGGCCAGGCCTATCTGCCCGCGGTGCGCCGCCTGCTCGACGGCCTGGTCGAGGAAACCCGCCGGCTCAAGCGACGCGATCGCACCGGGCATCTCACCGTCTCGACCAACGTCTCGTTCGGCACCAAATGGCTTGCCGGCCGGCTGATGCGCTTTCAGGCGCTGGAGCCCGAGATCGACGTCAACCTGAACGTCACCGACACGCTGGTCGACTTCGCCCGCGACGATGTCGACATCGCGATCCGCTACGGCTTCGGCGACTATCCGGGTGTGATCACCGAGCGGCTGTTCGCCGAGCATGTGGTGCCGGTCTGCAGCCCGGCCCTGCGTCGCCGCCTGCGGCGGCCGGAA
The DNA here is from genome assembly GCA_023433835.1 of Pseudomonadota bacterium. GTDB lineage: Bacteria > Pseudomonadota > Alphaproteobacteria > Ferrovibrionales > Ferrovibrionaceae > JAFKFH01. The sequence continues at coordinate 15,759 of JAEYTW010000391.1, read as the reverse complement.
GACCTGCGCAACCACGTGCTGCTGCACGAGGCGCGGATGGGTGCAAACTGGCACGCCTGGCTCAGCATGATGGGCGTCGGCGGCATCGATGCCGGGCGCGGCCCGATCTTCAGCCATGGCAGCATGATGATCGAGGCCGCGATCAACGGCGAAGGCGTGGCGCTGGGCCGCAGCGTGCTGATATCAGAGGATCTCGCCGCCCGCCGGCTGGTGCGGCCGTTCGGCGACCGGACACTGCAGGCCGAACGCACCTATGACCTGGTCTATCCGGCCGGCGCGCTGGACCGGCCCAAGATCGCGGCGTTCCGCGCCTGGCTGCTGGATGAAGTGGCGAGGGCGGGGCTGATCTAACGGATGGGAAAATGCCCGGGGTCGTCGACCCAGGGGTTGAACACCGTGGCGCCGGTAGGCCGGAGATCATCGACATCGCGCGAGACGAGATAGAGATGATGCTCGATCGCCGTCGCCGCGATCAGCGCATCGATCGGCGGCGGCGCCTTGCCGGTGCGCCCCAGCACGCTGCCGGAAATGACGCCCCAGCGGCGCGCCACCGCCTGGTCGACGTCGAGGATCCGGCCGGCGAAATGCCGGGCCACGTCATCGCGCAAGGCCGCCAGCCGCGGGCGTTCCGCATGCCCTTCCGGCAGGTTGGCGATGCCCTTGTCGTATTCGCCGAGGGTCAGCACGCTGATGAAGCAAGTTTCCGGCGGCAACGCCGCGATCCAGGCACGGACAGAGGCTGGCATGTCGGCGGCCGACAGCACGCCGACCACGTTGGTGTCGAACAACCAGCCGACAGGCTTGCGCGTCCATGCCATCGGGGCACCGCCATCACGAGAGAACGGCACGCCAGTCGGGCTGGCGTGCCGGATATCCCCCGAGGATACGGGGATCAGGGAATATTGTAACCCAGCGCCCGCATCTGCGGCTTGGTGCCGATGTAGTAGGAGTTGGAAAGCTGGCGCTGCCCACCCGCCTCGATCTGATAGGTACCGACGGCATTGACGATGTTGGTCAGCCAGACCATCGAGCCGCAGAACGCGTTCGTGGTACCACTCGGGCAAGCCGCCAGCGACGGGAAGCTGTTCCCGCTCTTGGCGATCGTGCCGCCGTTCGACACGTTGGGCACGACGATGACGGTGTCCTGGCCCCACAGGTTCCAGACGAAGGCGACAAAGCGGCCAGCCCCGCCGGTGACCAGCGCGATCTCGTTGCGGTTGACGTCGCTGCCATTCAGCGCGATCTGGACGGCTGCCGCGTTCTCGCTGGCCAGCCGGGTGATCTCGCCGTCCTCCGAGATGCGATAAGGACCGACCACCCCGCCGCCGGCGCTGCCGAGATAGAAGCGAAGATTGCCGTTCACCCCGGTCACCCGGTTCAGGTTAAGCGCGTGCTGGGCCTGCCAGGCAAGCCCGTTGCCCCACCAATACTGATTGTACTTGGACTGCAGCGTGTAGGCCGCGGTCATCGAAATGGCATTGCCGGCCGAGGTCGGCAGCGGACCCGCCGCAAGGTCGAGCGCGCCGTTGTCGACGCTGGCGATGAAGGGCCCGGTATTGCCTGGGCAAGGCGATGTCGCCTGGCCGTTGTAGGTGTTGTTGTAAACCGGCGTCCAATCGATCGCGTTCAGGTAATAGTCGCCGCCGACGTAATTGTTGCTGGTGCCCCACTGAAAGGTCGCCGCGCTGCCGGCTGCCTGATTGAAGGTGAACAGCTGGTCGCCTTGCCGGAAGAAATAGCCGAACTGCATGCCGCGGCCGGCAGTGCCGCGCCCTTCCAGCACGTCGACGGTCGCGCCCGCCACGTTGCGGTTGCCGAGGATCATCTGCACGCCCACGCCGCCGTGGTTGATGTTCACCCCGACCTGCAGCGAGACGTCCGTACCCTGCGCCTGGATCGCGTTCGTGACCGGCAGGGGGCTGTTGATATCCGCCACGTTGCCGCAAGTGACGCTGGTATTTACCGACGCATTGCCGGCGGGAGCGGCGGAAACGGCGGCACAGAGGGTGAGGGCGGGCAGCATCAAGCTGCCGGCAAGCGCCACGCGCGACAAGGACATCGACATTCTCCTCGAGAAATATTTCCAGGCGGTTGCAGACCGCCGTACTGTTTTATTCGTACGGCTTACTTACTGAACTTGAAAGAAACGAGAAGAAGTCAATATTACCGAAGAAAAAATAATCAATATCTTCAACACTATAAATCAATAATGAAATATAGATCAACGACGTCAGCCTGGAAGAAGGCATGACATCAGTGATATCAGCGCAGCAAACGCAAAAACGCCCGCGAAGTTCCAGCCGCGGGCGTTCTAGTCCGGAAGGACGAAGAAAATCAGGGTAGGACGATGTTCATAGTCTCCATCTGCGCCCGGGAGCCGACGACGAACCCTGCCGAGACCTGGCGTTGCGTGCCGGCCGGCGCGACATGGCTGGCGGGGCTGTTGAGCAGGTTCGTCCACCAGTAAAGCGCGCCGCAGGCAGTATCGACGGTTCCCGATGGACAGGCCGGCATTTGCGAAAAGCCATTGCCGGTCTTGCCTACGGTGCCGCCCGCCGCGAGGTCGACAAGCAGCACCGTGTCCTGCCCGCCGATACTCCAGACGAAGGCGGCCTCGCGCCCGGCTTCGTCAGCCAGCAGCGCATATTCGTTCCGATCGCGATCGGTGCCATCCGCCGACCCGGAGGCGGTCAGGCCGCTCGTCGCGATCGCGCCGTTTTCCCGCACCAGCCGCACGATCTCGCCGTCGCGCTGGATGTAATAGGGCCCGGCGAAAGGCGTGCCACGCCGACCGACGTAGAAACGCAGGTTGTTCTCGATCGCGACGCGCCGGCTGAGATGCAGGGCGCTGCGCGCCTGCCAGGCCAGGCCGGTGCCCCACCAATACTGGTTGTACTTCGACCGCAGATACCAGCTGCCGATCAGGATGGTCGCGGTGCCGCTGCCGGTTCCGGTCGGCACCATCCGCCAATCGGTCGCGCCGTCGTCGAGACTGACAGGATAAGGGCCGCTGCGCCCGCGGCAGGGCGAGGTTTCCTGCGCGTTATAGGTATCGTTGAACAGCGGTATCCAGTCCTGTGCGTCAACGCGGTAAGGGGTAGTCTGCGCGTAGGCAACGCCGAAACCCCAGGGCCGCCCACCGGCATTGCCGATGCCCTGGCGAAAGCCGAAGACCTGCCCGTCGCCCTGCTTGAAAGCGTACTCGAACTGAAGGCCGTTCGCGGCGCTCGCCCGCCCTTCGAGAACGTCGATCGCCGATCCCGGCATGCGGCGGTTGCCGAGCAGCAGGTGCACCCCGACCCCGCCATAGTCCGCGTTGATGCCCAGTTGCACGCTGACGTCATCGCCCTGCCAGGCCAGTTGATGGGTGACCGGCAGGACATAGTCGCCCTCGCGCAGGGTGAAGCAATTCGGTGCGGCGGCAACCGGCGCATCGTCGGCGGGGAAGGCACCGGCACCGGTGCCCGCCAGCAAGATCGGGATGACCAGGACAACTGCCGGGCCGATACGCGGATTGCGCATGCACCAGTCCCTCCCTTTGCCGCCGCCGCGGAACGCCAAATCTCCCCGAAAGGTTCCCGAAGGCTCAGAGGTGGCCGGCCAGTGCCTCGGCGGTGGCGGCGCCGGTCGTGACCGGGACGATCTCGAAATCGACGAGGTCTGACCACTCCGCCACCCAGCGTTGCAGCAGGGCGACGTCGTCGCACTCCATCACCTGGAAGCAGCAGCCGAGATCGGCCGAGGTCCAGCTCGAGACATATTTCAATCCTTCCGGCGCCATGCGGCCCTTGTCGCGGAACCGTCGATAGACCGATTTGGCATCCTGGTTGCGGAACGTCTCGATCACCATGAACAACATGACTCTCCCCCTTCCCTATCCGCGATGGCGCGGGTCCAGCGCGTCGCGCAGGCCGTCGCCGACCAGGTTGAACGAAAGCACGACCAGAAAGATCGAGATACCCGGCCAGATCGCCATCCACGGCGCCTGGGTCAGAAAATTCTTGGCGGTGTTGAGCATGCTGCCCCAGGACGGCGCCGGCGGCTGCTGGCCCAGGCCGAGGAACGACAGGCTCGCCTCGGCGATGATTGCCGCCGCGATGGTCAGCGTGCCCTGAACCATCAAGGCCGGGACAATATTGGGCAGGATGTGGCGCAGCGCGATGCGCCAGGGCGGGTTGCCTACGGCGCGTGCCGCCTCGACGAAATCCTCGACCTTGACCGCCTGGACCTGGGCGCGCGTCAGGCGGATAAAGATCGGCGTCGCCGACAGGCCGATCGCGATCATCGCATTGGTCAGCGAGGGGCCCAGGAAGGCGGCCAGCGCGATCGCCAGGATCAGGAACGGGCAGGCCAGCATCGCATCGGTCAGCCGCATCAGGAGGCCGTCGACGAAGCCGCCGGCATAGCCCGCGACCACCCCGATCGGAATGCCCAGCCCCAGCGCCAGGGCGACCGAGATGAGCCCGGCCATCAGCGAGGCCCGCGCACCGTAGATGACGCGCGAGAGCACGTCGCGCCCGATCTCGTCGGTGCCGAACAAATGCGCCGAACTGGGGCCCTTGCGCACCGCCATCCAGTCGGTCGCGGTAGGGTCGTAGGGGCTGAACACGTCGGCGCCGATCGCCAGCACGACGAAGACCAGCACGACGGCGAGGCCGACCAGCGCGCCGCGGCGGCGGAACAGGCGGCGCAGGGCACGCTTCAGCGGGCTTTGGGTGACGGCGTCGTCGACGGTTGCGACGGTCATGCGTCAGGACCTCAGCCGGGGATTGACCAGGACATAGGCGACATCGGCCAGCAGGTTCAGCATCAGATAGGCGGTGGCGGTGCACAGCACCACGCCCTGCACCACGGCATAGTCGCGGTTGAACACCGCATCGACGATCAGCTTGCCGAAGCCGGGGATGGAGAACACCTGCTCGGTCAGCACCGCGCCCGACAGGAGCTGCCCGAATTCGAGTGCGCCCAGCGTGATAACGGGCACCGCGGCGTTGCGCAGGGCGTGCTTGAAAATGACGATACGCTCAACCAGGCCCTTGGCCCGGGCAGTGCGGATATAGTCCGACGACAGCACCTGCAGCATCGCGGCCCGGGTATGGCGCATCATCACCGCAGCGATGGCATTCCCCAGCACGAAGGCCGGCATGATCATCGCCTTCAGGTTGCCCCACAGGTCTTCCGACGGCGGCACGTAGCCCGAGGCGGGCAGCCAGCCCAGTTCGACCGAGAACAACAGGATCAGCATGATACCAAGCCAGAAATTCGGCGTCGACAGCCCCCACAGCGCGACGGCGTTGGCGGCATAGTCGGCCCATTTGCCGTTCCTGACCGCCGACAGGATGCCCATCGGGATGCCGATCACCAGCGCGACCAGCATCGACAGCAAGGCCAGCTCGACCGTGACGGGGAGCTTCTCCAGGATCAGCTGGGACACCGGCTGCTGGATGCGGATCGATTCGCCGAAATCGCCCTGCACCACCCCGCCGACCCAGCGCAGGTAGCGCATCGGCAGCGGGTCGTCGAGATGGTACTTGGCGCGGATATGGGCGATGACCTCGGGGTCGCGCTCCTCGCCGGCCAGCGCCGTCGCCGGGTCGCCCGGCAACAGCTGCTGCAGGCCAAAGATGATCATCGAGACGAAGATCACCGTCGGCACCATCACGGCGAACCGCCGGACGAGGAAGCGCAGCACCCGTCAGGCCCTCAGTTCAGCGCGATATTGGCAAAACGCACCAGGCCGTCCGGATATTCAGTGAAGCCGTTGACCTTGGCGCTGGTCGCCCACAGCCACTTGCGATGGTAGAGATAGACGATCGGGCGGTCGGCCAGGGTGGCCTTGGCCACACCGTTCCACGCCTTGCGCCGCGCCTCCAGATCGTTGGTGGTGCGCGACTGGTCCAGCAGCGCCTCGACCTCGGGCTTGCAATACTTGCCGTAGTTCAAGGGGCCCTTGCAGGCGACGAAGTTGTAGAGATTGCCGTCAGGATCGGTGCGGCCCGACCAGGCCAGCAGATAGGCTTCGAAATCGCCCTTCTCGGCCAGGTTCAGGGACGAGGCGAACTCGGTCGCCTGGATCTTGACGTCGAAGCCGGCTTCCTTGGTCATCGCCTGGATGACCTGGGCCAGCTGCTGCTGCTCGCCGGTGGTCGGCGTCATCAGGTTGACCACGGGGTTGGTGACGCCGGCTTCCTTCAGCAGGGCCTTCGCCTTGGCGACATCGCGCTTCGGGATGGGGAAGGCCTTGTCGTAGTTCGGGTTCGACGGCGACAACCACTGGTTGCCCGCCTGGTATTCGCCGTTGAACACGACCTGCACGATCGCCTGGCGGTCCAGCGCCAGTTCGAAGGCTTCACGCACCTTCTCCGACTGGCCGATGGCCGACTTGGCCTTGTCGCCGTTGCCGGTGTTCATCGTGATGCCCTGGTAGCCCAGCTCGACGATCGAGGCGAACTTGAGCTTCGGGTCCTTCTTCACCTCGGCGACATCGGTCGCGGCCAGCCGCTCGATGATGTCGAGCTGGCCGGCCTTGAGGTTGGCCAGCTTGACCGAATTGTCGGTGAACGGGCGGAACTCGATCCGCTTCAGCTTGATCGCGTCCTTGTTCCAGTACTGGTCGAACTTCTCGACGACGATGCGGTCCTGGGCGACGCGCTCGACGAACTTGAAGGGCCCGGCACAGACCGGCGCGGTGGCAAACTTGTCGCCCAGCGCCTGCGCGGCCTTCGGGCTGACCATCATGCCGGCGCGGTCGGTTAGCTGGGCCATCAGCGGCGCGAACGGGGCGCCGAGCGTCAGGCGGATGGTCAGGTCGTCGACCACGTCGATCTGCTTGACCGCCGAAATCTCCCCCTTGCGCTGCGAGCCGGCCATGGTCAGGTGGCGATCGAGGCTGAACTTCGCCGCGGCGGCGTCGAACTTCTCGCCGTCATGGAAGACGACGTTCGGGCGCAGCTTCATGGTCAGAACCTTGCCGTCGTCCGACCAGGTCCATTCGGTGGCCAGCTGCGGCACGACCTTGAGATCCGGGGTGATGTCGACGAGCTTGTCGCACATCGCCGAGAAGACGATGCGGCCGACGAAGGTGCGGCCCATCGTCGGGTCGAGCGCGTCCGGATCCTCGGCAAGGCCGAAGCGCAGGGTCTGCGCCTGGGTACTGCCCAACGTCAGCAGAAGGCCCAGGGCGGCGACAGTGGCAGTCCTCAACATGCTAAGACCTTCCTTGTTCTCTAGCGGGCAACGGAACGGGTGGAGAAATGCGCCTGCAGCCGGGCGAGCCGTTCGGCCCCCGGCCCGGTTCCTTCCGACGGCAACCCCGCCGCCGCCGGCAACTCGCGCCAGCGATGGCAGGCGACGCCGGCTTCGAGCGCGGGCACGTCGACGCGGCAGCGGTCGACCACGAAAGGACAGCGGGTGTGGAAGCGGCAGCCCGGCGGCGGGTCGATCGGGCTGGGCACGTCGCCCGACAGGATCACGCGGTTGCGCGCCGCCCCCGGCGTCGGCACCGGAATGGCCGAGAGCAGCGCGCGGGTATAGGGATGGCGCGGCCGGGCGAACAGGTCGCGCGCCGGTCCGGTCTCGACGACACGGCCGAGATACATCACCGCGACGCGGGCCGCGATATGGCGAACGACGGCCAGATCATGAGCGATGAACACCAGCGCGATGCCCAGACGCGCCTGCAGGTCCTTCAACAGGTTCAGCACCTGGGCCTGGACCGAGACGTCGAGGGCGGAGACGGCCTCGTCGCAGACGATCAGCTCGGGCTCGACGGCCAGCGCCCGGGCAATGCCGATACGCTGGCGCTGGCCGCCGGAGAACTCATGCGGATAGCGCCGGGCATGGGCCGGCGACAGCCCGACGATACGCAGAAGCTCGGCGACCCGTTCCGGTCGCCGCGCCGCCGGCATCAGGCCATGCAGCGCCAGCGGCTCGGCCAGGATATCGGCGACCGTCATCCGCGGATTCAACGAGGCATAGGGATCCTGGAACACCAGTTGCATCTCGCGGCGCAGGGCCCGCAATTCGGCGCCCGCCAGGCCGGTGACGTCGCGGCCCTTGAAGCGGATCGTGCCCGCCGTCGGATCGATCAGCCGCAGGATCAGCCGGCCGAGCGTCGACTTGCCGCAGCCGGATTCGCCGACGATGCCGAGCGTCTCGCCGGGTGCGAGATCGAGGTCGAGATCGTCGACGGCGCGAACATGGCTGCGGGCGCCCCCGAAGAAGCCGCGCGAGGCGACGAAATGCCTGGTCAGGCCGCGCACCTCGAGCAGGTTGTTCATAGCGGGGCCCGCCAGCAGGCGACGTTGTGGCCGGCCGCGACCTCGGCCAGCACCGGCGGCTCGATCCGGCATTGCTCGACGACGAACGGACAGCGCGGGCTGAAGCGGCAGCCCGGCGGCATGCGCAGCGGATCGGGCACCGTGCCGTCGATGGCATCGAGCCGCTCCTGCTCGCGGTCGAGCCGGGGGACCGAGCCCAGGAGGCCGATGGTGTAGGGGTGCTGGGGCTGGTCGAACAGCAGCGCCACCGGCGCCTGCTCGACCACCTGCCCCGCATACATGACCACGACGTCGTCGGCCATCTCGGCGACGACGCCCAGGTCGTGGGTGATCAGGAGGATCGCGGTGCCGAAATCGCGCTGCAGCGCGCGCAGCAGATCGAGGATCTGGGCCTGGACGGTCACGTCCAGCGCCGTGGTCGGCTCATCGGCGATCAGAAGCTCGGGGTCGCAGGCCAGGGCCATGGCGATCATCGCGCGCTGGCGCATGCCGCCCGACAGCTTGTGCGGATAGTCGTCCACGCGCCGCTCCGGCGCGGGAATGTTGACCCGGCGCAGCATCTCGATCGCCTTGGCGCGCGCCTGGGCCCGCGACAGCCGCTTGTGGCGGACCAGCCCTTCGATGATCTGCTCGCCGATCGTGAAGGCCGGGTTCAGCGAGGTCATCGGTTCCTGGAAGATCATCGCCAGGCGGTTGCCGCGCAGGTCGCGCAGTTCGGGCAGGCTCAATGTCGTCAGGTCGCGTCCGGCGAAACGCACCGCGCCGCCGGCGATGCGCCCGGGCGGCGAGGGCACCAGCCCCATGATCGACAGCGAGGTGACCGACTTGCCGCAGCCGGACTCACCGACGATGGCCAGCGTGCGACCCTGGCCGACGCGGAACGAGACGCCGTCGACGGCGCGGAATTCACCGCCGTCGACGGCAAAATGCGTACGGAGATTCTCGACCTCGAGCAGATCGCTCATTGCGTCGCGGCTTCCCGCCGCAGGGCCTCCGCCTCGATCACGCTGCGATCCCAGGTGCCGGATGGATTGGCGCGGGTCGCCATGAACTGGTGGAAGGCGGCATAGCGTCCCTGCGAAATGCCGTAGAGGCGGCGCAGCTCGGCCAGCGGTTCCGGGTGGTCGTCGACCCTGAGCGACAGGGCCGGGTAATCTTCCGCCGTGTAGATGACCAGCGCGGCCGACTGCTTGCCGCGCTTGTCGCCGCCCTCGGCCTGGCCGGCATCGAGGGCATCGAGGAAACGTTCGGCCAGGCTGTGCCCGGCCGAGGCGGCGAAGGTCGCCGCCGTCGCCTCGACCACGCCGGGTCCGGCCAGCATGTTGCCGGCGACCGAGAAGCCCGGCCCGTCGTCATGCCCGGCCCAGCCGATGCAGCCGCTGCCGGTATGGCGGCCGACACGGCCGGCCGCGTCGACGACATGCAGCTGCCGCGTCTCCCGCCCCTCGTCGCTTTCGACCAGCAGGCGGACGACGTCGGGGGCCGGCACGCCCTCGCGCAGCAAAGCCAGGCCGCGCGGCCCCCAGGTCGGGTTGAGCAGGGCCTGGGTGGCCAAGGCGCCGATGCCGCTGGCGGCATGCGGGCACAAGGCGCCGACCGCGAAGAACTTGGTGGTGACGGCGACGCCCAGCGCCCCCGTCACCGGATCACGCGCCACGATCGACCAGGTCATGCTTCCCCCTCCCCCGACTTGTCAGCGCCCCACGGCGTAGCCCTGCATGCCCCGCGGATTGGCGCCGGCCTTCAGCACGGTGCCATCGGGCGTCTCATCGATGCCGCAGGCGCAGAGCCGGCCTTCCGACCAATTGCCGCCGACCTCGACCAGATGGCCGCGGGCGCGCAGGGCCTCGACCGTCGCCGGGGGGATGCGCCCCTCGACCGCGAGGTAACCCGGGCGCGCCGCGCGCGGATAGAACGACGACGGGAAATGCTCGGAATGGAAGGCCGGCGAATCGATGGCTTCCTGCAGGTTCATCTTGTGATGGACATGCTTCAGGAACAGCTGGATCGACCACTGGTCCTGCTGGTCGCCGCCCGGCGTGCCGAAGGCCAGCGCCGGCTTGCCCTCGTGCAGCGCCATCGACGGCGACAGCGTGGTGCGCGGCCGCTTGTTCGGCGCCAGCGAATTGGGCAGGCCTTCCTCCAGCCAGAACATCTGGCCGCGGGTACCCAGGCACATGCCGAGTTCCGGGATGATCGGCGACGATTGCAGCCAGCCGCCCGACGGGGTGGCGGCCACCATGTTGCCATGGCGGTCGATGACGTCGACATGGCAGGTGTCACCCGACATCGCGCCGCGCCTGGTCGGGCTTTCCGACAGGCGGCCGACGGTAGGCTCGCCGATACCGGCGCCGCCGGCAGCCGCCTCCCGCTTGGCGGCAAGGCGCGCGTCGCGACCCGTCGGGTTCCCCGGGCGGATTTCCATCGAGGCGGTGTCCCCGATCAGCGCGCGGCGCTCGGCCTGGTATTCATCGGACAGCAGCGCCGCCATCGGCACCTCGACGACGGCGGGGTCGCCGTACCAGGCTTCGCGGTCGGCGAAGGCCAGCTTGGACGCCTCGATCACCGTATGGATGAAATCCGGGCCGTGCGGGTCCATGGCCTCGAGATCGAAACCCTTGAGCAAAGCGAGCTGCTGCAACAGCGCCGGGCCCTGGCTCCACGGCCCGCACTTGGCCACCGTCCAGCCGTGATAGTCGTAGGTCAGCGGTGCCTCGACGCTCGCCTGCCAGCGCGCCATGTCGTCGCCGGTCAGCAGGCCGCGATGGCGGCGGCCCGACGAATCCATCGCCTCGGTCTCGCGGCAGAAGCGGTCGACGGCCTCGGCGATGAAACCCTCGGACCAGGCCTTGCGTACCGCGTCGATGCGCGCCTCGCGGCTGCCCGAGGTCTCGGCCGCGATCCTGGCGAAGCGGCGATAGGTCTGGGCCAAAGCGGGATTGCGGAACAGGCGCGCGGTGTCGGGCAGGTTGCCGCCGGGCAGGTAGACTGCGGCGGAGGTCTTCCATTCGTCGGTGAACAGCTCGCGCACCGTCGCGATGGTATCGACGATGCGGGAGACCAGCGGGTAGCCGCCCTCGGCGTAATGGATCGCCGGGGCCAGCGCCTCGTCGAGCCCGATGGTGCCGTAGTCGCGCAGCATCAGCGCCCAGGCGTCGAAGGCGCCCGGCACGCAAGGCGCCAGCAGGCCCGAGCCCGGCACGAGGTCGAGGCCCAGCCCGCGGAAATGGGCAATGGTGGCCGCCTGCGGCGAGGGGCCCTGGCCGCAGATCACTTCCATGCGCCGGTTCTTCGCCGACCAGACCAGGGCGGGCAGATCGCCGCCCAGGCCGTTCAGGTGCGGCTCGACCACCTGCAGCACGAAGCCGGCGGTGACGGCGGCGTCGAAGGCGTTGCCGCCGCGCTCGAGCACGCCCATCGCGGCCGAGGAGGCCAGCCAATGGGTCGAGGAGACGACGCCGAAGGTGCCGCGGATCTCGGGCCGGGTGGTGAAGGCCATGGCGTGGGGCGATGCGGTCATGCGAGCAATCCGTAGAACATGCGCAGGGCGGTGAGCCCGAGGAAGGCGGCGAAGATCTGCTTGAGGCGCCGGGTATCCAGGCTGTGGGCGAGACGCGCGCCCACCGGCGCCAGCAGCATCGAAGTCGGCAGCAGGGCGGCGACGCCGAGCAGGTTGACGTAGCCGAGGCTCCAGGCCGGGCGGTCGGGCACGCCCCAGCCGGCCAGCACGAAACCGATCGTACCAGGAATTCCGATGATCAGGCCAATGGCCGCGGCGGTGCCGACGGCCTTGTGAATGGGATAGCCGAACAGGGTCAGCGTCGGCACCGACAGCGTGCCGCCGCCGATGCCCATCATCGCCGAAAACGCGCCGATGAAGGTGGCGATGGCATGGCGCAGGATGCCGGTCGGCAACTGGTCGGCGATCCGCCAATGCGGCCGGCCGAAAGCCATGTAGATCGACACGATCGTCGCCATCACGGCAAACACCGCGGTCAGCGCCGCGCCACGCACGAAACCGGCGATGGCGGTGCCGATCAGCACGCCGACGAAGATCGCCGGCCCCCAGGATTTGAGCAGGGCCGTATCGACCGCGCCGCGCTTGGCGTGGGCGCGGATCGAGGTGGTCGAGGTGGCGATGATCGTCGTCAGGCTGGTGCCGACGGCAAGATGCATGCGCACCGCGGGATCGACGCCCAGCTCGGTGAACAGGTGGTAGAGCACCGGCACGATGATGATGCCGCCGCCGACGCCGAGCAGCCCGGCGGCGACGCCGGACACGGCCCCCACCGTCAGGAGGATGCCGCCGAGCATCAGGGGATTGGCAAGCACGAAACCCATTGAACGACTACTCTCCGACCGACTGGACACGACGGGCCGGCCCCAGCAGGTCGGCCGACGCCCCACCCGCCTCGGCGACATGGCCGCGCATCGCGCGGGCGGCGGCCTCCTCGTCCTCGGTCAGGATGGCGTCGACGATCCGCTGATGCTCGGCGAATGATTGGTTGATGCGCTCCGGGCGCCGGAACTGGGCGCGGCGGAACGGCATGACGCGATGGCGCAGGCCTTGCGCGGCATCGGCAAGATAGCTGTTGCGCGCCCCGCGCAGGATCAATGCATGGAACTCGCGGTTGAGCGCGTCGTAGCGCTCGCCGTCGCCGGCAACCACGGCCTGGTGGCTGAGGGTGTGGAGATCGGCCAGCATCTGCCGGTCGGTCGCCGTCATCCGCCGGGCGGCATGGCGGGCGCAGGCCGCCTCGCAATCGGCGATTGCCTCGAACATCAGGGACAGCGCCTCGGCCGAGATCTCGGCGACGACGACGCCCTTGTGCGGCCGCGCCTCGACCAGGCCGGTGACGGCGAGCTGCTTCAGGGCCTCGCGCACCGGCGTGCGCGACACCCCGTAGCGCAGCGACAGCGACTGCTCGTCCAGCCGATGGCCGGGCCGGAACTGGCCCAGCAGGATCTCGTCCGCCAGGCGCTGGCGGACGTCATCGGTCGTGGTGCTGCGTTTCAGGGCCGTCATGTCAGCGCCGTCGAATCCCCCGCCGGCACCCCTGTCCCCCATGCCGGTTTCCTTGGCATACCGGGGCAAAGCGGCTCATGTCAATCTGATGAATGCATAAAAACTAGGCACAAAATTGGCCTGGAACAATTCAGATTACCGGATTTCAATAGCTTAGTAGATTTTCTTAATATCCCATATTGCATGGAATATCTTACGCACCGCCTTCAGATAGTGGGCTTGAGGCGCGGTTCGTCCCGGCGCGACATTGCCGCGCCGGCGAAGCCGGCGATCGTGATCAGCGCGACCAGGAAGGTCCAGCCCGCTATCTGGTAGATCGAGACGAGGTAATTGTATGCGGCATGCAGGACGATCGACAGGCAGAAGGCCGCGATCGTCATGTCCCGCGCGCCTTCCTGCGCGCCGAGCCACAGCAGCCGCGCGGCAACGATCGCGTTCAGGACATGGACCCATGATGCCGTGAAACTGCGCAGGATCATGACATCGCCGCCGTAACGGGCGACATAGGTCCAGTTTTCGGCCGCGGCGAAACCGACGCCGGTCCAGGCCGAGAGGATGGCGAAACGCCGCCAGCTCATGCCGTCGGCCTTGGTCAGCAGCCGGTACATGATGCCGACCTTCAACAACTCCTCGATGGTCGCCACGATCAGCGCGTCGATCAGCAGCGCGATCTTCTGATCGCGCCAGTGACGCCCGATCAGTCCGGCACCCGGCTCCGCCAGGAATTCCGCCGCGATCGCCACCAGGACGCAGCCGGCACCGCCCAGCAGCATCAGATAGCTGAGCCGCCCGCCTGCAATGCGAAAGATCCGGCCGAGGACTAAAACCAACCCCGCCGGCGCCATGAAGCCGGCCGTCAAGGCATCGAGAAAACCCATCGGTCCTTTACGGCACCGCGCGGTCCAGGGCGTCCGGCCGCGACAGGGCGAGTGCCGCGGGCACCAGCACGGCCGCACCGATCACCGCCGCCGTCCACCAGGCCATGGCGGGCGAGACCGACAGCGCCACGCACAGCGCCGGCAGGATGATCGACAGGCCGAAGGCCGCCGCCGTCATGCGCCGCCACAGCAGCCAGGCGGCGACCACCGCGCTCAGCACATGCATCGGTGCCAGCGCCACGCTCGCCGCGACCTGCGCGGCATCGCCGTGCATGAAGAGCGGCAGGCAGGTCTGCGTCACCGCCACCCCCGCCCCGGTCCAGGCGGCCAGGACCGCGAAGCGGCGCCAGGTAAGCCCCCCTGCGATCGAGAGCGTCCAGCGGATCGACCAGACCTTGAGGGTTTCGGCCAGCACGACCAGCGCCAGGCCCTGGATCATCGGCAAGGCCGGCAGGACGGGCCAGTGGCGCGACACCGTCACCAGCCCGGGTTCGACCAGGAAATGCACCAGCACCGCGGCCACCACCATGCTGCCGATCCCGCTGATCACCATCGCCGGCACCGGGCCCGGCGCGGCAACGTGTACGGCGCGGGCCAAAATCAGCACCAGCACCGCGGGCGCGACGATTCCGACGACAACGATGCCCATCATGGCCATGCCCATCCCCGTTCCCCCTACGGAATAATTCTGGTTGACGGCAATCTTAACCACACGCGCCGCGCGTCCGCATCCCCTGAATTATTGGACGATCATCAAGCCGTAACCGAGGGCGGCCAAGTTGTCGCGATCCTGAAATTCTTACAATTGGGGTATGCGATGGGGATGGCGGGCACGGCGGGGGGTATCTCGCTCAAGACCAAGACGATCCTGGTGATCGCGCTATTGATCAGCGCGGTGGTGGGCGCCTCCGACGCGCTGCGGCTGTGGCGCGGCGCACGCGACCGCGAAGCCGGCCTCGCGACCCGCGCCGAGCAGGTCGCGGCCATCCAGGCCGAGGCGCTGGTCCAGCCGCTGTGGGATCTCGACAACGGCCAGGTTGCCAACGTGCTGCAGGCGTTGAGCCGCGATCCCGATTTCCTTGCCGCCCGGGTCGTCGACCCCGCGGGCAAGACGCTCGCGACGCAAGGCCAGGCGCCGGCCGGCGCCGCGGTCCTGTCGGCGCAGGTCGACATCAGGCGCGGCGACAAGGCGATCGGCAAGCTGATCCTGACCCTGAGCAAGGCGGGCCTCGACCGCGCCTTCAATACCGAACTGCTGCTGGCCGTCGTCAACTGGGTCGTGTTGCTGGCCGTCATCGTCGGCGCCGTCTACGCCGCGCTGCGGCTGATCCTGAAGCCGCTCGACGGCCTGCGGGCCGCGATGGCCCAGATCGCGCAGGGCCGCCTCGACATCACCGTCCCCGCCCTCGACCGCACCGACGAGATCGGCTCGATGGCCCAGGCGGTCGACGTCCTGCGCCGCAACGGGTTGGAGCGGGTCGCGCTACAGCGCGATGCCGAAACCAACCGGATCCGCGAGGAGGAGGCGCGCGAGCGCGAGCAGCGCCTGCATGCCGAGCGCGAAGCGGCCGAGCGC
>JAEYTW010000322.1 GCA_023433835.1 Pseudomonadota bacterium | reverse complement strand
GGCCACATGCGTGCCATGCTCGCAGCCCTGCGCATTACAGGGCCAGGCGGTGCCCGGACCGATCTGGCTCGATGCCCCATTCGGACAGGCCGAGATGGCGCGGGCGGCGGTGCCGACGAGATTGGTCGAGAAACACGCCTCGGCAACGACGCGGCCGGCGACGAAGGAATGCGACGGATCGACGCCGCTGTCGATGACGGCCACCGCGCGGCCGCTGCCGATGGCGCCGGCCGCCCGCATCTGGTCGGCCTGGACCAGCGGCCCCGATTGGCGTAGCGAGAACGACATCAGCCGATCGGCCTCGACCGTCGCAACATCGGGGTCGCGGCGCAGCGCCTCGAGCGCCGCCGACGGCACCTCCGCGATGAATTGCGCGGTGCTGGCCAGCACGTGCAGCCGGCTCGCGCCGAGCATCGCCATCCGCCCCTGCACGGCGCCGGCGCGCCGGCGGGCATCGCCGTCCTGCCGCATGGTCACGATGACCCTGGAAGCAGCCAGGCCGGCAGCCAGGCTCGACGCCGCCCGATTGGCAGAAGCCATGGACGACGGGTTGCCGCCGTCGCCGGCCGCTGCGGCGAGGCCAGGCGCGTGGTCGGCAAACTGATAACGCACCAGCGTGATCGGCGTGGACAGGCCATCCCATCTGATCGACGCCGTGGTCGGGGTCGAGAATGTCAGCGTGAGCGTGCCGCCGGGCATCACCGAGATCCCGTAGCCCTTGTCGGCGCCGAGTTGAGGGCCGCCGAAGAACTGTTCGATCTTCCCGGTGAAGGTGCGCACGCTATAGGTGCCGACGGCGTTGAACCAGAACGGCGAGCCGTCGCCGAGCCCGCGGTACATGTAGGCCGACAGCAGCATCCGCGCGCCGTTGCGCTCCACCGCAAAGCCGACGCCGGAACGCGCCGGGTCATACCAGAACCCGGTCTGGGGCTCGACGGGCAACTGCTCGAACTTAGCCGTGCAGCCCGTCGCCGCCCGGATCAAGACCGTCGTCGTCGCCGCCGTCGTGCCGCAGGCCGATTGCACCCAGCCGGTAAACCGCGAACCGGAATCCGCCGCCGCGGTCAGGGTGACCGACGACATCTCGTCATACTGCGTCTTGCAGATCCCCGCATTGCCCGGGCGGCAATCGATCCGGCCGTCGCTGCTGGTGACGCGCCCGGTCCCGGCACCGAAGAAATCGACCGCCATGTCGAGCTTGCCCAGGGTCGGCACGTAATCGCCGATCACCAGTGGGTAGCCGTTGCGATAGCGCAGCTCGAGCGCCTTCTGCGGATCGAACTTGTCGATCGCGGACGCGTACTGATCGATGGCAAAGACCTTGGACGTCCCCACCGGGAAGGTACCGCAGAGATAGCCGGTCTCAGACTTCAGATCGAGGCCACCATAGCTGCGCCCTCCCTGGACGACTTGGAAATTGATATCGCAAATGAAGGGGTCGATGCTACCGCTCGAGCCGCCCCTGGCCACGCCCGTGACGCGAAGCAAGACGACGGACTGCCTGGGGTCATGTGCGCAGGGCAGCCGCCAAAGCGTCAAGGCGACCTTGGCACCGGGGAAATAGCCGTCTTCGACCGAAGATTGCGCGCTGCTCGTCCCCGACGGCGCGGTTGGATACGGTGCCGGGATGCAGCCGGCCGCGATCGCACGCCCGGTCGCGTCGGGCGCCGCAAGCGCCTGCCTGGCGGCAAGATCGTCCTCGGGCCCTGCCAGCGCACGGGACACGAGGCCGGATAACATCACTGAAATCAGCGCAATTCTTGCGAAGATCACGGCAAGGCCTCCCGGCGCGTCACAGGAACTTCACCACGGTCAAAACGAAAACCGGACGAGGGGCTGGCGCTGCCCGTCGGGCAGGAGAATGGTACCGGCCTGGCGGCTGGTGAACTGCAGGATCACATGCCCCATGCCGGCCGTTTCCGATGGTCCCCGCGGCGTTCCATCGAGCGAGGTGCCGCCGGCGAAGCGTCTGAGATCGAACTGGATCTGGCCGCCGAACCCGATCCGCCCCTGCCCCACCGCCCAGTCCGCCGGACCTGTGGCAAGGTAGTGATAGCTGGCCATGAATATCTGGCTGCCCTGCGTTTCGATGAAGTACCCGCGGCCGTTCGCTCCCGGAGTCCACCACCAGCCGTTGTCGGGCAGTATGCGGCTGACCTGGTCGAGGGCGAGAGCCGCATCCGCGATGTTGATGCGGCGATAGTTGTTGACGCTGCCGACCTTGGTGCCGGTCGCGAGCAACTGGTCGCGAAATGCGGTGACGCCGGTGTCCGGGAACATCGCCCGCAGCAGGGCGAAAGCGCCGGCGACATGGGGGCTGGCCATCGAGGTGCCGTCCAGCGCCGCGTAGCCACCGCCCGGCACCGACGAGACGATGCCGCTGCCCGGTGCCATCAGGATGCGGTTGCCCCAGGTATTGGAGAACAGCGAGACGCCGTCCGACTTGGTCGATGACCCGACCGCGACCGCCGAGGATACGCAGGCCGGTTCCGCCACGCGGAAGACGTAGCCGTCGTTTCCGGAGGCAACGACGGTGGCCAACCCCATTTCCGGCAGA
>JAEYTW010000291.1 GCA_023433835.1 Pseudomonadota bacterium | reverse complement strand
CATCTGCCGGCCGAGCAGCGGATCGAGTTCGCGGATGCCGGTCGCCAGTTCCTCGGTTTTCGCCTGGACGGTCGCGGTCAGGCTGCGCGCGGCATCGAAGCCGAGATCGCCCGACAGCTCGACCCGGCCGCGCAGGCCCGGCAGGCCGGCCGGGGATTTCAGTACCGCCAGATCGGCCAGCGCCGCCTTCAGCGTCAGTTTGCTGTCGGCCGGGCCCAGCGTCCCGGCCGCTTCGGCACTGAGCCCGGCGCTGGTCAGGGTGAAGCGGTCGACGTCGAGCTTTTCGGCCGCCGGATCGGCAAGCGCGGCCAGAGTCCAGTCGAGCTTCTGGCCGAACCCCGCCGGCAAGGCCGCGCCGCCCTCCGTCACGGCCGTCAGGTCGCCCCGCCCCTCCAGCCGCCAGGCGGCCTTGTCGGCGCGCGTGACGCCGACCCGCAGCCCGAGATGATCGATGCCCAGCGTATCGGCGGCAAGACGGTTGCCGGCCAGGCGCAGATCCAGCACGGGCCTCGCCACCGTGCCACCGGCCTCGGCATCGAGATCGAGACGGCCGGCGAGCCGGGCGCCGGCAAGCTGGCTGAAAGCTGCGATATCAGGCAGGCGCAAGGCGGCGGTGGCCGAGATCGCCTGGCTTTCCTGGTCGAAGCTGCCCGAGGCGTCGAGGCTGGCCAGCGTCGTCGCCAGGGCCAGCCGCTCCAGGATCAGGGCGCCGTCATGGCGCCACGTCGCCACCGCGCCGATGGTCATCCCGTCGTGCAGCAGGCCCGCGATGTCGGGCGGCAGCAGACCGTCCTGGCGCAACGTGCCGTCCATCGTCAGCCGATAATCCGGCCCCCCGCCCAGCGTCAGGTCGGCCTGGGCGGCAAGCAGCGTGCCGGCGGCAAGATCGAGCCGGCCGCGCCAGGCGCCGAGCGGCCCGGAACCGGCGAGCGTCAGACTGACCGGCTGGCGCGGCTTGTCGGGGGACAGCCTTTCGATCAGCCGCCCGCCGGGATCGGCAAGCCGCGCGTCCAGATCGAGGCGCGTGCCGTCGAAGGCCAGCGCAAGCTTGAGCGTGCCGGGTTCGCCGTCGATGCGCCTGAGGTCGAGATGGGCGGCGATGTCGGCGCCGAAGGCACGGGCATCGGCGGAGAGCGTCAGAACGGCGGGCGATCCCAGCACGGGTGCGCCAAGCTCGATACGGGTAATGGCGACGTGGTCGAGCGACACGGCGACGGGCAGGCGCGGAATTTCGATACGCGGCGGCAAGGCCGGCCCAGACGGCGCGGGCTGCGACGGTTCGGGCACCTCCGGCGGGCGCAGCACCGCAAGGCGGTCCGCATCCAGCCGGTCGATCACCACGCGGCCGCGCAGCAATGCCCAGGGCGACAAGGTCACATGCGCGCCTTCGACGATGCCCCAGACACCCCGGTCGTCGGCGATGCGCGCGGCGGCGAGCGTCAGGTCGAACGGCAACCTCCCGCCGAGATCGTCGAGGGCGAGCATCTGGCCAGGGCCCGAGGCGGCGCGCGCGATCTCGGTGGCGATGCGGGCACGCACCGCGGTGGTCTGCAACGCGAGCCAGCCGACGGCCAGCAGCACGGCCAGCCCGCCCAGCACGGCGACAAGCGAGACGATGCCTACCCTGTACGCCCGGCGCATGATCAGAACGCCTGGCCGAGGCTGATATACAGCTGGAAGGCGGCATCGCCGCTGCGCCGTTCGAGGGGAACGGCGATGTCGAAGCGGACCGGACCGATCGGGCTGTAATAGCGCGCGCCGACGCCTGCACCCCACAGCATCTTCTGGCTGAAATCGGGGAATTCGCGATCGGAGACGTTGGCGCCTTCGAAGAAGGCGACGGCCCCGATGGACTCGGTGATCTTGGTGCGCAGTTCGGTGCCGATCTCGAAGGACGAGCGTCCGCCGATCGGCTTGGCATTGGCATCGATCGGACCGGCGCGCTGATAGCCATAGCCGCGTACCGAACCGCTGCCGCCGGCATAGAGACGCTTGTCGCGCGGCAGGCTGTCGAGGCTGGTGCCGACGATCGAGCCGATGGCGGCGAAGCTGGCCAGGACGACGCGGTCGCTCTGGGTCAGCCGGACGTAGTTCGACGCGTTGACGCGCGACGAGACGAACGTGGTGAGCGGCCCGGCGCCGACCGGCTGGGAGGGCGTGACGGTCAGGCCGGCGCGCCAGCCGCGCGTCGGGTTCAGCGTGTTGTCCGACCCGTCGTAACGCAGATAGCTCGGCAGGCCGAGCAGGCTGTAATCCTCGGTGCCTTCGTCGGATTCGACATGGGCGCGCTCGAACTGCGGGCCGGTACCGAAAGTGAGCCGCGGGGTAAGATGATATTCCACGCCGATACCGAGCAGGCCGCGCGTCGAATTATAGGCGTCGACTTTTTCCTGCGCGAACGAGGCGTTGGCGACGAGATCCATGTTGCGATAGAGGAAGGCCGGCCGCCGGAAGGTCGAGAGCAGGCCGGGTCCGGTCTCGCCGAACTTGCCTTCGACGCGCAACTTCTCGGCATTGCCGAGCAGGTTGCGATGTTCCCAGAACACCCGCGCGCCGAAGCCGTCGGTGGTATCGTATTGCACGCCGGCACCGACCGACCGCGCCGGCCGTTCGACCAGCTCGATCGTCATCGGCACGCGACCGTCGTTGACCGGCGCGACCGGCTGCACCATCACCGTCGAGAACAGGGTCGAATCGACCAGCGCCTTGCGCGTCGATTCAACCTTGCGGCTGTCATAGGCGTCACCCTCGGTCCAGCCGATCTGGCGATCGACATAGCCGCGCTCCAGCCCCTCGAGGCCGGTGACGGCGACGGGCCCGAAACGGGCCGCCGGCCCGGCATCGACGGTATAGGTCACTTCCATGGTCTGCGTGCCCCGGTCGATCACGGCACGGCGGTTCAGAACCTTGGCGAACGGCCGGCCGCGTTCGGTATAGAACGTGGCGATCGCGGTCTCGGCATCGACGATCGGCGCGGCGGTGGCGGCACCGCCGACCTCGAGACCGACGGCCGCAGGATCAAACGCCTCGATCAGGGGCGGGGTTTCACCGTTGGGCCCGGCAAGATGCACGGCGGTCAGCTTGTACACCGGTCCCGGTTCGACCTTCAGCGTAACCTGTAGCGGCGTCGCGTTCTCGTCGATCTCGAAGACCACCTTGGCGTCGTAATACCCCGCCGACGCGGCCACCTGCCGCATCAGCCGCGCATCGGCTACCGCACGGCGCTGCAACGCGCCGAGCGAATCGACCTCGCCTTCATTGGCAATCAGCGCCGACGAGTCGCGCATCGTCTGCAACAGCGTGCCGTCTTCGACGCCGACGATCTCGACAGCATAGATCACGGCCGCAGACACAGGTGCGGCCGGCAGGATCAACGTGAACAACAACGCCAGGACTATGGATGCGCGCAGCAAAACGACCCCGTTGGTTTCACGGGGTCGTTTATAGCAAATTCAGCCCTGCGTAACCGCCCTTTCCGAAGGCGGAGCGGATCGCGTCAGGCGCTGGCCTGCAGCGGCGGCACGCGGGCGGAAAGGTCGCCGATGTGGAAACGATAGGCACTCCTGCCCTGATCGAGCGCCGGGCCGACCGGATCGCCGTCGACGAAATCGAAACCGGCGGCTGCCGCGATGCCGGCAAGGCCCGGCGTCGGCACATTGTGGGCGCAACTGCGCAGGCCCGCGGCGGTGGCGGCGGCGGCAAAGCCGCGCAACTGGTCAACAGCGCGGGGATCGCCGTCGCGCAGGGCCGAGCAATCGGCACTCACCGCGAAACCACGCGCCTCGCGGATGCCGGCGAAGCGCCGCCGCGACAGCGGCACGCGCAATGCGACCGCACGCCCATAGGGGCTCAAACCCGCGATCAGTTCCATCAGCCGGGTCTGGGGCACCGTTTCATCACAACCGTCCAGTTCGAACAGCAGACGGCGGCGGTCGCCCTCCGGCAGGCGCGCGCACTGCGCGATATAGGCATGGCGGTCGACCGACCGGGACAGCGTCGAGAAATGCAGCCCCGCCGTGACGATCAGCTGCTGGCCGTCATGGCGCGCCCGCTCCAGTTCCTGCATCGCGCGGATCAGCGTCGGCAGATCGGCCGCGGCAGCCGTGCAGGCGACGAAATCGTCATCGTTGTCGGCGGCGCGATGCTGTGGCTGGCAGACGAAGCTTGCCACCGCCTCGGCCCGGACATGCAGGATCGGGCGGAAGACGAAACGGGTGGGACGACCGTCGGCGAAGCCGTGATCGCCGCCATCAAGCGTTCCGGTGAGGGCTGCCATCGCCGCGGCCGGCGCCTGGCCCCAGCCTGCCGCCGGCATCTCGCTCAACGCCTCGACCGGCCGCAGGCGCTCGATGGCGGCATCGAGGTCGATATGCTCGACCTTGACCTCGCGGCCCAGGCGGAAGACCGAGGCGCGGACGCGTACGTCGGAAAATGCGCTGTCCTCGCCGAACAGCTGGCGCTGGATTTCCTGGCCGATCAGCGCGCAGCGCAGCTTGGCCGCATCCTCGTTGGCATTGGCAAACACGATCAGATAGGCAGGACCTTCAAGCCGCGTGAACATGTCGATGCGGGCCAGCCGATGATCCAGCACGCCTTCAGCCACCGCCGCCACGCGCGCGGCCATGACGCCCCAGCGGTCGGCGAAGCGGATGCGGATTTCCGCGAGATTGAGGAAGTGTACGGCCCCGCCGGTCACCCCGCCGCCCTTGACCATCGTACGGATATGGTCGGTCAGCGCCGCCGCCCCCATCACGCGCGGCTCGGCATCGGTGGGGACGGTGGGGACGGCGAGCGGCTTGTGGATCGGATCGGCCTCGCGGAGGGCGGCGGCCCGCGACGCGATCCGCGCCGCACCTTTTTCCACCAAGCCGAGCATCCTGTCGATCCAGCCCATGGCCAAACCCTCCCGTTGATTAAGGAGAGTCTAGGGGCCGTCCGGGCAACCGGGCATGTTCAGTTGTCAGCAAACGTAAGCGGCCTGCGTCAGACGTGACAACCGTCCAGTGTCGCGGCAAGGCCGCCCGGGTCAGTTGATCGCGCTGACCCCGCCACGGGAGAGCTTGTCGCGATAGCTCGCCATGAAGCTTTCCAGCTGGCTGATCTGGGCAATGGCGCTGGTGCGCTGGCGGATGCCGTCGGCATCGGCGGGGTCGACCGCGGCGGTGATCACCTGGAAGGCATCGGCCTCGGCCGAACCTTTCAGCCGGTCGCTCCACTGGCCGCGCAACTGTTCGAGCGCCTTGCGATCATTGGCCAGCGCCAGCGCCACGGCAAGCTCGAGCAGCCGGCGCCGCTCGACACCGTCCAGCGGCTTGGCCGGATCCTGGGCGGTGGCATTCAGCGTCGCTTGCAGCGAGCCCGCCGCTTTCTGCCAATCCTTCTGCCGCCAGTAGATGTCGGCGCGCAGCAGGTCGCCTTCGCGCGTCGTATCGCCCTGCAGCGCGGTCAGCGCGTCGGGGTAGCGGCCGAGATCGGCCAGCGCGCGCGCTTCCAGGTGCTTGCGCTCGAGCTGGATCGCCGCCGGGATATCGGGGCCGGCAGTATCCTGGATGGTCTTCAGCGCCGCCTCGGCCCGCTTGTCGAGCAGCTGGATGACGGCCAGCCGTACGGCGGTCCTGGCCCGCTCCTCGCCCTTCAGCCGGTTGCGCACCTGATGGTCAAGCAGCTCGGCCGCACGGCCGAGCAGGTCGACCTGGGCCAGCCGGTCGGCCAGCTTGCGGATCATCTCGTCGCCGCGGGCGCCCGCCGGCGTCAGTTCGCGGAAATCGTAGAACAAGCCCAGCGCCACGACCGGCGGCAGGGCATCGGCGCCCCCCTGCAGGAACAGCTTCTCGAACACGTCGCTCATCTTGCGGCGCGCTTCCTGCCCCTCCTTCGACTTGGGGAAGTTCTGCGCCACCTGCTTGAGCGCCAGCAGACCGTTACGGTAGTCGCCATCCTCGATCTGCAGTTCGCCGAGGCGGCGCAACAGCTTGATCTCGAAATCGTCGCCGCGCCAGGCATAGCGCAGCCGGTCGAGGCGGTTGATGGCATCCCGCGTCTGGATCTTCTTGTCGGCCAGCTCGCGCTCGACCTGATCGTATTCGGCCTGGACGCGCACCAGACGGTTGCCGGAATTCAGCGCCTGGTCGAGGAATTCCTGGGCCAGCGGCATCTCGCCCATTTCCTGGTAGACGCGCGAGCGCAGCAGGTCGACCGCCCCGTCGTCGGAACGCGACAGGAGTTCGTCGTCGATCTGCTCGAATTCGTCGCGCGCCGCCTGCAGATCGCCGGTGCGATAGAAGGTCTCGGCCATCGCCAGTCGGATGCGGGCGACGACATCCTTGGGATAATATTGCAGCGCATCGCGTCCATCCTGGAACGAGCGCCGCGCCGCCGCATAATCGTGCTGCTCGCTCTGCAGCACGCCGCGCCACAGCACCATGTCCGGATCGGTTGCGAGGCTGACGTGATTCAGGTCGATCGCCGCGTCGTCGAGGCGGTGCAGGCCGAGGCGGGCGATGCCACGCAGCGCGCGGAAGTTGCGGTCACGCTCGATCGAAGGATCGGCCCGCTGCATCTCGCGCAGCACCGACAACGCCTCGGCGTTCATGTTCCAGGCGACGTAGAACCGCGCGAGATCGAGCCGCGCGCCGTTCCGCGCCTCGGGCCGGGTATTGGCGAAGGTATTCTCCAGCGCCTGCTTGTTCTCGACGTATTTGTCGAAGCCGCCGCGCCGCCAATCGTCGAACTTCATCAGCGCGCCGCCGCCCGCGGCGGTGACGGCACCCCGCGACAGGATCAGGCCGGTGGCGGCGCCGATCTCGACGGTCTCCCGCGTCGATTCGACCATTACCCCGTCCGCGCGCGGCTGCACGACGATGCCCTGATAGGTCTGGGGCAGCGCGAACTGGACATAGTCGCGCTCGTCGGCCATGCCGCGACCGGCAAGCGTGGGCACGGCCCAGAAACCGTCGCCGACTTCCGGATCGGCCAGCGGGATCGGTGGCGCGGGCTCCGGCACTGGAAGGAATACATTCTCACCCGAGGCCTGATCGCCGCGCTTGATCTCAAGCGCCGTCGGCGGCCCCTGCGGCTTGCCCTTGCGCAGGGCGATCGCCCAGCCGCGGTCATCGGCGGTCAACGCTGCCCACTGCTCGGCCGGCGGGGTGAAACGCATGACGGTGGCCTGGGCATGCGGCAGCTGGGTGGCACCGGGGAACAGGTCCTCGCGCTCCTGCACCGGCTTCATGTCGAGCTCGGTCGGGCGCGAGAACACCACCCAGAACCGGCCGTTGCGCATGAAGCCGGCGCCCTGCACCGGCTCGGCGAACGGGAACCTCAGCAGCGGCCCGTCGGGGCCTGGCTCGATCTGCGGCACGAGGGGGTTGAGCGGCGTCGTCGGCAACGGTGGCGCCTGGGCCAGGCCGACGGGGATCGGCCGGGGCGCGGCCGACGGGGCGGCGGTCGCATCGGGCGGCGTGGCCTCACC
>JAEYTW010000275.1 GCA_023433835.1 Pseudomonadota bacterium | reverse complement strand
GTTCACGAACGCGACCTTGGACAGGGTGACGGAGCCGCCGTAGTTGAACAGCCCCGCGCCAAGCCCGGCGCCACCACCCCCGGCACCATTGGCGGCAGCGTCGCCGCCGTTGCCGCCCTGGGCCTTGACGTTCTTGACCGTCAGGTTGCTGATCGCGACCGTGCCGCTCTCGACGAAAAAGGCGCGGTAGAGGTTGCTGCCGTTGATGGTGACGTTGCCCCCGCCATTGATCGTCATGCTGGCCTTGATCACCGGCAGCGGGCCACCCAGCGTGATCTCGCAGGGTGTGCCGCAGTTGAAGACGATGCTGTCGCCGCTGCCGAGATTGGCCTGCGCGATCGCGTAGCGCAGATCGCCGGCCGTGCCGGTGCCGGTACCGCGCGGCGTGCCGGGAACCGTGTCGGTCGTCAACGTGACGGTCCAGGTGGCGGCCAGCACGGGTGCCGGCAGGGCGAGAGACGCGATGATCGCGGGGATCGCCAGCCGCAGCAGTTTGCGGTTGATCGACTTGCTCATGGCGAGGCACTTTCCCGGTACGGACTGCGGGCAATACGGCTCATGAATTGAGACAGCCGTACTACGATCGCCCCAGTTTTATCCCGCGCGGACCGGACTCCGCCAGCGGAACTACATGACACGCGCTGTCAATATCGGGGACCGAAAGGGCTCGATCGGGGCCAAATATCTCCCCGGAAACGGCAATTTTGCCCGGTGCCGCTATAACGTGTTGCCAGTCTCGCCCGGAAGTCGCTAAATTCCGGCCGCTCGGCGGGGTATTTGACGCGGACCGATTCCGCGCGCGCCCGGTCGGCAGGCCCGCCTGACAAGCGGGGCCCGGGGGCCAAGGACTACATAGGGTAGCGAAATGGACAGTTTTGAATTCAACAAGGTCGCCGGCGCGGTACTCGCTGCCGCGCTGATCGCCGTCGTCATCGGCAATGTCGGCGGCATGGTGGTGAGTCCGAAGAAGCTGTCGACCAACGCCTACCCGATCGCCGTTCCCGAGGAAGCCGCCGGCGCGGCCGAGCCGGCCAAGGCCGAGCCGCAGGTGCCGCTGGGCCAGTTGCTCGCCGCCGCGAACGCCGATGCCGGCGCCAACGCCGCCAAGAAGTGCCTGACCTGCCACACCTTCGACAAGGGCGGCCCGGCCAAGGTCGGCCCGAACCTGTACGGCGTGCTGGGCAACCACCATGCCCATGCCGACGGCTTCTCCTATTCGCCGGCCATGGCCGCGCTGAAGGGCAAGGAGTGGACCTGGGACGACATGAACGCGTGGATCGACGCGCCGTCCAAGGCGATCCCGGGCAACAAGATGGCCTTCGCCGGCGTCAAGAGCGCCAAGGAGCGGGCCGACCTGCTGCTCTATATCAACAAGATGTCGGACAAGCCGCTGCCGCTGCCGCCGGCCAACTGAGCCGCCGGACCAGCGTGACCGCCGATCTTCCCCCCGGGCTGGTGACGGCCGAGCATCTCGCGCTCGCAGCCGACTTGGCCGATGCCGCCGGGGTGGTGATCCGCCCCTATTTCCGGGCCGGCGTCGATGTCGACGACAAGGCCGACGCCTCGCCGGTGACGATCGCCGACCGCGAGGCCGAGCTGGCCATGCGCCGGCTGATCGAGGCGCGCTTCCCCGACCACGGCATTTTCGGCGAGGAACACGGCATCGTCCGCGGCGATGCCGATTTCGTCTGGATCCTCGATCCCGTCGACGGCACCAAGTCGTTCGTCGCCGGCCTGCCGCTGTTCGTCACGCTGATCGCCCTGACCTGGCGCGGCAAGCCGATCCTGGGCGTGATCGACCAGCCGATCCTGGGCGAACGCTGGATCGGCGCGGCCGGCCACGGCACCACGCTGAACGGCGAGCCCGCCTCGGTCCGCCACGGCCGCGAGCTGGGCCAAGCCACCGCCTTCTTCCTGCCCCATGCCGGGCCCGACGATCCCGACGAGCAGGCGCTGGACCGCTTGCGCCGGCGCATCAAGCTGTTCCGCCTGGGCGGCGACGGCTATGCCTATGCGCTGCTCGCCTCCGGTTTCGTAGACGTGATCGCGGAACCCGAACTGCAGCCCTATGATTTCGCGGCATTGGTTGCCGTGATCGAGGGCGCCGGCGGCCTGATCACCGATTGGGAGGGCCGGCCGCTCGACGCGCGCCGCACCGCCCGCGTGCTGGCGGCGGGCGACCCGGCGCTGCTGCGCGCCGCCAGCGAGGTGCTGACGGCCGGTTAAACTTGACGGAGGTGGCCCGTTGGCTTTCCGCGCTCTTGCCATCCTGACCGCCCTGCTCCTTGCCGCACCGCTCGCGGCTCAAACGGTTCCCACGACCACGAGCCACGCGCTGTCGCTGATCGACAAGCCGCGCTATCCCGCCGATTTCAAGCAGCTCGACTATGTCGATCCGGCCGCGCCCAAGGGCGGCGAGATCAGGCTGTCGTCGCTCGGCGGGTTCGACACGATCAACCCGTTCATCGCCAAGGGCGACCCCGCCCCCGGCATCGGCCTGGTCTACGACACGCTGATGACCTCGACGCTCGACGATGCCTCGACCGAATACGGCCTGGTGGCCGAAAGCGTCGAGGTGCCGGAAGACCTGTCCTGGGTCGTCTTCAACATCCGCCCCGAGGCGAAATGGCATGACGGCACGCCGATCACGGCCGACGACGTCGTTTTCTCCTTCGACACGCTGAAGGCCAAGGGCGCGCCGCTCTATCGCTTCTATTACGCCAATGTCGAGAAGGGCGAGGCGCTGTCGCCCGCCAAGGTGAAGTTCTCCTTCTCCGGCCCCCGCAACCGCGAACTGCCCCAGATCATGGGCCAGCTGCCGCTACTGCAGAAAGCCTATTGGAGCGCCAACGACATCGAGCGCACGACGCTCACCCCGTTCATGACCTCGGGGCCTTACAAGGTGGCGGCGCTGGAAGCCAACCGCTCGGTCACCTTGGAACGGGTCAAGGATTACTGGGGGCACGACCTCGCACTGAACCGCGGACGCCACAACTTCGACCGCATCCGCTACGATCTCTATCGCGACGAGACCGTGCGCTTCGAGGCGTTCAAGGCCGGGCAGTATGACTATCGCGCCGAGATCGTCTCGCGGCTGTGGGTGCGCGACTATGACTTCCCCGCCGTGCGCAACGGCCAGGTCGTCAAGCTGACCCTGAAGAACGAACGGCCCGGCGGCATGGTCGGCTTCGGCTTCAACCTGCGCCGGCCGATGTTCAAGGATACCAAGGTGCGCGAGGCGCTGGCCCGCTCGTTCGATTGGGAATGGAGCAACGCGAACCTGCTGTTCGACCAGCATCAGCGTATCGAGAGCTATTTCCCCAACAACGAGGCCGGTGCCAAGGGCTTGCCGAGCGAAGGCGAGCTGAAGCTGCTCGAGCCGCTGAAGGCGCAGGTGCCGCCCCCGGTCTTCACCAACGAGTTCAAGGCGCCGGTTTCCGACGGCACCGGCGCCGACCGCACCAATCTGCGCCAGGCCGCAGCCCTGCTGCGCGAAGCCGGCTGGACGGTCAAGGACCAGAAGCTGATCGACCGTAGCGGCCAGCAGATGAAGATCGAGGTGCTGCTGCAGCAGGAAGCCTTCGTCGGCATCTTCAATGCCTGGAAGCAGACGCTGGCCCGGCTGGGCATCGACATGAGCGTGCGGCTGGTCGACAGCGCGCAATACGTCAACCGCATGCGCGCGTTCGATTTCGACATGGCGCTGGTATCCTGGGCCCAGTCGGAATCGCCGGGCAACGAGCAGCGCGACTTCTTCTCCTGTGCCGCCGCGCAGCGCGAGAACAGCCGCAACCAGCCGGGCATCTGCGACCCGGCGGTCGATGCGCTGATCGATCGTATCATCCAGGCCCATGACCGGCCCGAACTGCTCTACGCCACCCGCGCGCTCGACCGCGTGCTGCTCTGGAACTGGTTCGTGGTGCCGTTCTCGACCGTCTATGTCGACCGCATCGCGGTATGGGACAAGTTCGGCATGCCCAAGGTGACGCCGCGCTACGGGCCCGACATTCTCGCCTGGTGGATCGACCCGGCGAAGCAAGCCGCTCTGGAGGCCGCACGCAAGCAATGAGACGATCGCTCGCAGCCCTGGGCCTCGGCCTGGCCCTGGTGGCCAGCCCGCTGGCCGCCGAACCCCGCCACGGCATCTCGGCCTTCGGCGATCTGAAATACCCGGCGACCTTCACCCATTTCGACTACGTCAACCCGCAGGCGCCGAAGGGCGGCGACCTCAGGGCGATGTCGTTCTCGACCTTCGACAGTTTCCATCCGGCGATCCTGCGCGGCAATCCCGCCCCCTCGATCAGTCTGCTGTTCGCCAGCCTGATGGCCCGCTCGCTCGACGAGCCGGATGCGATGTACGGCTACATCGCCGAAAGCGCCGACGTCGCCCCCGACCATTCGTCGGTCACCTTCGCGCTGCGCCCGACCGCGCGCTGGCATGACGGCACGCCGATCACGTCGGACGACGTCGTCTTCACGCTGGACGCGATCAAGCGCGACGGCCATCCGCAATACCGCCTGGCGCTGACCGACGTCACGGCGGTCGAGGCCGACGGCCCGCTGAAGGTGACGGTGCGCTTCAAGCCGGGGCCCGCCTCGCGCGATCTGCCGCTGACCGTCGCCGGCCTGCCGATCCTGCAGAAGAAATGGTTCGAGGGGCGCGAATTCACCAAGCCGACGCTCGAGCCGCCGACCGGCTCGGGGCCCTACAAGGTCGAATCGGCCGATCCCGGCCGCAACCTGACCTATGCCCGGGTCAAGGACTGGTGGGGCGCGACGCTGCCCGTCGCGGTCGGCCGCTTCAACACCGACCGCATGCGCTGGGTCTATTTCCGCGATCGCGAGATCGCGGTCGAGGGTTTCTTCGCCGGCGAATACGATGTCCGGCTGGAGCTGACCGCACGGGTCTGGGCCACCGGCTACGACAAGCCGCCGGTCGAGAAGGGCTACATCAAGCGCGAGGTGCTGGCGGACGGCAACCCGGCGGGTTTCCAGGCCTTCTACTTCAACACGCGGCGGCCGAAGTTCAGCGATCCGAAGGTGCGCGAAGCGCTGGCGCTGGCCTTCGATTTCGAGTGGACCAACAAGAACCTGTTCTACGGCCTCTACAAGCGCCTGCGCTCACGCTTCGACAATTCGCCGCTGGCAGCGACCGGCCTGCCGTCGCCGGCCGAGCTGGCGCTGCTCGAACCCTTCAAGGCCGAACTCGATCCCCGCGTCTTCACCGAGGAATTCAATCCGCCCAAGACCGACGGCTCGGGCGAGATGCGCGACAATCTGCGCAAGGCCGGCCAGCTCTTGAATGCCGCCGGCTGGGTGGTCAAGGACGGCAAGCGCGTCAATGCGAAGACCGGCGAGGCGCTGACCCTCGAATTCCTCGAGTTCGAGCCGTCCTTCGACCGCATCCTCGGGCCCTATTTCCGCAATCTCGAACGGCTCGGCATCAAGGCCGAGATGCGCGTGGTCGATCCCGCCGCCTTCGAGAACCGCATCCGCGATTTCGACTTCGACGCGACCAGCCGCGGCTACAGCCAGGGCCCGACGCCGGGCATCGAGCTGAAGAACTTCTTCGGCGCATCCGCCGCCGACGTCACCGGCAGCCTCAACATCCCCGGCATCAAGTCGAAGGCGGTCGACGCGCTGGTCGAGAAGGCGCTGGCCGCCACGACGCGCGAGGAACTGACCGTCGCGATCCGCGCGCTGGACCGCGTGCTGATGTGGGGCAATTACTGGATCCCCTCCTGGTATTCGGGCACGCATCGCCTGGCCTATTGGGACCGCCTGTCGCGCCCTGACCCGATCGCGCCCTATTCCGACTACAACCCGGAATGGGAGGATTACTGGTGGTACGACGAAGCCAAGGCAGCCAGGCTGCCGAAGGTGCGGTGATGGCGGCGCCGTCGGCACGCGCAATGACGATGAAGCGCCATCGTCATCCCGGCGAAGGCCCATGGGCGCTGACTTTAGGCCCGGATGGTGACTTAAGATCCAATCGTCGCCCCGGGCTTGACCCGAGGCCCGGGGAAAGCGCCGCGCCGCTTGCGGCATCCTTGCGCTGGATCCCCGCTTTCGCGGCGATGACGATGGCTCCTGGGGTGAACACTGAGGTCAAGTCAGCGCCTATGGGCGAAGGCCGGGATCCAGGGAAAGCGCGATGCCGCTTGCGACGCCCCTTGCCCTGGGCCCCGGCCTTCGCCAGGGCGACGATTTGCGACGGCGGCGGGGCAGCCATCTGATGCTCGCCTATATCCTGCGCCGGCTGCTCCTGATCATCCCGACCCTGTTCGGGATCATGGTCATCAATTTCTTCGTCATCCAGTTCGCCCCCGGCGGGCCGGTCGAGCAGGTGATCGCCCAGGTCACCGGCACCGCGGCCAACGCCACCTCGCGCATCGGCGGATCATCGGGGGGTGATGCCGCCGCCGGCTCGGCCCGCGCGCCGGGCCTGGGCGAAGGCACGTCGAAATATCGCGGGGCCCAGGGCCTCGACCCCGAATTCATCAAGCAGATCGAGAAGCAGTTCGGCTTCGACAAACCGCCGGTCGAACGCTTCTTCCTGATGATCGGCAACTACCTGCGCTTCGATTTCGGCGACAGCTATTTCCGCGACCGTCGTGTCGTCGACCTCGTGCTCGACAAGCTGCCGGTCTCGATCTCGCTGGGGCTGTGGACGACGCTGATCGTCTATCTCGTCTCCATCCCACTCGGCATCGCCAAGGCGGTGCGCGACGGCAGCCGCTTCGACATCTGGAGTTCGGCGGTCGTCATCCTCGGCTATGCGATCCCGAGCTTCCTGTTCGCCGTGCTCTTGATCGTCCTGTTCGCCGGCGGCAGTTTCCTCGCCTGGTTCCCGCTGCGCGGCCTGACCTCGGACAACTGGGCGCAGCTGTCCTGGCCCGACCGCATCCTCGACTATTTCTGGCACATCGCGCTGCCCGTCATCGCCATGGTGATCGGCGGCTTCGCCTCGCTGACCATGCTGACCAAGAACGCCTTCATCGAGGAAATCAACAAGCAGTACGTGGTCACCGCCCGCGCCAAGGGCCTGACCGAGCGCGCGGTGCTCTACGGCCATGTCTTCCGCAACGCCATGCTGCTGGTGATCGCCGGTTTTCCGGCCGCCTTCATCGGCGTCTTGTTCACCGGCTCGCTCTTGATCGAGGTGATCTTCTCGCTGGACGGTTTGGGCCTCCTGTCGTTCGAGGCGGCGATCAAGCGCGACTATCCCGTCATGTTCGGCACCCTCTACGTCTTCACGCTGGTCGGGCTGATCGTCAACCTGATCTCCGACCTGACCTATGTCGCCATCGACCCGCGCATCGATTTCGAGGGCCGCGATGTCGGCTGAGCGTCCTTATCTCTCGGCGATCTCCAGGCGGCGCCTCGCCAATTTCCGGGGCAACCGCCGGGGCTGGTGGTCGCTCTGGATCTTCCTGGTGCTGTTCGGCCTGAGCCTCGTGGCCGAGCTGATCGCCAACGACCAGCCGCTGCTGGTCAAGTACGACGGCCAGTTCTATTACCCGCTGCTGAAGTCCTACCCCGAGACGACGTTCGGCGGCGACTTCGAGACGGCGACCGACTACCGCGACCGTTTCGTGCGCGACGAGATCGCGGCCAAGGGCTGGATCCTGTGGCCGCCGATCCCCTATTCCTACCAGACCATCAACCGCGAGCTGTCGGTGCCGGCGCCGGCGCCGCCGTCCAAGGAAAACTGGCTCGGCACCGACGACCAGGGTCGCGACGTCGTCGCCCGGCTGATCTACGGTTTCCGCCTGTCGGTGCTGTTCGGCCTGACGCTCACCATCCTGTCCTCGATCGTCGGCGTCGTCGCCGGCGCGGTGCAGGGTTATTTCGGCGGGCTGACCGACCTCTTGTTCCAGCGTTTCATGGAAATCTGGTCGGGCCTGCCCACGCTCTACCTCCTGATCATCCTGGCAAGCTTCGTGCAGCCGAACTTCTGGTGGCTGCTCGGCATCATGCTCGCCTTCTCCTGGATGGCCCTGGTCGGGGTGGTGCGCGCCGAATTCCTGCGCGCCCGCAACCTCGACTACGTCCGCGCCGCCCGGGCGCTCGGCGTCGGCAACATCGCCATCATGTGGCGCCACCTCCTGCCCAACGCGATGGTCGCGACCCTGACCTTCATGCCGTTCATCCTGAACGGCGCGATCACCACGCTGACCGCGCTCGACTTCCTCGGCTTCGGCCTGCCGCCGGGCTCGCCGTCGCTGGGCGAACTCCTGTCGCAGGGCAAGTCAAACCTGCAGGCGCCGTGGCTGGGGTTGACCGCCTTTGCCGTGCTGGCCATCACCTTGAGCCTGCTGATCTTCATCGGCGAAGCGGTGCGCGACGCCTTCGACCCGCGGAAGATTGTCGGATGAGCGCGGAAACCATCCTGTCGGTCGAGCATCTCGGCGTCGGCTTCAAGACCGGTAGCCGGGTCGTCGAGGCCGTCCGCGACGTCTCCTTCACCATCGCCCGCGGCGAGACCGTGGCCCTGGTCGGCGAATCCGGCTCGGGCAAGTCGGTCACCGCCCTGTCGGTGCTGCAGCTTCTTCCCTACCCCATGGCCTTTCACACGCCGGGCTCGTCGATCCGGCTGAAGGGCCAGGAAATGATCGGAGCCCCGCCGGAGACCATCCAGAAGCTGCGCGGCAACCGCGCCGCGATGGTGTTCCAGGAACCGATGACGTCCTTGAACCCGCTGCACTCGATCGCCCGCCAGATCGGCGAGGTCCTGGGGCTGCATCGCGGCATCAAGGGGGCGGAGGCCCGGGCCGAAACCCTGAACCTGCTGCACCAGGTCGGCCTGGTCCAGGCCGCCGACCGGCTCGATGCCTATCCGCATCAGTTGTCGGGCGGCCAGCGCCAGCGCGTGATGATCGCCATGGCCCTGGCCAACCGCCCGGACCTGCTGATCGCCGACGAGCCGACCACCGCGCTCGACGTCACCGTGCAGGCCCAGATCCTCGAGCTGCTGCGCCGCCTGCGCGACGAACTCGGCATGGCCCTCCTCCTGATTACCCACGACCTCGGCATCGTGCGCAAGATGGCCGACCGGGTCTGCGTGATGACTGAGGGGCGGGTGGTCGAGACCGGTCCGACCGCGCAGGTCTTCGCCGAGCCGCAACACCCCTACACCATCAAGCTGTTGAACGCCGAGCCCAAGGGCGATCCCTCGCCGGTGGCGACGGATGCGCCGACCGTGATGGCGGCCAAGGACCTGAAGGTGTGGTTCCCGATCAAGCGCGGCCTGCTCGGCCGTACCGTCGGCCACGTCAAGGCGGTAGACGGCATCGACGTCGCCATCCGCGAGGGCGAGACGGTCGGCATCGTCGGCGAATCCGGATCGGGTAAGTCGACGCTCGGCTACGCGCTGCTGCGCCTGATCCCGTCGCAAGGCTCGATCCGCTACGGCAGCCGCGAGCTGCAGGGCCAGAGCTTCAAGGACCTGCGGCCGCTACGCTCGGAAATCCAGATCGTCTTTCAGGATCCGTTCGCCTCGCTGTCGCCGCGGCTGTCGGTCTACGAGATCATCGAGGAAGGCCTGAAGGTCCACGACCTCGGCGGCGACTGGGGTCAGCGCCGGCAGATCGTCGCCGACATGCTGCGCGAGGTCGGCCTCGACCCCGCCGCGATGGACCGCTATCCCCACGAATTCTCCGGCGGCCAGCGCCAGCGCATCGCCATCGCCCGGGCCATGGTGCTGAAACCCAAGCTGGTGGTGCTGGACGAGCCGACCTCGGCGCTCGACATGAGCGTCCAGGCCCAGATCGTCGACCTCCTGCGCGCGCTGCAGCAGAAGCACCGGCTGGCCTATCTCTTCATCAGCCACGATCTGAAGGTCGTCCGCGCGCTGGCCGACAGCGTGATCGTGATGAAGGATGGCAAGGTCGTCGAACAGGGCCCGGCGACTGACATTTTTTCGCAACCGGCGACGGATTATACTCGCGCCCTTATGGCTGCCGCCTTCTCGCTGGAAACAGCGCTTGGGCACGCGGTCCGCAGTTGAGAACCAGCGAGAATACCAATGGCTTTCCTTTTCCTCTCCACCTGGCACGATACCCAAGCCTGGATCGATGCCTTCCGTGCGGCCGCGCCCGGCATCGACATGCGGGTCTACCCCGACATGGGCGACACCGCCGATATCGACTTCGCGGTTGGCTGGCGCCCGCCGAAAGGCGTGTTCGCCGACCTGCCGAATCTCAAGGTGCTGCATTCGCTGGGTGCCGGCGTCGAATCGCTGATCCATGACCCGAGCCTGCGCCCCGAGGTCACCGTCTGCCGCGTGGTCGAGGACCGCCTGACATTGGGCATGAGCGAATACGTGCTGCTGCACGTGCTGCGCTATCACCGCCGCCTCGACGACCTCTTGGCCAACCAGAAGGCGCGCCGCTGGGATTTCTTCCCGCCCGCCTATACGCCGTCGACCACCATCGGCATCCTCGGCCTCGGCCGGCTCGGCATCGATGCCGGCGAAAAGCTTGCCGCCCTCGGCTTCCGCGTCGTCGGCTGGAGCCAGACGGAAAAGCATGTCCGCGGCATCGAATCCTATGCAGGTTCCGGCCAATTCGACGATTTCCTGCGCGTCTGCGACATGCTGGTCTGCCTCCTGCCGCTGACGCCTGAAACCACCGGCATCCTCAACCGCCGCAACCTCGGCCTCCTGAAGCCCGGCGCCTATCTGATCAACGCCGGCCGCGGCGGCCATCTGGTCGATGCCGACCTCTTGGCCCTGCTCGACGAAGGCCAGATCGCCGCCGCGACGCTCGACGTCTTCCACGAGGAGCCGCTGCCGGCCGAAAATCCGTTCTGGGATCACCCCAGGATTACGGTGACGCCGCACAACGCCTCGGACTCGCTGCCGCAGACCGTGGCGGGCATGATCATCGACCAGTACGAGCGCTTCAAGTCGGGCCGGCCGCTCGCCAATATCGTCGATCGGACCAAGGGCTACTGAGCGGCGTGGCGGACCATCGCGAGGAAGATGGGGAATACCGGCAGGAAGACGGCTTCACGCTGATCGAGGTGGACCTCGAACGCATCGAGCAGCTGTTCAACACCCTCGATCCCTCGCCGTTCCGGCTGCGCGACCTCGACGCCGAGGCCCATGACTACATCGTCGGCTCGGCGCGCGAGATCGGCCAGGCCAAGCCGGTCAAGCTGGTGCTGCACCTGCCCGACGAGGCTGCGGTTGCGATGCACCGCGAGGCCGTGACCGAGACGATCCATCACTACTTCGCCGCCCGGGCCCGGATCGCGCGCCTGGAACTGCACGACCACCTGCGCATCGGCCGGATCGCGCTCGTCGTCGGCCTGCTGTTCCTCGGCGCCTGCATCACGCTGCGTCGACTGTTCTTCGTCGACACCGCCAGCGCCTTCGACCAGGTCATGGCCGAGGGCCTGCTGATCTGCGGCTGGGTCGCGATGTGGCGGCCGCTGGAAATCATGCTCTACGACTGGTGGCCGATACGCCGCGACCTGCGCATCTACGAAACGCTCGGGGCGATGCCGGTGGAACTGCGCCGGCACCGCCTCGGCCTCGTCGGCGATCAGCCGTAGCGCTTCTGCAGCAGGCTGAACAAGGCCCGCATCGTCAAAGCCTCGCCGCCGACGGGGCGGCCGGCGCGCGGCTTGTTGTTCCAGGCGAACAGGTCGATATGCGCCCAGGACTTGGCCTTGGACACGAAGTCCTTGAGGAACAGTCCGGCGGTGATCGCGCCGGCCATGCCGTCCTCGCCGGCGTTGTTGATGTCGGCAAGCTTGGAATCGATCAGGGCGCGATAGGGCGCGTGCAGCGGCAGGCGCCACACCGGGTCGCTCGCCGCCGCGCCGGCCGCCGCGATGTCGGCGGCCAGCGTCTCGTCGTCGGTGAACAGGGCGGGCAGTTCGGGGCCCAGGGCGACGCGGGCGGCACCGGTGAGGGTGGCGAAATCGATCATCAGCTCGGGCGCCTCGTCATCGCCGTCGGCCAGCGCATCTGCCAGGATCAGCCGCCCCTCGGCATCGGTGTTGCCGATCTCGACGGTGAGCCCGGCGCGGCTGCGGAAGACGTCGCCGGGGCGGAACGCGTTGCCCGAGACGGAATTCTCGACGGCCGGGATCAGCAGGCGCAGCCGGACCTTGAGGCCGGCATCCATGATCATGTCAGCCAGGCCCAGGGCGGTGGCCGCCCCGCCCATGTCCTTCTTCATCATCGCCATGCCCGAGGCGGGCTTGAGGTCGAGGCCGCCGGTATCGAAGCAGACGCCCTTGCCGACCAGCGTCACCTTCGGCGCGTCGGCCTCGCCCCAGGTCAGCTCGACCAGCCGCGGCGCGCGGGTCGAGGCGCGGCCGACCGCATGGATCAGCGGATAGTTCTGGGCAAGCAGATCCTCGCCCACCACCTCGCGCCGCGTGGCGCCATGCCGGTCGCCGACCGCGGCCACCGCGGCGGCGAGTTCCTCGGGGCCCATGTCCTGGGCCGGGGTGGTGACGAGGTCGCGGACGAGGCCCATGGCCCGCACGGTGCGCACCACGGCGGCACGATCGGCCTTTTCCGGCCAGGCCAGCAGGGCGAACGGGCCTTCCGCCGCCTTCCTGTAGCGGCGGTATTCATAGGTGCCGAGCGCCCAGCCGGTCGCGGCGGCGGTCGCCATGCTGGCATCGTCCAGGCCTTCGATGCGCCAGTTGAGCGCCGGCAGGCCGGTCAGCGCGGCGAAGGTCCACAGATCGGGTTTCTTGCCCAGGCCCAGCACGGCGGCGGCCGGCGCGCCATCCGCGCCCGGCAGCAGCAGGACCTTGCCGGCCTCGGCCTTGTAGCGATGCGCCGCGATCCAGGCGCGGGTGCCGGCGTCGCGCCCCTCGAGCCAGCCGGCGAAATCGCCCTCGGCGACGAGATGAATGGGCAGCTGGCCTGCGGCTTCGTCGACGAGACGGTCGAGCATCGCTCTGGAACTCCTGGCAAAGAACAGCGGATTCGTGGCTTATAACCGACCCATCCGCCTGCATGAAGAAAGAAGGATCGATGACAATGTCGGGCCTGACCCTGGTGATCGGCAACAAGAACTATTCATCCTGGTCGCTGCGCCCCTGGCTGGCCCTGCGCCAGGCGGGCGCGCCGTTCACCGAGGCATTCATCACCCTGCGCCAGCCCGAGACGCGCGCCCGCATCCTCTCCTATTCGGGCGCCGGCCGGGTGCCCGTGCTGATCAACGGCGAGGTCACGGTGTGGGAAAGCCTCGCCATCTGCGAATACGTGGCCGAGCTGTTCCCCGAGGCGGGGCTGTGGCCCGACGATCGCGAGGCCCGCGCGATCTGCCGTTCGGTCGCCACCGAGATGCATTCGGGCTTCGCCGAGCTGCGCCAGGCCCTGCCGATGGATTACCGGGCCAGCCTGCCCCTGCCCGAGCTGAGCGAGGCGGTCGCCGACGACATCGCCCGCATCCACGCGGTATGGCGGATGGCGCGCCGCCGGTTCGGCGCCGGCGGACCGTTCCTGTTCGGCCGCTTCTCGGTCGCGGATGCGATGTATGCGCCGGTGGTGACGCGCTTCAACACCTACGGCGTGCCGCGGGACGAGGTGATCCAGGCCTATTGCGACGCCATTCTCGGCCTGCCCGCGATGCGGGACTGGCTCGAGGCGGCGCGCACCGAGCCGGCGCTGGCGCAGTAGCCTATTCGGTCAGCGCGTCGGAGATCACGCCGACTTCGCGGTAATAACGCTCGGCGCCGGGATGCAGCGGGATCGAGATCCCGGTCAGCGCGGTGCCGAGCTGGATCTGCTGGCCCTTGGCGTGGCCGGCATCGAGCAGCGCGCGGTTCTCCGGCCGCCACAGGGCCTTGGTGATCTGGTAGATCAGTTCCGGGTCGGCGGTGTCGTTGACCACCCATTGCGCGCCGATCGACAGAGTCGGGATTTCCGGAATGTCCTTGTAGGTGCCGGCCGGGATCAGCTCGGTCCCGAAGAAACGGTGGCGCTTCAGCGCCGCCTCGGCCCGCCGGCCGGACAGCGGCACCAGGTCGATCAGCCCCTGTTCGGCCAGATCGGCCACCGACGAGGCGGGGAAGCCCGCGACCAGGAAGAAGGCGTCGAGCTCGCCGCGGGTCAGCAGCCCGATGGCCTCGCCGGGATCGACCTCCATCGGTTTCAGCTGGTTCAGCCGCACGCCATAGGCCGGCAGCAGGATTTCGGCGTTGAGCCGCGTGCCCGAGCCGGGCTTGTCGATCGAGACGCGCTTGCCGATCAGGTCGCGGATATCCTTGATCTGGGCGCCGCGGCGGGCGACCAGGTGGATCGTTTCCGGATAGAGATTGGCGATGACGCGCAGGGAGGGCATCGCGGCGCGGCGGAAATAGCTCTGCTCGCCATGGAAGGCCCAGTAGGAGATGTCGGCCAGCGCCAGGCCGGAATCGACCTTGTCGCCGGCGATCGCCAGCACGTTGGCAACCGACCCCTCGCTGGTCTGGGCGACCGCGACCAGGTTGCGCACGCCGCACGGGCCGCCCTTGTCGCAGGACGGCGAGCCCGGCGGCGACGAGATCACCGTCGCCAGCGCCGCGCCGACCGGGAAATAGGTCGAGGAGGCCGAACCGGTGAGGATGCGGAAGAAACGCAACTCGTCGGCCGCCCGGGCGGGGAAGGTCGCGATGATCAGGCCGAGCAGGGCTAGGAAAGCGGCGCGCATGGCGCCACTATAGCAAAGATCAGCGTGATGAGGCCCGTAATGGCTGCCACCGGCGTCAAAGTCCAGATGTTCGCCGCCCCGGCCGGCATCACCGCGATGGAGCCGCAGGCGACCCATCTCTTGAGCATCCATGTCGGCCCGCCGGTGCGCGCCTCCTGCCGCTGCGACGGGCTGACCCACGACCGCTGGCAGTCGGAAGGCGATATCGACCTGGTGCCGGCAGGCCTGTCGGGTACGTGGGAAGACGATCGGCCGGCCACCGCGCTGCTGCTGCGCCTGTCGCCCGGGCTGGTGCGCAGCGCGGCGGAGGACCTGGGCCTCGATCCCGACCGCGTCCGGCTGACGCCGCAATTCCAGATGCGCGATCCGCAGATCCAGCATGTCGCCTGGGCGTTGCGCGCCGCGCATGCGGCGGGCTATCCCGGCGGCCGGCTCTATGCCGACAGCCTGGGGCTGGGGCTGTCGGCCCATCTGCTGCATCGCTATGCCGAACGGCGCCGGCCGGCCGGGGGCCTGCCGCCCCGGCGGCTCGCCCGGGTGCTGGAGCATGTCGCCGCCCATCTCGACCAGGACCTGTCGCTGGCCGACCTCGCCGCCGTCGCCGGTTTCAGCCCGTCGCATTTCAAGACATTGTTCAAGCAGTCGACCGGCCAGGCGGTGCACGGCTATGTCGTGCAGGCCCGTGTCGCCCTGGCCCGGCGCCTGCTGCTGCAGGGCGAGATGCCGCCGGCCCAGGTGGCGCTGGCCGCCGGCTTCGCCCATCAGAGCCACATGGCCCGCTGCATCCGCCGGGTGCTGGGCGTCGGTCCGCGCGAAATCCTGCGGCAGCGGCAATAAAACCGGCCGTTCGTGCTGCGGGCCGGCCG
>JAEYTW010000065.1 GCA_023433835.1 Pseudomonadota bacterium | reverse complement strand
GTCAGGGCCGAGGCTCGGGCCCGGCTATGCGCCCTCTCAGGCGGCATCCAACCCAAAAGCGGTGTGCAGGCTGCGCACCGCCAGCTCGGTATATTCCGATGCGATCAGCACGCTGACCTTGATCTCGGAGGTGGTGATCACCTGGATGTTGATGCCCTTCTCGGCCAGTGCCTTGAACATCGTGCGCGCGATGCCGGTATGGCTGCGCATGCCGACGCCGACGACCGAAACTTTCACCACGTTCTTGTCGAGCACGAGGCTGGCGTAGGACACGCTGTCGCGCGCGGCCTCGATGGTCTGCTTGGCGCGGTCGGCATCGGCGCGGCCGACCGTGAAGGTCAGGTCGGTCAGCTTGCCGTCTTCCGAGACGTTCTGCACGATCATGTCGACGTTGATGCCGGCATCGGCCAGCGGCCCGAAGATCGAGGCGGCAATGCCCGGCCGGTCCGGCACGTGCAGCAGCGCGATCTTGGCTTCGTCGGTCGAATAGGTCACGCCGCTGACGACTTGCTGTTCCACGATCTCTTCCTCATCAACAACCAGCGTGCCGGGCTTGTCCTCGAAGCTCGACAGCACCTGTACGCGAACACGGTGATTCATCGCCATCTCGACCGAGCGGGTCTGCAGGACCTTCGCGCCCAGCGATGCCAGTTCCAGCATTTCCTCGTAGGTGATCCTATCGAGTTTGCGGGCGGCCGTCACGATACGCGGATCGGCGGTATAGACCCCGTCGACGTCGGTGTAGATGTCGCCGCGATCGGCCTTCAGCGCGGCGGCGAGCGCCACGGCCGACGTGTCCGAGCCGCCGCGGCCCAGCGTCGTGACCCGCGGCTGATTGCCGCCGGTGACGCCCTGGAAGCCCGCCACGACCGGCACGATGCCGGCCGAGAATTCGGCCTCGATCTGCTCGGCCCCGATCGATTCGATGCGTGCCGAGCCATGCATGTCATTGGTGCGGATCGGGATCTGCCAGCCGGTCCAGGAGCGCGACTTGACGCCCAGTTGCTGCAGCGCCAGGGCGACCAGGCCGATCGTCACCTGCTCGCCGGTCGCGACGATCTGGTCGTATTCCTTCTGGTCGTAGACCGGCGCGATCTGGCGCACGTAATCGACCAGCTTGTTGGTCTCGCCCGACATCGCGGAAACGACGACCGCGACCTGGTTGCCGGCATCGACTTCGCGTTTGATCTTGGTGGCGACGTTCTTGATCCGATCGATCGTGCCGACCGACGTCCC
Organism: Pseudomonadota bacterium; assembly: GCA_023433835.1. Classification (GTDB taxonomy): domain Bacteria; phylum Pseudomonadota; class Alphaproteobacteria; order Ferrovibrionales; family Ferrovibrionaceae; genus JAFKFH01. The sequence continues at coordinate 1,743 of JAEYTW010000065.1, read as the reverse complement.
GCCGAACTTCAACACCAAGCGCGCCATAGTCCCGTTCCCTACCCCAATAAAGTGCCGCCGACGGCACCAATAACAGCAGGCCTCAGGCGACACGGGGAACCCGGCCGCACCCCTCACGGGTCCAGCCCAGCCCCTTCTTTGCCTGAAGCCTTGTCGGAAAGAAGCGCGCTATACATACTCCGCGCCAGCCAATTTGGGAAGTCGCCATGCTCAGCCCCGCCATCGGACCGACCGTCGACCCGGACGAAGTCGCCCGCTTTGCCGCCCTCGCGCAGAAGTGGTGGGACACCAAGGGTGAATTCGCGCCGCTTCATGCCCTGAACCCGGTCCGCCTCGGCTTCATCCGCGACCGCCTCTGCGCCCGCCACGGCCGCGACCCGGAAGCCCAGCGCCCGCTGGAAGGCTTGCGGCTGGTCGATGTCGGCTGCGGCGGCGGGCTGCTGGCCGAGCCCCTGGCCCGCATGGGTGCAGAGATGGTGGCGATCGATGCCGCCGCCGAGAATATCGGCACGGCGCGCGCCCATGCCGAACAGGGCGGCGTGGCGGTCGACTATCGCTGCGTCACCGCCGAGACACTGGCCGCCGAGGGAGAGCGCTTCGACGGCGTCGTCGCGATGGAAATCATCGAGCACGTCGCCGATGTCGACGTCTTCATGGCTGCGCTGGCCGATCTCGCCCGGCCGGGCGCGCCCGTCTTCATGGCGACGCTGAACCGCACGCTGAAAGCCCGGGCGCTGGCCGTATTCCTGGCCGAGCGGGTGCTGCGCTGGCTTCCGCCCGGCACGCATGACTGGCACAAGTTCCTCAAGCCGCACGAACTGGCCCGCGCGATGCGCCATGCCGGCCTCACCCCCCGCGCGCTCGCCGGGGTGGTCTACAACCCGCTCGGCAATTCCTGGCGGGTCAGCCGCGATACCGACATCAACTACATGATGATGGCCGAAAAGCCCGCCGGATGACGTCGGATCCGGCGCCGCGGCTTACGCGCAGCCGCCGGATCGCGGCCTGGGCGGCCGCCGGTTTCGCCCTGGCCTTCGTCGCCGGCGCCGCCCTGGCCGGCCGGCTCGACCGGGTGGTGGGCGAGGTCCTGGCGCTGCCGCCGCTGCTCGTCTTCGGGGTCGCCGCCGCGTCGCTCGCCAATTTCGCCCTGCGCGCCCGGCGCTGGCAGATCGCTCAGGGACGGATCGGCATCGCCCTGCGCTATCCGCGGACGCTGCTCTATTTCATGGCCGGCTACGCGCTGCTGCTGACACCCGGGCGGATCGGCGAGGCGGTGCGGCTGTGGCTCCTGCGCCGCGGCCATGGCGCGCGCTACGAGCGGACCTTCGCGCTGCTCGCCCTCGACCGGCTGGCGGACGGCGTCGTCTTCGTCCTGTTCATCCTGATCGGGCTCGCCTCGTTCTCCGGCTTTGCCGCCGCCGCCGCCGGCGTGGCGCTGCTGCTGGCCGCCGCCCTCTGGCTGTTCTTCCGGCCGGCGCCGCTGATCGCCACGATCGGCTGGGCCTACCGCCGACTGGGGCGCTGGCCGCGATTCTTCGCGCGGCTGCGCGTCGCGCTGCGCCAGGGCCGGCAGATCGCCGAGCCCCGGCTGCTCGGCACCGCCTTCGCCCTGACGCTCGCCGCCTGGCTGGTGCTGGCCGGCGGCCTCGCCCTGCTGCTGCGCGGCCTGGGGGTCGAGGCCGGGCTGGTCGACGCGATGTTCATCCTGGGCGCGGCCTCGGCCGCCGGCGCGCTGATCGTGGT
>JAEYTW010000050.1 GCA_023433835.1 Pseudomonadota bacterium | reverse complement strand
GCCTACTTCGATGGTCTTCATGACCTCATGAACTCCTTCAGGCCGCGCGCGGGTCGAGGCCGACATGGACGAGAATTTCGCCGTTGGGCATCAGCGGCCCGGCGCCGACGGCCAGCACGACGCCGCTGAAGGGGGCCTTCGCCTCCTCGACCAGTTCGCCGTGGACGTCGTAGTAGCGGCCGACCAGATCGCCTTCCCTGATCGTCATGCCGCAGCGCACCGCCGGGCGGAACAGCCCGCCGCGCCGGGCATTGACCCAGGCGAAGTTGGAGAAGAACGTGATGTCCTCATGCTTCTCCACCGCGCCGTCGACCAGGCCGATCTGGCGCAGCACGTTGTTCAACCGCCCGACCGCCTCGTCGACCGTCTCGGGGCGGAAGGCCGGGCCGATGCCGCCGGCCTCGACGATCAGCCCGGGGATGCCGAGCTTGGCGGCCTCGATCAGCGCCGAGCCGCCCAGGATGGTCATCGGCGTGGGCAGGGTGTCGCGATAGCCGAAGGCGCGCGCCATGCCTTCGGCGGCTTCGCCGGCCTGGCCGTCGGGCGGGCAGAACAGCGCCCAGCGGGTATCGGCGGTGAAGGCGGTGTGGAAGTCGATGAAGTGGGTGGCGTGCTTCTTCAACCCCTCGAAGATGTGGAAGGCCATCTGGTCGGTCAGGCCGCCGCCGGGATTGCCGGGGAAGCAGCGATTGAGGTCGCCGCCGTTATAGCCCTCGAACGGGCTCATCCGCTGCTGCTTCTGGAAGCCGGTGATGTTGAGGACCGGCAGCGCGATGACCGTGCCGCGGTCGAGCTTCATCTCGCGCAGGAACTTGTGGATGATGAAGGTGCCGCAATATTCGTTGCCGTGGACGCAGCCGTGGATCCAGACGGTTGGCCCATCATCAGCGGCGCGCTGGATGACGACGGGTATCTCCATCGGATAGCCGTCGGGCAGCCAGCCCACCTGCAGCATGCCGTCGGTCCGGCCCGGGCCGGTCGAGACGGCGGTGCCGATCGTGATCTTTTCCATCGGTGTTTACTCCCTCAGAAGCGCATGATGCGGCGCAGGCCGACCAGCCGTTCCACGATCAGCCCAAGCCCGACGATGAGCAGGATCTGCAGGGTGGAGATCGCGGCGATGACCGGCGTGCTTTCCCATTGGACGTAGGAGAAGATTTCCATCGGCAGGGTGGTCATGCCGGGGCCCGCCAGGAAGAGTGCGATGTAGATGTCGCCGAACGAGACGATGAAGGCGAAGATCAGGGCCGACAGCACGCCCGGTGCCACCAGCGGCAGCACGATCTCGGCAAGGATCCGGGCGCGCGAGGCGCCGAGCGTCCAGGCCGCGGCTTCGAGCTGGGCGTCGACGCCGTCGAGGCTTGCGGTAATGCCGGCGATGGTGAAGGGCAGGCAGATCAGGATATGGCCGGCCAGCAGCACCGTGAAATCCGGGATCGGCACGAAATTGAGCGCGAGCAGCAGCGACATCGAGATCAGGATATGCGGGATCATCGCCGGCAACAGCGCGGCGGACTGCGCCGCCTCGCGCCCCCGGCCGCCGAAGCGGACGATGGCATAGGCGGCGAGGAAGCCGATGGCGGTCGCGCCGATGGCGGCGCAGACCCCGAGCTTCATCGAGAACAGGAAGGCGTCGACGAAGCTGTCGCTTTTGAAGAATTCCCCGTACCAGCGCAGCGAGAAGCCTTGCGGCGGGAAGGCCATCGAGGTCGTCGCGTTGAACGACGACAAGACGATGATGGCGATCGGCCCCATCAGGAACAGATAGATCAGGAAGACCGACAGCTTGAGGCCGAGCCAGCCCGGCCGGCCGGCCTTGTCAGCGGCGGACACGGCGATTGCTCCGAAAATAGAGGAAGATGATCGAGAACTGCATCAGAACCAGCAGCGAGGCCATGGCGGAGCCGAGCGGCCAGTTGAGCGTGTGCAGCACCAGTTCGTAGATGCTCTGGCCCATCATCTGGACATCCTTGCCGCCGATCAGCTGCGGGATGACGACCGAACCGGCCGACAGGGTGAACACCAGCACCGAGCCCATCATGATGCCGGCGCGGCTGAGTGGCAGGGTGACCTCGAAGAAGCAGCGTGCGCGGCTGGCGCCGAGCGTCGAGGCCGCGCGTTCGAGATTCGGGTCCTGCCCCGCCAGCGACGAGATCAGCGGGAACACCATGTAGGGCATCAGGATGTGGACGAGCGCGATGACCACCGCGGTCTCGGTGTGCAGGATCTGGATCGGCCGGTCGATCAGGCCGATGGCGATGAGCGCCTTGTTGACGATGCCCTCGGCCCCCATCAGCACGATCCAGCCGTAGGTGCGCACGATCACGCCGGTGGTCAGCGGCGCCACCACCATGAACATCAGCGCACCGCGCCAGGCCGAGCGCGTGCGGGTCAGGAAGAAGGCGAGGGGGTAGCCCAGCAGCAGGCTGAACACCGTGGTGAGCCCGGCGAGCTTCAACGTCAGCAGCACGATGTCGAGATAATAGGGATCGACCACCAGCCGGGCGAAATTCTCCGCCGTCAGCTCGGGCTTGTAGAGGCCGTAGACGTCGTACTTGAAGAAGCCCATCGACAGAAAGAAGCCGATCGGCAGGATCAGGAAGAACAGATAAAGCAGCCCGATCGGCGTCATCAGCCCGATGCCGAAGCGGCGATCCGCGGCGGCGGCCATCAGGCGGCCCTCAAGGCCCGGCACTCGCCCGGCTGCAGCCAGACTTGCATGCCGGGGTCGAGCAGGCGGTATTGCGGCAGGCTCGGCTTGGTGCAGGTGATCGGGCCGCCCGAGGTGTCGAACTCCAGCGTGATGCGCTCGCCGGAAAACACCCGCTGGCGCACCCGGGCGGGCAGGGTGCCCGGCGCCGGCGCATCGGCCAGCTCGATCCGCTCGGGCCGGAGCATCAGCAGCGCGGCCTGGCCGGGCTGCAGGTCGATGTCCGAGGTGCGGGCGACCATCTCGGTGCCGCCGGCAATGCGCAGGCGGACGAGGCCATGGCCGTCCGACGACACCACCTGGGCATCGATCAGGTTGGCATCGCCGATGAATTCGGCGACGAAGCGGGTGGAGGGCGCGTCGTAGAGATCTTCCGGCGCGCCGATCTGGGCGATGCGGCCGCGATCGAGCAGGGCGACGCGGTCCGACATCTCGAAGGCTTCGTCCTGGTCGTGGGTGACGAAGATCGTGGTGATGCCCAGCCGCTGCTGCAGGTCGCGGATCTCGTGGCGCATGCGCTTGCGCAGCATCGCGTCGAGGTTCGACAGGGGCTCGTCGAGCAGCAGGATGGTCGGCCGGATCACCAGCGCGCGGGCCAGCGCCACGCGCTGGCGCTGGCCGCCCGACAACTGGTCCGGCAGGCGGCGCTCGACGTCGGGCAGGCCGACGATGCGCAGCATCTCCGTCACCCGCTCGGCGATCTCGGCCTTTGCCACCTTGCGCATGCGCAGGCCGAAGGCGACGTTGTCGAAGATCGTCTTGTGCGGGAACAGCGCGTAGTTCTGGAAGACGAGGCCCATGTCGCGTTGCGGCGGCGGGGCATGGGTGATGTCGCGGCCGCGCAGGGTGACGCGACCCTCGGTGGGTTCGAGCAGCCCGGCGATGATCTGCAGGGTCGTCGTCTTGCCGCAGCCGGAAGGGCCGAGAAGGGTGAGAAACTCACCCTTCCCGATGGTCAGGTCCACCGGACCGACCACGCCGGCATCGCCGTAGCGCTTGGTGATGCCGGCAAGCGTAAGGATGGTTTCCCGGGCGCTCATTTGCCCAGGACTTCCTTGTTCCAGCGCTCGCGGTTGCGGTCGCGATAGGCGAACTGGGCCATGTAGTCGAAGCGGCGCGCCAGCTTGCCGATGCCGTCGAGATCTTCCTGGCTCATCTCGAGCTTCTTCAGCTCAGGGGGCAGGTTCTTCATCGCCTCGATGCTGGTCGGCGGATAGCCGGTCAGGCGGGCGAAGGCGATCTGCTTCTGGGCGTCCAGCGTATCGTTGACGAAGGCTTCCGACAGTTCGATGCTTTCCTTCGGCCGGCCGGCGATGATCGCCGTGTTCCAGATCCAGGACAGCCCGCCTTCCTTGGGCATGACGAACTCGACCGGCGCGCCGGCGTCGCGCGCCTGGTCGGTACGGGCGCCGAAATACGGGCAGATCCAGACTTCCTCGGCCACCAGCATCTGCTTGGTATGCTCGACGTTGTTGATGACCTGCGCCTTGTTCTTCTGGAACAGTTCCTTCATCTTGGCGACGCCCGGATCGACGTTCTCGGCATCGCCGCCCGACAGGATGTTGATGGCGTGGAACACTTCCTCGCCGACCCAGATCCAGTCGGGGAAGGCGACCTTGCCGGCGAACTCCGGATCCCACAGGTCGAACCACGAGGTGATCGGCTTCTTGATGCGCTTGGTGTTGACCGCCAGGCCGTAGGGCGTGTGGCACTTGCCGGCGAGGAACTGGTAGCGGAACGACGGATGGATGCCCTTCAGGTTGGGGATCCGTTCCTCCTTCCACTCGATGACGGCGTTCAGCGCGCCCTGCTGGCTCGAGGTGTTCTGGTTGAGATGGGCGATGTCCCATTGCGGGCGCGAGCGCTGGGCGATGACCAGCGGTTCGTAGCCGAGGCCCGTCTTCCACACCGGCTTGATCTTGTGCTTCTCGGCGAACGGCGTGACGAAGGTCTGGTCGACCCAGTCCTTCCAGGTCCCGCCGGGGAACAGGATGCGCAATTCGGTCGCCTGGGCGGCCTGGGCCGATCCTGAAAATCCGCCCATCGCGGCGGTGAGACCGGCGCCGGCTGCTCCCTGCAGAAACCGGCGGCGGCCGAACTGATGCCTGAAATCGATCATGGTCTTGCTCCCTCTCCTCTGGCCCGGGCCGGAATGCTCGCGGGCTTCGCCTCCATCCAGAACGGATCGCCGGTCTTGGCCGCGACGCGCCGGGCGATCGCGACCAGGCGGTCGGCAAACTTGGTCATCGCATCGGCTTCGATCGCGTTGCGCGGGAAGGACAGCGCAAAGCCGACGGCCGGCTGATCGTCGTCCGATCCCACCGCGGCACCGATCGCGGCCATGTCGGGAAAGGCTTCATGGGCGAGTGCCCAGCCCTGGCGGCGCACCTCGCCGATCTCGGCGATGATGGCCTCGGCCGTCTTGGTGATGCCGGTACGTTCGTTGACCAGCACGGCCGGCACCAGGGCGGCCATCGCGGCATCGTCCATCCGCGCCATCAAGGCCTTGCCGAAAGCGGTCGAGGCGGCGGCGACGCGGAAGCCCGGCTCCAGCATCATCTGCACCGGGTAATCGCCGTGGCGCTTCCTCAGGATGATGATGTCGCCGCCGTTCATCACGCCGACATAGGCGGTGAAGCCGGTCTCCTCGACCAGGCCGGCCATTTCCTGGTCGACCAGGTCGAGCACGCGGATGCGGGCGTGATAGAGCCGCCCCAGCCGGAACGGCAACGGCCCGACGCTGAAGCGGCGCGTCTCCGGGTCCTGCTCGACCAGGCCCTGTTCGGCCATCGCGCGCAACAGGCGCGACACCGTGCTCTTCGGCAATTCGAGCTGTCGCGATACCTCGTTGACCGCCAGTTCCGGCGTCTCGGCCGAAAAGCACTTGAGGATCGAAACGGCGGTTTCCAGCGAACTCATGTATTGTCCCACCTGTTGGAACAGTGTTGCCAATATTGGGACATGAGTCGGCCGGTGTCGTCAAGACGTCACAAAAGGTCGTTCGCCCTCAGGACGATGGGGCGGTGATATGGTCGTGATCTGGGAAAGTTATCCGCTTACATGCGCCTTCGCCGGGATGACGATGGCGGATGTGTTCAGCAACGCGTCGTCCCGGCGCAGGCCGGGACCCAGGGAAAGCGCGGCGCCGCGTGCGGCCCTGCTAGGAGATCGCGCCGTCCGACGCCTTGATGTCGTGGGCATTCGCGACGGCCGCGGCCACCGCGATCTCCAGCCCGGCAACGATGGTGCCCAAGCTCATGCTGCCGTATTTCGTCGGATTGCGCGCGGCCTGCTCGGGCAGAAGCGGGATGTGGATGAAGCCGCCGCGCAAGGTCGGACGCTGCGTCGCGATGACATGGGCAAGGCTGTAGAACAGGTGGTTGCAGACGAAGGTGCCGGCGGTCTGCGAAATCTCGGCAGGAATGCCTTCCGCACGGATCGCCGCCGCCATCGCCTTGATCGGCAGGCTGGTCCAGTAGGCGGCGGGCCCATCGGCCACCACCGGTTCGTCGACCGGCTTGGCGCCGTCATTGTCGGGGATGCGCGCATCCTGGACGTTGATCGCGACCCGTTCCAGCGACAGCGCCATGCGGCCGTCGGCCTGGCCGACCGAAATCACCAGGTCGGGGCCGACCTCGTCGATTGCCTGGATCAGCGCGGGGCCGGAGCCGGCGAACGTCGCGGGCAGGATGCGGGCCACGACATAGGCATCCCCGATCATCCGCCCATCGAGCCGCTTGACCGCTTCGCCCGATGGATTGATCGCCTCGCCGCCGAACGGCTCGAAGCCGGTGACGAGCGCGGTTACCATGGCAGTTCCTGGCCATCGTAGCTGAAGAAACGGCCGCTTTCGGCCGGGCCCGCGCGATCGAACAGGGCGCGCAAGCCGGCGGCGGAATCCTGCACGGCGACCGGCGCGCCGTCGCCGCCCATGTCGGTCTTGACCCAGCCGGGATGGACCGCGATCACCGTGATGCCGTCGGGCGCAAGGTCGATGGCGAGCGACTTGGTGACCGCGTTCAGCGCCGCCTTGGTCGAGCGATAGGCATAGGCGCCGCCGGACGAATTGTCCGTCATCGAGGCCATGCGGGTCGAGATGTTGACGATCAGCTTGCGCGCGCCCTGGCCGACCAGCGGGCCGAAGGCCTCGACCATCTTGGCCGGCGCCATGGTGTTGACCTGGAACAGATGGTTCCATTCGACATAGTCGAGCCGGCCCAGCGGCGGCTGCGGCCCCATCGCCCCGGCATTGTTGATCAGCACGTCCAGCGCCTCGTCGCCGAGTTCGCGGGCCAGCGCGTCGAGCTGCACGTGGTCGGCGACGTTCAGCGCATAGATGCGCAGGTCGTCCTGATGTGCGCGCCACAATTCCTTCAGCTTGAGGGCATTGGCCGGTTCGCGGGCGGTGGCGATGACCTGCCAGCCTGCCTTCAGATATTGCCGCGTCAACTCCAGGCCGATGCCGCGGTTGCCGCCCGTGATCAGGACCTTCGGCATCTCATTCCTCCCTGCTGCCGCGCGCCATCAGACGATAGATCGGGTTGATCAGGGCGGGCAACATGAACATCGGCAGCTGGGCCAGGGCGAAATAGGCGGCGACGTCGGGATGCGCCTTGTCAGCCAGCACCACCAGCACGAGGCCCATGTTGCAGTTGCCGGTCATCAGCCCCACGGTCAGCGCGGGAATGCGGCCGAGCGGCAGGGCGACCAGGAAACCCAGTGCCTGCAATGCCAGGTTGGCGGCGAAGGCGAGGGCCAGCGTGCCGAAGAAGAAGCCGGGCCGGGCGAAGCCGATCGCGGTGACCCCGTCCATGATCGCCAGCGCGAACAGCCACAGGCTGAGCACCGAGACGCCGTCGAGCGTGCGGGCGTTGTCGGCGAGCCAGCGCGGCGGCACCAGCCGGCGCACCGCCAGCGAGCCGAGGAAGGCGAAACCGACGATACCGAGCAGGCGCAGCATCAGGGCGCCGACGCCGATCTCGAGGTCGAGTCCGACCAGGTTCAGGGCGATCGGCGGCAGGGTGAACGGCACCACGGCGGTGGCCAGCACGCTGCCGATCACCGCGAGCGAGGCGTCGAGCCGCAGGATCAGCGCCAGCACGGCGCAGGACATGATCGGCGGTGCGGCCGCCATCAGGATCACGGCGGTCGATTGCGCGGGGTCGAGCGGCACGAAGCGCAGCAGGAACGAGACGAGCAGCGGCGAGGCGACCAGCAGCCAGGCCATCAGCACGACCAGCGCCACCGGCCGGCGCAGATAGGGCACGAAGCCGCGCCAGTCCAGCCGGATCAGCGCGATCGTCAGCGGCGGCAGCAGCAGCGGCGCCAGCAGCGGATGGACCAGCGCGCTGAGCGGCGGCACTGCCAGGCCCAGCACCACGCCGAAGGCCAGCATGCGCGTGGCATGCCGGCCGAGATACCCCAGCGCCGCCGTGATCATCAGGGCTTGCCGTACCCTCCGCCGCTGGGCGTGGCGATGACGAAGACGTCGCCCGGCGTCATCGGGACCGAGACGCGGCCGGGCAGGTCCTCGCGGGTCCCGTCGGTGCGCTCGACCCATTGCCGGCCGACCTCGCCGTTCCCGCCGCCCTCGAGGCCGAAGGGCGGCACGGTGCGATGGCTGGACAGCAACGTGGCCGTCATCGCCTCGAGGAAGCGCATGCGCCTGACCGTGCCGTCGCCGCCGCGATGGGCGCCGCGCGCGCCTGAGCCGCGCCGGATCGCAAAGCTTTCGAGCAGCACGGGGAAGCGCAGTTCCAGGACCTCGGGGTCGGTCAGCCGGGCGTTGGTCATGTGGGTGTGGACGGCGTCGCAGCCGTCGAAGGCGGCGCCGGCGCCCGAGCCGCCGCAGATCGTCTCGTAATACTGGTAGCTGTCGTTGCCGAAGGTGAAGTTGTTCATCGTGCCCTGGGCGGCGGCCATCACCCCCAGCGCGCCGAACAGCGCGTCGGTGATGCACTGGCTGGTCTCGACATTGCCGGCGACGACCGCGGCGGGATAGCGCGGGTCGAGCATCGAGGCCACCGGCACGACGATTTCGAGCGGCTTGAGGCAGCCGCCGTTGAGCGGGATGTCGGCGTCGACCAGGCAGCGGAAGGCGTAGAGCACGGCGGCGACCGCCACCGATTTCGGCGCGTTGTAGTTTTCCGGATGCTGGTCGCTGGTGCCGGTGAAATCGATGCGGGCGCTGCGCGCCTCATGGTTTACCGTGACGGCGACGCTGATCTGGCGGCCGTCGTCCATCGGATAGACGAAGCGGCCGTCGCGGAGCCGGCTGATCACCCGCCGCACCGATTCCTCGGCATTGTCCTGGACGTGGCCCATATAGGCGCGGACGACGTCGAGGCCGAAATCGCCGACCATGCGGCGCAATTCCTGCGCGCCCTTCTCGCAGGCCGCGACCTGGGCCTTGAGGTCGGCGATGTTCTGGGCCGGGTTGCGCGACGGATACCTGCCGCCCGAGAGCAGCGCGATCATCTCGGCCTCGCGGAAATGGCCCTGGTCGACCAGCACCTCGTTGTCGATCAGCACGCCTTCCTCCTCGATCACCTTGGAGTCCGGCGGCATCGAGCCGGGGGTCAGGCCGCCGATATCGGCGTGATGGCCGCGCGAGCCGACGTAGAACAGCACTTCCTTGCCCGCCGCATCGAACACGGGCGTGATCACGGTGACGTCGGGCAGATGGGTGCCGCCGGCATAGGGCGCGTTCAGCACGAAGACGTCGCCCGGCCGCATCGTGCCGGCCCGGGTGCGCACCACCGTCTTGATCGATTCCGACATCGAGCCGAGATGGACCGGCATATGCGGCGCATTGGCGATCAGCTCGCCCTCGAGGTCGAAGATCGCGCAGGAGAAATCGAGGCGTTCCTTGATGTTGACCGAATAGGCGGTCTTTTCCAGCACCGAACCCATCTGCTCGGCGATCGACATGAACAGGTTGTTGAAGATCTCGAGCATCACGGGATCGACCTGGGTGCCGATCGCCGCGGCCCGCGCCTTGGCGACCACGCGGGTCAGCACGACGTCGCCGCGCGCGGTGAGCTCGGCCCGCCAGCCCGGTTCGACCGCGATGGTGCCGGTGGTCTCGACGATCACGGCCGGGCCGTCGATGGCGTCGCCCGCGATCAGCGCCGCGCGGTCGAACACGCGGGTATGGCGATGCTCGCCGGCCATGAAGGTGGTGACACTGGGGAGTTCGGGCAGCGGGCCGTCGCGATGCGTCGCGGCGGCGGGGGCCGCGGTGGCTTCGCCGGCCGCCACGGCTTCGACCGCGACGGCACCGGCGATGATCGTCTTCTCCGGGCTGATGAAGCCGTAGCGCTGGCGGTGCGCCGCCTCGAAGGCTTCGCGCGCCTGGGCGAAGTCGCGATAGTCGACGACCAGATGGCTGTCCGAGCCGGCATAGCGCAGATGCAGCTGGCGATGCACCGCGCTGCCCGCGGCGGCGCCCTGCGCGGTCAGTTCGGCCCGGGCCTCGGCCGCCAGCGCATCCAGCGCGGCATCGAGGCCGGGCAGGGCCCCTTCGGTGAACGCGGTCTCGGCGGTGCGTTCCTTCAGCACGCGCTGATCGGCCAGGCCCATGCCGTAGGCCGACAAGACGCCGGCCAGCGGGTGCAGCAGCACCTTGGTCATGCCGAGCGCGTCGGCCACCAGGCAGGCATGCTGGCCGCCGGCGCCGCCGAAGCAGCCCAGCACGTATCTGGTGACGTCGTAGCCGCGGGCGACCGAGATCTTCTTGATGGCGTTGGCCATGTTCTCGACGGCGATGGCCAGGAAGCCCTCGGCCACCTGCTCCGGGCTGCGTCCGTCGCCGATCTCGGCGGCCAGGGCCGCGAACTTCGCGCGCACGATCCCCGCATCGAGCGCTTCGGTACCGTTCGGCCCGAACAGTTTCGGGAAATATTCCGGCAGCAGCTTGCCCAGCATGACGTTGGCGTCGGTCACGGCCAGCGGCCCGCCGCGGCGATAGCAGGCCGGGCCGGGATTGGCGCCGGCCGAATCCGGGCCGACGCGATAGCGCGCGCCGTCGAAATGCAGGATCGAGCCGCCGCCGGCCGCCACCGTGTTGATATGCATCATCGGCGCGCGCATGCGCACCCCGGCGACCAGCGTCTCGAAGGCACGCTCGTATTCGCCGTCGTAGTGACTGACGTCGGTCGAGGTGCCGCCCATGTCGAAGCCGATCACGCGCTTGAAACCCGCCGCCTTCGCCGTCTCGACCACGCCGACCACGCCGCCGGCGGGGCCGGACAGGATCGAATCCTTGCCCTGGAAGAAGCGGGCATCGGCCAGGCCACCGTTCGACTGCATGAACATCAGCCGGGTCTGCCCGAGATCGCCGGCGACCTGGTCGACATAGCGGCGCAGGATCGGCGAGACATAGGCATCGACCACCGTGGTATCGCCGCGCGAGACCATCTTCAGGAGCGGGCTGACCTGATGGCTGGCCGAGACCTGCGTGAAGCCGATCCTGCGGGCCAGCTCGGCCACCGCGGCCTCGTGCGCCGGGTGGCGATAGCCGTGCATGAACAGCACGGCGCAGGCGCGGATGCCCTGGTCGTGGGCGGCACGCAGATCCGCCTCGACCGTCGCCAGATCGGGCGCCTTCAGCACGCGGCCGTCATTGGTGACGCGCTCGTCGACCTCGACCACGCGTTCGTAGAGCATCTCGGGCAGCACGATCTGCAGCGCGAACAGCTTGGGCCGGGTCTGGTAGCCGATGCGCAAGGCATCGGCGAAGCCCCTGGTGGTGATCAGCAGGACGCGGTCGCCCTTGCGCTCGAGCAGCGCGTTGGTCGCGACCGTGGTGCCCATCTTGACCGCGGCGATCTGGTCGGCCGGGATCGGCCGGTCGGAAGCGACGCCCAGCAGGTCGCGGATGCCCTGCAGCGCGGCGTCGCGATACCGTTCGGGATTTTCCGACAGGAGCTTGTGGGTGACGAGGCCGCCATCCGGTCGCCGGCCGACGATGTCGGTGAAGGTGCCGCCGCGATCGATCCAGAATTCCCACTTGCTCATGGCGCATTCCCTGTCTGAGTTGCGCCAACTCTGATAATACGATGACAATTCGTCAACGTTATTTCGGCACCAGCGGCTATGCCGCGCTGCACTGCCGTGTCAAACTAACGGCGAGCTTACGGGTTGGGGGATCGGGTGGGACGCGAGAACGAAGCGCGCGCGGTCGTGCTGGTCGGGGAGCAGCCCGGCACGCTGGAGCCGTCGACGGCGCTGTTCCGCTTTTTCGGCTATGTGCCGGTGACGGCCCCGTCGCTCGACGCGCTCGATGCCGATGCGCTGGCCGGCCGCGCCGTGGCGCTGGTGGTGGCGACGCCGGAAGCCTTTCCCGGCATTCCCGCCTGGCTCGCCGCCGGGCCGGGGCGGGGGCCGGCGGTGCATGTCGGCCCGGCCGACGACATCGAGCGACGGGTGGCCGGGGTGCGCGCCGGCTGTACCGCCTTCGTGCCCGAGCCGGCGACGCCGCTGGCCTTGCTCGACGCCATCGAGCGCGGCACGGAAGGCGAGGGCGAGGCCCCGTTCCGCGTCCTGGTGGTTGACGACACCTCGTCCGATGCCCAGCTGCATGCCGCCCTCCTGCGCCGGGCGGGCATGACCGCGCTGGCCCTGACCGATGCGCGCGGCCTGCCGGGGGCGCTGGCCGAATTCCAGCCCGAGCTGGTCCTGATGGATTACTACATGCCGCGGGTGACCGGGGCCGAGATCGCCGCGGCGATCCGGCAGGAACCGGGCTACCAGGCCCTGCCGATCGCCTTCCTGTCGGTCGAGGACGACGTCGAGAAGCAGCGCGGCGCGCTGGAGAACGGCGGCGACGATTTCCTGATGAAGCCGATCGACCCCGACCGGCTGATCGCGGCGGTGCATGCCCGTGCCCGGCGTTTCCGGCGGCTGCGCGGACTGATCACGCGCGACACGCTGACCGGCCTGCTGAACCATTCCAGCCTGTTCGACGCCCTGGGGCGCGAGGTCACGCGGGCCCTGCAGAACGACCACGACCTGACCTATGCGCTGGTCGATATCGATCACTTCAAGACGATCAACGATGCCCACGGCCATGCCACCGGCGACCTGGTGCTGCGGGTGCTGGCCAGGCTGTTCAAGCGCCGCTTCCGCCGGACCGACGTGATCGGGCGGGTCGGCGGCGAGGAATTCGCCGTGATCCTGCCCGGCATGGATGCCGACACCGCGGCCCGCCAGATCGACGCGCTGCGCGCCGACCTGGCCGAGCTGGTGCTGGGCGAGGGCGACGCGCGCTTCTCGATCACCGTTTCGGCCGGGGTCGCCTCGCTCGGCCGGTTCCCGGTGTCCGTCCAGCTCAACGCGGCGGCCGACCGGGCGCTCTATGCCGCCAAGCATGGCGGGCGCAACCGCGTGACCATTGCCAGCGACTGATTGGCCAGCGATTGATCCGGTATCCACGCATGGCTCCCCTGCCGGAGCGGCATTTCAAACCGTCACCTCGAGGCATTATGGTCGGCGGATTGTGCGAATCTCCGGCCCGAGGCAATGACGTTTCCGCATCTGCTGCTGGTGCTCCTGGTCGATGCGGTCTGGGGCTTCAACTACGTTGCCGCCAAAGTGGGCGTCGAGGTCATCCCGCCGATCTGGTTCACCGGCATCCGCTTCCTGATCGTCGCCGTGCTGCTGGCGCCGGCGCTGCGCTGGCGCCGCGGGCAGATGCGCGCGGTGCTCGGTGTCTCGATCTTTTCCGGCGTGCTGCATTTCGCGCTGACCTTCTCGGGGCTCAAGCTTGCCGGCGACGTCTCGACGGTGGCGATCGCCAGCCAGCTCGGTACCCCGATCGCCACGATCATGGCGATGATCCTGCTGCGCGAGCGCGTGCGCTGGAAACGCGGCCTGGGCATCCTGCTGACGATCGGCGGCGTCGCCTTCCTGTCGTTCGACCCTCGGGTCTTTGCCTATATCGACGCGGTCATCCTGATCACGCTGGCGTCCTGCAGCATGGCCTACGGCCAGATCCTGATGCGGCGGCTGCGCGGCCTCGGCGTGTTCACCGTGCAGGCCTGGATCGCGCTGATTTCCTCGCCCGGCCTGTTCCTGGTCTCGCTGGTCTTCGAAAGCGGCCAGATCGCCTCGATGGTCGCGGCCTCGGCGACGGTGTGGGCCGCCGCGGCCTATACCGCCATCGGGGCCTCGGTGATCGGCCATGGCGGCATGTATTTCCTGCTGCAGCGTTATCCCGTCACGCTGGTGGCGCCGATGCTGACGCTTTCGCCGGTCATGGGCGTGGCCGCCGGCATCTTCATCATGGGTGACGTGTTGACGCCGAAGATGATCGTCGGCGGGTTGATCGCGCTGGCCGGGGCGGTGCTGACCTCGTTGCCCGAAGGCTCGCGCAAGCAGGACAGCGCATGATCGAGCGCCCGTCGCCGAACCACGACGCGCGCCCCGCCGGCACCGCGATCGATCTCGTGGTGCTGCACTATACCGGCATGAAGACGGCCCGCGCCGCGCTCGACCGGCTGTGCGATCCCGCGTCGAAAGTATCGGCCCACTACGTGGTCGACGAGGACGGCAGCATCCATCGCCTGGTCGACGACGCGCGCCGGGCCTGGCATGCCGGTGTCGCCTCGTGGTGCGGGGCGACCGACATCAATGCCAGGTCGCTCGGCATCGAGATCGTCAATCCCGGCCACGAATTCGGCTATCGGCCATTCCCCGCGGCGCAGACCGAGGCGGTGGCCCGGCTGACCGGCGATCTCGTGCGCCGCCACGGGATTGATCCGCGCCGCGTCGTCGGCCACGCCGACGTCGCCCCGTGGCGCAAGGAAGATCCCGGCGAATTCTTCGATTGGGCGAGGCTGGCCCGCGACGGGCTGGGCCTGTGGCCCGCGGCCGGTTTCGCGGCCAGCGAGCACGCGCCGACCGTGCAGCCGGGCATGAGCGGCCCGGCCGTGCTCAACCTGCAGATCGCGCTGGACGTGATCGGCTACCGCGTCGAGGGCAACGGCCTCTACGACGAGGCACTGGAACAGGTGATCATCGCCTTCCAGCGCCATTTCCGGCAACGCCTGTTCGACGGCGTCGCCGACGGCGAGACGGTGGCCTTGATCCACCATCTCGCCGATTTGAGCGGCTGACGCCGTTCGTTAGTTTGCTGCGTGGCCGACAGTCAGGAAGCAGAATTCCGCCTGACGACCATCGGTGCGGCCGACGGTGAGGAAGCAGAATTCGGCATGCCGACCATCCTGCCGCCCTACCGTGACGAAGCAGAATTCGGCCTGCCTGCCGTCAGCGCGGGTTGCTGCAGGGTCCGCCTCAAGTTCGATGCCGTGAGCAGCGAATGCGGTGCGGGTGTTTTCCCAGGCGGCCGCATATTCCTCGGTGCCCCAAGCATTGGCGTCGTGATGCGGGATTGCATCCGCGCCGAAAGTATTGCGCATGTACTGAGCCATTTCCGGCGTGTCCAGAAGGCTATGGAGCACGGTGTCTGCCAAGCCGGTCACGGCAAACTTCTGGTCAGGGCGCGCCTCCATTGCCGTCAGGATGACGTCAAGATCGGCCTGCCCCTGAGCAAGCTCGGCTGCGGAAAGGCCAGTGTCTTGCGGTGTTGGTAGTGAATGAATGACGCTCATGATTGCTCCTCGTCTGTCGATGTATGGCGTGCCATCGGCGCTCGCGTAATTGCCGCGACCTTCAGGACCAGCGCCGCGACCTGGGCCTGATTGTCGGCAGTAAGCTGATGGTGACGCAAAGTATGCCTGACCCCTGCTACATTGTAGAAGGGCGAAATGACATTACCGGAGGTTTCAGACCGCCTTTGCGCGGCAATTTCCTGCAAGCTCAGGCCGGAAGCGAGCTTTGCCATCACGGCCGCTTGGTCCGGCGGTATGCCGAAGGCCTCCGAAAGACCATCGATGTGGGATTGATTGAACCCGCCCCTCAGCGGAGCGGCAAGCACGACAACCGTATCCTTATGGGCTCCTGGGAAGATAGTCAAAGCCAGCAGCGGTGGCTCATCGCCGTTGGGCAGCATGAGAACGCTCGGCGCATAGCCTGCAGCGGCCATCACGAGGGCTGACTGCCAGACTTGAAAATCCTCCGGATGCATCGGCACGACCCGGCCGTCGTCCGCAAGCATCAAACCTAGATCCTGCTTTAGGATATTCTGCAGGGCCGAGTTGGCATGAAGCGGTCTGCCGTACTTGTCCGTGATGCCTATGCCTACATCCAGACTATCCAAAGCATAGCGTAGCGAAGTTGCTTCACGTCGGGCAGCGACCGCTTCAAGCAAAAGGCGTTCTGGACTCTCCGCATCAGCGCCGCCGGTCGCAAAGCGAATCTGGATCGAACTGCCATCGTCGAAGCGACGATGGGTTAAGGCCATATCGCCCCAAGAGTAGCGATTTACGGTTTGCGACAGTCGCCTCGTTGCCCGCTCTAGGGCGGAAAATTCGAGCCACATTTGCGGCCGACTGACCGCAAGCGCGTTTCCAACCAGCCCTCTCTCCAGTGCGCTCCAGAAGAGCGACGAATAGGTCTGATTGACGTAGTCGGTGCAGGGCATCAGGGCGCGCTGACGCTCGTTCACCCAGACGATGTTGTCCTGGGCATCGAACAGGATCACCGAGCCATCCACCCGATCGGCGCTTTCGATCAACGAAGCTGTGGCATCGCTTAAGCCTGATGGCAGGGGCGACGCTGCTACGCTGCCTTTATTGTCCACCATGAGAACAACCTAATTGACAAGGCGATCAATCGCCATGGATTTTAGCAAAATACCGTTTCAGCCATTCACCCCGGCCAGCCGGCGCCGGTCGGCGCTGGCGCCGAAAGAGACTACATAGGCCGAGGTGGCAAGCACCAGGAGACCGCCGATCCAGTCGTTGGAGCCGGGCATGTCGCCGAACAGCGCGAGGCCGATCAGCGCGCTTATCGGCACAGCCAGGAAATCGAACGGTGCGAGGAACCCGGCTGGGGCACGACGGAACGCGGCGACCGCCGTGTATTGGGAGATCGCCGCCGTTGCGCCGAGGATCAGCAGCACGGGAATATCATTGATCGGTGGCATGACCCACTGTGCGGCTGCAATCGGTGCCAGGGCGGCCACGCAGGCGATCGAGTAGATCGCAACCATCAGAGATTCAGGATTGTCCGGCGCCAGCCGGCGCACGGCCGTCTGCGAGACCGCCGATGCTACCGCGGCCGTCAGCGCCGCAAGCCCGCCGAGCACTTCGCCCTTCAAGACAAGCGTGGGCCACAAGACCACGACGATGCCGGCGAACCCCACGAGCACCGCGCCCAGGATCCGGGGATCCATCCGCTCAGCGAGCAGCAACCGGGCTGTCGGCGGCAGCATCAGCACCCGAGTGACGAAGATCAGCGTGGCCAGCGCGATCGGCAGCGCGGTCACCGCATACATGAAGGAGAGCAGCGCCAGCGCACCTGCGGCGCAGCGCAGGACGAACCAGCCGAGATGCCGAGCCTGACGCCAGGCCAGGGCCTGGCGGAAGACCGCGGCCACCAGCACGAGCGCCACGCCGGCGCGAAACAGCGCCAGTTCGGATGCAGGCAAACGCACGCCGAGAAACTTCGCCGCCGCCGATGAAGCCGAGAAGGCCACGGCCGACGCGATCGCCCAGGCGGCCCCCGCCAGCAAGGCTGATCCTGATACGCCCCCGAACACTCCGACCCCCAATGGCTAACCGAGAACAGCGTAGCCCAATACGGGCGCCTCGGCGCTTCACTTTTAGGGGGGAAGTACAATTAGTTGCGGGTATTGCGAGCGACGTCTTCACGTCATTCCTGTCGTTGCTACTTATGGTCGAACAGATATCCGACCCCGTAGACGGACTGGATTACTTCACCATCCGATAGTTCGGCAATTTTGCGGCGAATGTTCTTTACATGACTGTCAACTGCGCGATCGGAAACGTCCTGATCGTTGCTATAAGCAAGTTCAATGATTTGAGCGCGCGAGAATACCCGGCCGGGACGCGTCGCCAGAAGGCGAAGCAGCCTGTACTCGGTCGGGGTCAGGTCGAGGCGCTGGCCGCCGAGGGCGATGCGCTGGGCCTGTTCGTCAATGACGAAACCGGCGGCCGTTTTTTCAGAGCCGCCGGAGCCGCGGGCGCGGCGCAGCACCGCGGCGACGCGCGCCACCACCTCGCGCGGGCTGAACGGCTTGCAGATATAGTCGTCGGCACCGATCTGCAGGCCCAGCAGCCGGTCGACTTCCTCGACCCGCGCGGTGACCATGATGATCGGCAGGTCGGAGTGCGCGCGGATGGCGCGGCAGACCGCGATGCCGTCGAGGCCCGGCAGCATCAGGTCGAGCAGCACGAGGTCGGCCTCCGCGCTTGCCACCAGCGCGGCGTCGCCGTCGGCGACGCTGCGGGCGGCGTAACCCGCCTGGGTCAGGTAATCGACCAGGATGCCGGCAATCTGCGGCTCGTCCTCGACGACCAGAATGCGGGGCGTGGGCGTCATGACGCGCGATCCTGCGGCAGCGCGATGGTGATGCGCAACCCGCCGAGGCTTGAGGCTGCGGCATCGATGCGGCCGTGATGGGCTTCGACCAGTGCCCGGCAGATCGACAGCCCGAGGCCCGATCCGCCGCGCTCGCGGTTGCGCGAGGCGTCGGTGCGGTAGAAGCGATCGAACAGCAGGCCAAGCTGGTCGGGGCCGACACCCGGCGGGCTGTCGTCGATATGGATGATCAGTTCGTCCGGCACCGCCTCGGCCGACAGCGCGATCCGACCGCCGCGGTCGGTATAGCGCAGGGCATTGTCGAGCAGGGCGGCGAACAGTTGCGCCAGCCGGTCGGGATCGCCCCATACCAAGACCGCTCTTGCGGGCCGCGAAGCCCAGGCGAGAGCGAGGCCCGCCAGGCTCGCCCGCGGTCCGAAGCGATCGGCGACATCGTCGAGCACGGCGAGCGCATCGACCCTGGCGAAGTGATAGGCGAGCTGGCCGACATCGGCGCGGGCGAGGGTGTAGAGATCGTCGACCAGGCGGCCGAGGCTGAGGATTTCCGCCTTCAGTATCGCCAGGTTGGTGGCGTCGGCCGGGCGCACGCCATCCTGCATCGCCTCGATCTGGGCGCGCAGCACCGTGATCGGCGTGCGCAGTTCGTGCGAGGTATCGGCCACCCATTGCCGGCGCGAGGCGTCGTGGCGTTCCAGTGCCTCGCCCAGCTGGTTGAACGACCGCGCCAGCGCGCCGAATTCGTCGGTCCGGGCGGTGGCGAGGCGGGTGCCGTAGGCGCCGCCGGCCAGGGCGCGCGTGCCGTCGGCCAGCTGGCGGATCGGGCGGCGCATATGCACGGCCAGGCCCCAGGCGATGAGGGCGGCGACCAGGCCGCCGGCGAGCACCGAGACCAGGACGCTCAGCCGCTGCTCGGCGATGAAGCCGCGTTCCAGTTCCGGCGCCAGCACGTTGAACTGCGAGATCGCGAGATAGCCGACCGCCTGCCCGCCGACGGTCAGCGGCCGGCGCAGCGAGGTGTCATGGTCATGCGGCGGGCCGACGAGGCGTCGGCCGTCGGCGTCGAGCAGGATGGCGCGCCCGGGCAGGTCGAGGCGCGGCGGCGGCGGTACGCCCGGACCTTCGGGCGGTTGCCATTGCCAGGGCAGGGT
>JAEYTW010000030.1 GCA_023433835.1 Pseudomonadota bacterium | reverse complement strand
GGCGCAGACCGAGCCCCAGGCGCCGCGCGGCCCCATCGCCGTTCCCAAGGTCGAGCGCCGCGCCGACCGGCCCAAGCCCGGCCGCCGGGTGCAGGACGAGGCGCAGGTCGAGCTCGATCTCGGCGAGCACGAAGACCAGTTCATGCTGCCGCCGCTGGGCCTGCTGACCGTGCCCCCGCCCGACCGCGGCAGCGACCGGGTCAACGAAGAGGCCCTGGAGCAGAATGCCCGGCTGTTGAAATCGACGCTGGAGGAATTCGGCGTCTACGGCGAGATCGTCAAGGTGCGCCCCGGTCCGGTCGTCACCCTCTACGAGCTCGAACCCGCACCGGGCACCAAGTCGAGCCGCGTGATCGGCCTGGCCGACGACATCGCCCGCTCGATGTCGGCCTTGTCGGCCCGCATCGCCGTCATTCCGGGGCGCAACGCGATCGGCATCGAACTGCCCAACGCCAAGCGCGAGGGCGTGCTGCTGCGCGAGATCCTGCAATCGGCGGAATACGAGGCCACCGAAGGCCGGCTGGCTTTGGCACTGGGCAAGGACATCGCCGGCAACCCGGTGATCGCCGACCTCGCCCGCATGCCGCATCTGCTGGTCGCCGGCACCACCGGCTCGGGCAAGTCGGTCGCGATCAACACGATGATCCTGTCGCTGCTCTACCGGCTGTCGCCGGAGGAGTGCCGCTTCATCATGGTCGATCCCAAGATGCTGGAACTGTCGGTCTATGACGGCATCCCGCATCTGCTCAGCCCCGTCGTCACCGATCCGGCCAAGGCCGTGGTCGCGCTGAAATGGACGGTGCGCGAGATGGAGGAGCGCTACCGCAAGATGTCGGAGCTGGGCGTGCGCAACATCGCCGGCTTCAACCAGAAGGTCGGCGAGATCCACGCCAAGGCCGACAAGAAGAGCCGCACGGTCCAGACCGGCTTCGATCCGGAATCGGGCCAGCCGATCTTCGAGGAGCGGCCGCTGGAGCTGCAGCCCCTGCCCTTCATCGTCGTCGTCGTCGACGAACTGGCCGACCTGATGCTGGTCGCGGGCAAGGATATCGAGGCCGCGATCCAGCGCCTGGCCCAGATGGCCCGCGCCGCCGGCATCCACCTGATCATGGCGACCCAGCGCCCCTCGGTCGACGTCATCACCGGCACGATCAAGGCCAACTTCCCCACCCGCATCTCCTTCCAGGTCACCTCCAAGATCGACAGCCGCACGATCCTGGGCGAGCAGGGTGCCGAGCAGCTGCTGGGCCAGGGCGACATGCTCTACATGCCCGGGGCCGGCCGCATCACCCGCGTGCACGGGCCGTTCGTCTCGGATGCCGAGGTCGAGAAGGTCGTCGCCCATCTGAAGGCCCAGGGCGAGCCGGAATACCTGGAAAGCATCACGACCGAGGCGCGCAACGACGGCCTCCTGTCGCTCGGCGGGGCCGATGGCGGCGGCGGTTCGGCCGAGGACGAGCTCTACGACCGCGCCGTCGCCCTGGTCTGCCGCGAGCGCAAGGCGTCGACGAGCTTCGTGCAGCGCCACCTGCAGATCGGCTACAACCGCGCCGCCCGCATCATCGAGCGGATGGAAGCGGAAGGCGTGGTCGGGCCGGCGAACCATGTCGGCAAGCGCGAGGTGCTGGCCCGCGACATCGAGGAAGTCGAGTAGCGCAACGCCGTCATGGGCGGTGACCTTAGGCCTCGATAGCGCTTCAAGACCAATCGTCGCCACGGCGAAAGCCGGGGCCCAGGGCAGGGAATATCGCAGACTGCACCGCGCTTTCCCTGGATCCCGGCTTTCGCCGGGATGACGATTTGCGCTTTGAACGATATCGAGGTTCTGCATCGGAACGGATTGCCGCCGGCCGCGGTTTCCAGGCGCCCGCCCCGCCGACAGGAGCCCCGCGCCTTGATTTCGCCACCCCGAGCCCTTAATCAACCGGGCATGAGCACCTTCATGCCGACCCGCCGCACCCTGCTCTGCACCGCCGGCGCCGCCTTTGCCCTGGCCGGGCTGGGGATCCGCCCGGCCGCCGCGGCGCTGTCGGCCCAGGATCAGGCCGACGTCGCCAAGGCCAACGCCTATCTGAACGACGTGCGCACGCTGACGGCGAAATTCCTGCAGGTGGGGCCCGACGGGTCGCTGTCGGAAGGCCAGCTCTACATGCGCCGGCCCGGCCGCATCCGTTTCGAATACGCGCCGCCCTCGCCGCTGCTGATCGTGTCGGACGGCATCCTGCTGACCTATCTCGACAAGGAACTGAAGCAGGTCGAGCGCGTGCCGATCGGGTCCACCCCGCTCGACATTTTCGTCCGCGACAAGGTCGTGCTCGATTCGGGCGATGCCGCGATCACCAGGATCGAGCGCCAGCCCGGCTCGCTGCGCATGACGATGATCGACCCGAAGAAGCCCAAGGAAGGCGCGCTGACCCTCGTGTTCACCAACGCGCCCTTCGCGTTGAAGCAATGGGAAGTCACCGACGCGCGCGGGCAGGTGACCACCGTCGCGCTGAGCGACGTCGTCACCAATATCGAGCTGAAGCAGGGCCTGTTCGTCTTCACCGACTCGGATGCCGCCCGGTTGCTGAAGCAGGGCAACTGAGACGCCATTCAGGAGCAACCGTGCAATGACGGTTGCTTTTTCAAGAATCTCGGCCATCCTCATTAACCATCTGAGGGAGAGGGATGGAGTGGCGGATGAACGCGGGGGACATCGATCGCGCGAATGCCACTCTCGCGCGCATTTACCTGGGCGCGGATAAGGTTCTGCTCGCCAGGCTTACACCGCTGGTCCGCAATTGTTCCGCCGCCATCGCCGCCGAGCTGACGCGGGCGATGCTCCAGGACGAACGCGCCTTGCCGTTGCTGGACGATCCCGGCGGCGAAGCGCGGCTGACCCGCTCGGTCGGACGCTGGCTCGATGGCCTGTTCCCCGTGTCGCTGCCCGCGAGCATCGACGCGCTGGTCGCCCGCCAGCGGCATCTGGGCGAGATCAACGCCCGCGTCGGCATGCCGATGGCCCTGGCGAAGGACGGCTTTGCCATCGTCAAGCGCGCCTTGGCCCGCAACCTGATCACCTCGCCCCTGGCCCGCGACGACCTGGCCGATGCCATCGACCTGACCGACCGGCTGCTCGAAGCCGCGATCGCGCTGGTCGACGAGGTCCAGCTGCGCGACCTGCTGGCCAAGAAGCGCACGATCGAGGAATTCCGTGCCAACGAGCTGGCCCAGGGCTTCATCGTCGAGATCGAGCGGCTGCGCGCCGACCTCTACGACTGGATGCGCGAAGTCGCCAACGCCTTCGTCACCCATGACGAGATCTCGCTGCGCGGCATCCGCACGCTGCGCTCGTCGAATTTCGGCCTGTGGGCGGCGCACAAGTCGCGGCTGTTCTTAGGGGATCGGCGCGAATCGGAACTCCTGGCCCGGCTGGTGCAGCAGATCGATTCGACGCTGGCCCAGGCCGTGATCGGCCGCGGGGCCGAGCGGACGCCGGAATTCTGGCAGACCGAATGCCAGCGCATCAACGACCTGGTGTCGGAGGCCGCCTGGCTGCTGCAGTCGCTGTCCGACGAACTGACCAAGCACGAGAGCAATCTTGACCCGCTGACCCGGGTCTACAACCGGCGCTATCTGACGACGATCCTGCAGCGCGAGATCGAGCTGGCCAACCAGCACGGCCTGCCCTTCACCCTGCTGATGCTGGACGTCGACCATTTCAAGCGGGTCAACGATGCCCATGGCCATGCCATCGGCGACGCCGTGCTGCGGGTGGTGGCCCAGGCGGTCAAGGGCTGCCTGCGCCCGACCGACCTGATGTTCCGCTTCGGCGGCGAGGAATTCGCCGTCATCGCGCCCGAGCTGAACGAGGCCAATGCGCTGACCGTGGCCGAACGCATGCGCGAGGCGGTCGAGCGGGTGCGGCCGCTGGGCGGGCATGAGCGCAAGCTGCCGCGGGTGACGATCTCGGTCGGCGCGGCCACCCATGACGGCCACCCCGATTTCATGCATCTCCTGAAACGGGCCGATGCCGCGCTCTACGCCGCCAAGCAGGCCGGCCGCAACCGCGTGGTGGCAAGCCCGCTGAACCAGCGCCACAGCGCCTAGCCAGAGCCGTCATTGTCACTGACATGAAAGCCGCCTGTGTTTACCTTGCCCGTCGGCGGCGCCGTGCCGCCCGGGGGAATGGGATGAAGGCAGTATTTCGGGCAGCCGCACTGGTGAGCATGCTGGCGGCCGGCAGCGTCGATGCGGCCCCGGAAAAGATCGTCAACATCTACAACTGGTCGAACTATATCGACGACGGCGTGCTGGCCGATTTCACCCGCGAAACCGGCATCAAGGTGCGCAACGACGCCCTCACCGACATCTACGATTCCAACGAGGTCGTCTTCTCCCGCGTGATCGGCGGCAAGACCGGCTACGACATCGTCGTGCCGACAAATGATTTCCTGGCGCGGATGATCGAGGCCGGGGCGCTGGCCAAGCTCGACAAGACCAAGCTGCCCAACCTCAGCCATCTCGATCCCGAGCTGAACGCCCACATGGCCAAGTACGACCCGGGCAACCAGTACGGCGTCATCTATCTGTGGGGCACCACCGGCATCGGGCTGAACCGCGACAAGATCAGGCAGCGCATGGCCAAGCCGCCGGTCGATTCGCTGGCCATGATCTTCGACCCGGCGATCGTCGCCCGCTTCGCCGATTGCGGCGTCGCCATGCTGGACGCCCCCGGCGAAGTCATCCCCGCCGTGCTGCGCTATCTCGGCGAGAATCCGGACGACAAGGATGCCAGGGTCCTGCAGCGGGCCGAGATGCAGCTGCGCAAGATCCGGCCCTATATCCGCAAGTTCAATTCCTCGCAGTACATCGACGACCTCGCCAACGGCACCATCTGCCTGGCGCTCGGCTGGTCGGGGGATATCCTGCAGGCCAAGGCGCGCGCCGAAAAGACCGGCCGGGGCGTGGTCGTCCAGTATCTGGTGCCCCGCCAGGGCGCCCAGATGTGGTTCGACAGCATGGCGATCCCCAAGGATGCGCCCAACCCGGAAAACGCGCTGGCCTTCATCAACTACATCCACCGGCCCGAGGTGATCGCGCGGATCACCAACAAGGTGCAGTTCCCCAACGCCAACCGCGCCGCCGACCCCTTCATCACCCAGGAAACCAAGGCGGATCCGGACGTCTATCCGACGCCGGCCATGCAGAAGAACCTCTATACGATCACCCCCAACAGCCAGGCCGAACAACGCCTGTTCATGCGCGTCTGGAGCGGGTTCAAGAGCGCGAATTAGACCTTCGATCCCGCGAAGGCCAGCATCTGTCATTGACAGGCGGTCCCCCTGTGCTTTCATTCCCCCGAATTACGGGGCGATGACATCCGGGGGACGGAATGAAGACGACGGCACGCGCGGGTCTGGCGGCGGCGATGGCGGCGATCCTGATGATGGGCGGCAGCGCGCTGGCCCAGGAGAAGGTCGTCAACGTCTACAACTGGTCGGACTATATCGACGACAGCGTGCTGGCCGACTTCACCAGGGAAACCGGCATCAAGGTCCGCTACGACGTCTACGATTCCAACGAGGTCGTGTTCTCCAAGGTGATGGCCGGCAAGACCGGCTACGACATCATCGTGCCCACGAGCTATTTCCTGTCGCGGATGATCGCGGCCGGCGCGCTGGCCAAGCTCGACAAATCGAAACTGCCCAACCTGATCAACCTCGACCCCGAGCTGACCGGCCGCATGGCCAAATACGACCCGGGCAACCAGTACGGCGTCATCTACCTCTGGGGCACCACCGGCATCGGGCTGAACCGCGACAAGATCAAGCAGCGCCTGCCCAACCCGCCGGCCAATTCGCTGGCGATGGTGTTCGACCCCGCTGTTGTCGCCAAGTTCGCCGATTGCGGCGTCACCATGCTGGATGCGCCCGACGAGGTGATCCCGGCGGCGCTGCGCTATCTCGGCGAGAACCCGGATTCGAAGGACCCCAAGGTCCTGGAGAAGGCCGAGGCGCATCTGATGAAGATCCGCCCCTATATCCGCAAGTTCCATTCGTCGCAGTACATCAACGACCTGGCCAACGGCGACACCTGCCTGGCGCTGGGCTGGTCGGGCGATGTCCTGCAGGCCAAGACCCGCGCCGACGAGGCCAAGAACGGCGTCGTCGTCCAGTATCTGGTGCCCAAGGAAGGCGCCCAGATGTGGTTCGACAACATGGCGATGCCCAAGGACGCGCCCAACCCGGAAAACGCGCTGGCCTTCATCAACTACATCCAGCGCCCCGAGGTGATCGCCAAGATCTCCAACAAGGTGCAGTACCCGAACGCCAACCGCGCCGCCGACCGCTTCATCGCCAAGGAGACCAAGGCCGACCCGGACGTCTATCCGACGCAGGCGATGCTGAAGAACCTCTATACCGTCACGCCCAATACGCAGGCCGAGCAGCGGCTGTTCACCCGGATCTGGAACAAGGTCAAGGGCGCGAACTAGGGTAATGGCCGCCCCGCTGGTCCGCCTGGAGGGCATCGACAAAAGCTTCGGCGGCCAGCGCGTGGTCGACCGGCTGGACCTCGAGATCGGCCAGGGCGAGTTCCTGTCCCTTCTCGGTCCCTCCGGCTGCGGCAAGACCACGCTGCTTCGCATGATCGCCGGCTTCGAGACGCCCGACCGGGGCCGGGTGGTGATCGACGGCAGCGACATGACCGGCGTGCCGCCCTATCGCCGCCCGGTCAACATGATGTTCCAGTCCTACGCGCTGTTCCCCCACATGACCGTGCGCGACAACGTCGCCTTCGGGCTGAAGCAGGACGGTGTCGACCGGCGCGAGATCGAGCGCCGCGTGGCCGAGATCCTCGATCTGGTCAAGATGGGCGACCATGCCGCGCGCAAGCCGGCCCAGCTGTCGGGCGGCCAGCGCCAGCGCGTGGCGCTGGCCCGCGCGCTGGTCAAGCGGCCGAAGCTGTTGCTGCTCGACGAACCGCTCGCCGCCCTCGACCGGCGCCTGCGCGAACATACCCGCCTCGAACTCGTCAACCTGCAGCGCGAGCTCGGCATCACCTTCGTCATCGTCACCCACGACCAGGAGGAGGCGATGTCGCTGTCCTCCCGCGTCGCGGTGATGAACGGCGGCCGCATCGAGCAGCTGGGGCCGCCCGCGCTGATCTACGAACGCCCGGCCAGCCGCTGGGTCGCCCAGTTCGTCGGCGACGTCAACCTGTTCGCCGGCCGGATCGCCGACTGCAATGGTTCGGACGTGACGCTCGCGACGCCCGATGCCGCGCTGCAGGCGGAGACCGGCGCAACACCGCTGCCCGCCGGCGCCGATGCCTGGCTGGCCGTGCGGCCCGAGAAGATCGAACTGTTCGCCGGGCCCGAGCGGCCCGACGGCTTCGCCAACGTCATCGCCGGCGCGCTGGTCGACGTCGGTTATCTCGGCAATCTCTCGGTCTATCGCGTCGCCATCGCCTCGGGCGCCACGATCGTCGCCACGCTCGCCAACCGCCGGCCCTATCCCGCCGCCGGCCTCGACCGTGGCGCGCCGGTCTGGCTCGCCTTCGCC
Organism: Pseudomonadota bacterium; assembly: GCA_023433835.1. GTDB lineage: Bacteria > Pseudomonadota > Alphaproteobacteria > Ferrovibrionales > Ferrovibrionaceae > JAFKFH01. Next base: position 9,736 of record JAEYTW010000030.1, on the reverse strand, counting down.
CGCGATTCCGGCGTGGTGCTGACGGCATGACCAATTGGCGGCCGGGCTGGCGGGAGGCCGCGATCCTGCTGCCGCTGGTCTGGCTCGGGCTATTCTTCCTGGCACCGTTCCTGATCGTCCTGAAGATCAGCCTGGCCGAATCGGTGCTGGCCCAGCCGCCCTATTCGCCGCTGCTGGTCTGGCCCGAGGGCGGCGGCTGGCCCAGCCTGGGCGCGAAGCTCGACAATTACGTCGTCGTGCTGGAAGACGACCTCTATGTCCGCTCGCTCGTGAACTCGCTGCGGATCAGCGCGGTCTCGACCGTGGTGATGCTGCTGATCGCCTATCCGATGGCCTATGCGATGGCGCGGGCGCCGAAAAACTGGCGGCCGGCGCTGCTGCTGGCCGTCATCCTGCCGTTCTGGACCTCGTTCCTGATCCGGGTCTATGCCTGGATCGGCATCCTGAAGGACGAGGGCTTCCTCAACCACGCGCTGATATCGCTCGGCCTGATCGACCAGCCGCTGGTGATCATGAACACCGACTGGGCCGTCCATATCGGCATCGTCTATTCCTACCTGCCGTTCATGATCCTGCCGCTCTACGCCACCCTCGAGCGGCTCGACCTCACCTTGCTCGAGGCCGCGGCCGATCTCGGCGCGCCGCCGTGGAAAAGCTTCCTGCAGGTCACGTTGCCGATGTCGCTGCCGGGGATCGTCGCCGGCAGCCTGCTGGTGTTCATCCCCGCGGTCGGCGAGTTCGTCATTCCCGACCTGCTCGGCGGGTCGGACACCATCATGATCGGCAAGACCGTCTGGATCGAATTCTTCCAGAATGCCGACTGGCCGCTGGCCTCGGCCATCGCCGTCACCATGCTGGTGGTGCTGGTCGCCCCGCTGGTGCTGCTGCGCCGGGGGCTGCACGCATGAAGCTGTCGCCGGCCCTGCTGGTCGCGCTGGCGCTGGGGCTGGCGTTCCTCTATCTGCCGATCTTCCTGCTGATCATCTACTCGTTCAACGACTCCCGCCTCGTCACCGTCTGGGCCGGGTTCTCGACCCGCTGGTACGGCCAGCTGTTCGCGGACGCGGCCTTCCTGGAGGCCGCCTGGATGAGCCTGAAGGTGGCGGTGACCTCGGCCACCATCGCGCTGGTCGTCGGCACGCTGGCGGCCTACGCGCTGGTCCGTCTCGGCCGGTTCCGCGGGCGGATGATGATGATCGGCATGGTGCAGGCGCCGCTGGTGATGCCGGAGGTGATCACCGGCATCTCGCTACTGCTGCTCTTCGTCACGCTGAATTTCGATCGCGGCTTCGGCACGATCGTCATTGCCCATGCCACGCTCGGCGCTTCCTATGTCGCCGTCGTCGTGCAGGCCCGCCTCGTCACGCTCGAGCGCGACCTGGAGGAGGCAGCCCTCGACCTCGGCGCCACGCCGGCGGCGAGCTTCCGCCAGGTGGTGCTGCCGCTGGCCGCCCCGGCGATGCTGGCCGGCTGGCTGCTGGCCTTCGCCCTGTCGCTCGACGACCTGATCCTGGCTTCGTTCGTCTCCGGCCCGGGCTCGACCACCCTGCCGATGAAGATCTACAGCCAGGCGCGGCTGGGCGTGACCCCGATGATCAACGCGCTGTCGACCATCGTGATCGTCGCCATCAGCCTCATGGTGGTGGTGGCCTCGCTGCTGGCCAAGGGCAGCCTGGTCCGGGGCGAGAAGTAGGGGCGGTGCCCGCCGCAGCGGACACCGCCATGGCTGTGATCAGGCGATACCGCCGAGGCAGAGATACTTGATCTCGAGATATTCCTCGATGCCGTGGTGGCTGCCCTCGCGCCCGACGCCCGATTCCTTGACGCCGCCGAACGGCGCTTCCGCCGTCGAGATCAGGCCGGTATTGATGCCGACCATGCCGTATTCCAGCGCCTCGGCGACGCGGAAGATGCGCACCACGTCGCGGCCGTAGAAATAGGCGGCCAGGCCGAACTCGGTGTCGTTGGCCATCGCGACAGCATCCTCCTCCCGCGCGAAGCGGAACAAGGGAGCGACGGGCCCGAAGGTTTCCTCGCGGGCGACCTTCATCTGGGTGTTGACGTCGGCCAGCACGGTCGGCTCGAAGAACGTGCCGCCCAGCGCGTGGCGCTTGCCGCCGGTCAGGACGCGGGCGCCCTTGGCGGTGGCGTCGGCGATATGGTCCTCGACCTTGGCGATCGCGGCGGCGTCGATCAGCGGGCCCTGCGCGGTCTCGCCCTTCAGCCCGTCGCCGACGGCCAGCGCCCGCACCTTCTCGGTCAGCTTGGCGGCGAATTCGTCGTAGACGCCGTCCTGCACCAGCAGGCGATTGGCGCAGACGCAGGTCTGCCCGGTGTTGCGGTACTTCGAGATCATCGCGCCCTCGACCGCGGCATCGATATCGGCGTCGTCGAACACGATGAACGGGGCGTTGCCGCCCAGTTCCATCGACACCTTCTTCACCGTCTTGGCCGACTGGGCCATCAGGATCTTGCCGACCTGGGTCGAGCCGGTGAAGGACAGCTTGCGCACGATCGGGCTGTCGCACATCTCGGTGCCGACCTTGGGCGCATCGTCGCCGGTGACGGTGATGACGCTGTAGAGGCCCGCAGGAACACCAGCCCGGGCGCCCAATTCGGCCAGGGCCAGCGCTGACAAGGGCGTCTGCTCGGCCGGCTTGACCACCATGGCGCAGCCGGCGGCCAGAGCCGGGCCGACCTTGCGGGTGATCATCGCCGCGGGGAAGTTCCAGGGCGTGATCGCCGCGCAGACGCCGACCGGCTGCTTCAGCACGACGAGGCGCTTGTCCGGCTGGTGGCCGGGGATGACCTCGCCGTAGACGCGGCGGGCTTCCTCGGCGAACCATTCGAAGAAGGAGGCGGCATAGGCCACCTCGCCGCGCGCCTCGGCCAGCGGCTTGCCCTGCTCGGCCGTCATCAGGACGGCGAGGTCCTCCTGATTGGCCAGCATCAGCTCGGCCCATTTGCGGATGATGGTCGACCGCTCCTTGGCGGTCTTCCTGGCCCAGGCCTTCTGCGCCTTTTCCGCCGCCGCGATGGCGCGGCGGGTTTCGGCCGCGCCCATGTTGGGCACGGTGGCGATCACGTCGCCCGTCGCCGGGTTGGTGACGGGGAAGGTTTCGCCGGAATCGGCCGCCACCCAGGCACCGTCGACATAGCCCTGGGTCTTCAGAAGGCTCGCATCACGCAACGTGAAAGACATCATCCACCTCGATCAGAGCGCAACCAGTGCGCGCAACTCACGTCCTGCCACGGTCAGCGCCGCCAGGTCAACCGACGGCAGCGCCCGCAATTCGGTCAACAAGGCATCGAACCGGGCCAATACCGCCTTGCGCTGTTCGGCCCAGGCGACCTGCCCGCCGTCGACCTTCAGCACCCGCGCGGTCAGCTCGGCCTGCTGGGCGTAGAGGTCGTCGATCATCGCCTCGACCGCCCGGCCCTGCCAGCCCGACGCGGCCGGCAGGCGGCCCGCCGCATCGTGCAGCCAGTCGAAGCCGAGCCGGGCGCCCAGCTCGAAATAGACGCCCGAGACATCCTCGATGCCGCGCCCCGCCCCTTCCGCGATCCGCACCAGGTCCGGCGCGGCGATCAGGTCGGACAGCAGCGCGAAATCGCCGGCCAGCGCCTCCGGCACGCCATCGGCGACCAGGCCGGCGCAACGGGCGGCAAGGCTCGCCTGCCGGGCGTCGTCGAGCATCTCGGGCAGGGTCGCGCGCAGCGCCGCGATCGGCCCGGCGAAACGCTTGACCGTGTCGGCCACCGGGATCGGCGCCGGCACGTTGCGCAACAGCCAGGCGGTGGTGAAGTCGATCAGCGCGTTGGTCAGGCGCAGCATGCGATACTGCGTCGGCGCCGGCACCTTGTTGTCGAGGCCTTCGGCCGCGCCCCAGTAGTCGCGCAGGCCGAACATCTCGCGGGCGGCGAGATAGGCGCGGGCGAGATCGCCGGCGGCAAAGCCCGAGGCTTCCTTCAGGTCGTTGACGAAGCCGATGCCCGTGCGGTTGACCAGCGAGTTGGTGACGACGGTCGCGATGATCTCGCGCCGCAGGCGATGGCGCAGCACCGCATCCTTGTGGCGCTGGCGCAGCGCCTCGGGGAAGTAGCGCTCCAGATCGATTTCCAGCCAGGGTTCGTCCGGCAGGTCCGATTCCAGGAGTTCGTCGTACAGCGCCATCTTGGCATAGGCCATCAGCACCGCGAGCTCGGGCCGGGTCAGGCCGCGATTGGCCGCGGCGCGCTCGACCAGGCTTTCGTCCGGCGGCAGGAATTCGATGGCCCGGTTCAGGCGCCCGGTCCGTTCCAGCGCCTTCATCATGCGGGCGTAGGAATCGAGGGCACCGGACCCGTCGAGCTCGGCGATCGAGAGAGCCTGGGTCTGCAGGTAATTGTCGCGCAGCACCAGCTGGCCGACCTCGTCGGTCATCTCGGCCATCAGCACGTCGCGCTGCTTGACCGTCATGTCGCCGCGGGCGCAGACGTCGCCCAGCAGGATCTTGATGTTGACCTCGTGGTCGGAAGTGTCGACGCCGGCCGAATTGTCAACCGCGTCATTGTTGATGCGGCCACCCGACAGCGCGTATTCGATGCGGCCGCGCTGGGTGACGCCGAGATTGGCGCCCTCGCCCACCACCTTGGCACGGACCTGGTTGCCGTCGATGCGCAAGGCATCGTTGGCGCGGTCGCCGCATTCGGCATGGCTTTCGGTCGAGGCCTTGATGTAGTTGCCGATGCCGCCGAACCACAGAAGGTCGGTCTCCGCCTTCAACAGCACCTGCATCAGCGCGACGGGCGTCAGCTGCTCCTCCCTGATGGCGAAGCGGCGGCGGATCTCCTCGCTCAGCTTGATCGACTTGGCCTTGCGGTCGAAGATACCGCCGCCGGCCGAGATCAGCGAGGCATCGTAATCGGCCCAGGACGACCGCGGCAGCTTGAACAGCCGCTCGCGCTCGGCAAACGAGGTCGCCGCATCCGGATCGGGATCGATGAAGATGTTGCGGTGGTCGAAGGCAGCGACCAGGCGGATATGGCGGGAGAGCAGCATGCCGTTGCCGAACACGTCGCCCGACATGTCGCCGACGCCCACCACGGTGAAATCGGTCTCCTGGATATCGGTGCCGATCTCGCGGAAATGCCGCTTCACCGCCTCCCAGGCACCGCGGGCGGTGATGCCCATGGCCTTGTGGTCGTAGCCCGCCGACCCGCCGGAGGCGAAGGCGTCGTCGAGCCAGAAGCCGTATTCGCGGCTGACCGCATTGGCGATGTCGGAGAAGGTCGCGGTGCCCTTGTCGGCGGCGACCACCAGATAGGGGTCGTCGTCGTCGCGGCGCACGACGTCGCGCGGCGGCACGACACCGTCGGGCGACAGGTTGTCGGTGATGTCAAGCAGGCCCCGCATCAGCGTCTGATAGCAATAGATGCCTTCGGCCATGTAGGCGTCGCGCCCGGCCTCGGGCGCCGGCGGCCGCTTGACGAAGAACCCGCCCTTAGAGCCGACCGGCACGATGACCGCGTTCTTGACCATCTGGGCCTTGATCAGGCCGAGGATCTCGGTACGGAAATCCTCGCGCCGGTCCGACCAGCGGATGCCGCCGCGGGCAACCTTGCCGCCGCGCAGGTGGACGGCCTCGACCCGCGGCGAGAACACGAAGACTTCGTAGAGCGGCCGGGGCAGCGGCAGGTCGTCGATCTTCTGGCTGTCGAGCTTGAAGGACAGGTAACCCTTGGGCCGGCCCTGCGCATCGCGCTGGAAATGGTTGGTGCGCAGGGATGACTGGATCGCATTGAGGAAGCGGCGGAGGATGCGGTCCTCGTCGAGGCTCGATACCCCGTCAAACAGCTTGGCGAGCTCCGCCACGATCGCCGCTTCGGCCGCCGCGCGGTCGCCGGTCAGCTTGGGATCATGCATGGTCAGGAACAGGTCGACCAGGCGCCGCGCGATGCGCGGATACTTGGTCAGCGTGTCTTCCATGTAGGTCTGGCTGAACGGAATGCCGGCCTGGCGCAGGAAGGCGGCGAAGGCGCGCAGCACGCGCACTTCCACCATCGCCATCGTGGCGCCGAGCACCAGGCGGTTGAAGCCGTCCGAGGCGGCATCGCCGGAGAAGACTTCGGCGAAGGCTTCCTCGAACAGCGGCTTGACCCGCGGCAGATCGATCTCGCGCGCCTCGCGCACGCTCATCACCAGGTCGTGCAGGTAGACGGTGCCTTTCTTCTGGGCCGGCACGTCGACCAGCGGCCGGATGCGGAACGGATCCTCGGTCAGGACCTTGAGCCCCATGTTCTCCAGCATCGGCATGACGTCGGACAGCGGCACCGGCTCGTCGCGGTGAAACAGCCTCAGGCGCAGCTCATTGTCCTTGGAATCGACTGTGCGATAGAGGCTCAGCACCAGCTTGCGCTCGCCCGACAGCACGGTTTCCAGCGCGCCGATGTCGAGGGCTGCCTGCTCGGGGCTGAAGCGCTCGCGGTAGGATGCCGGGAAGGCATCCTGGAAGCGGCGCAGCTTCGGCAGGCCGTTGGCTTCGCCGGCCGAGGCCAGCAGCGCATCCTTCAGCCGGTCGCCGAACGAGCGGCCGGCCTCGACCAGCTGGCGCTCGACATCCTCGGGCCGCACGTCGGGCACTTCGCCGGGGGTGGTGCCGATGATCAGATGGATGCGCACCAGCGCCGAATCGTCGGCGAGCTGGGTGTAATAGGCCGAGGTGCGGCCGTTATAGGCCTGGGCCAGGATCTCGTGGAAGCGCCGGCGCAGATCGGTCGAGAACCGGTCGCGCGGCACGTAGACCAGGCCCGAAACGAAGCGGTCGAACGGATCGCGGCGCAGGAACAGGGCGATGCGCTGGCGTTCCTGCAGCCGGGTGATGCCGATCGTGGTGTCGTAGAGTTCGTCGATCGGCGTCTGGAACATCTCGTCGCGCGGGAAGGTCTCGAGCACGTGCTGCAGGTTCTTCGCCGCATGGCCGCCGGGCGGAAAGCCGGCCAGGCCGATGACGGCACGCACCTTGTCGCGCAGCAGGGGGATGTCGGTCGGCCGCTGCATGTAGGCGGTCGAGGTGAACAGGCCGAGGAACAGTTTCTCGCCGACCACCCGGCCGTCGGCGTCGTACTGCTTGATGCCGATGGCATCGAGATAGGCGGTGCGATGCACGGTCGAGCGGCGGTTGGCCTTGGCGATGCGCAGCAGTTCCGGCGCGCGCACGAACTGCTCGAGCCGCGGCAGCACCGTCACGTTGCGCAGCACGTCGAAGACCACGAACTCGGGGCTGCGCAGCAGGCCGAGGCCGCTGTCGGGCACGACTTCGTGGCGGAACGACGCCCCCTCGCCGAGATAACGGCTTTCGCGATAGCCGAGGAAGGTGAAGTTGTCGGTGGCCAGCCAGGACAGGAAATCGCGGGTCGAGGCGACTTCGGCTTCGGGCCGCGGCGGCGGGGTCTGCGTCAGTTCGGTCGCCACCTGGTCGCAGCGCCCCTGGATCGCCCGCCAGTCGCTGACGCAGACGCGGACATCGGCCAGGATCGCCGACAGCGCGGTCTGCACCGCGACGCAGGCCGGGTCGTCGCCCTGCGCATCGATCTCGATATGCATCCAGCTTTCGCGCTGGCCGTCTTCCGCCAGGCCGACCAGCGCGCCGGCCTGGTCGCGGGCGATGCGCAGCACCGGGTGGATGACGAGGTGGACGGAAATGTCGCGCCGGTTGAGCTCGGCGGTGATCGAGTCGACCAGGAACGGCATGTCGTCGTTGACGATCTCAACGACGGTGTGGGTCGAGGCCCAGCCATGCTCGGCCAGGCGGGGGTTGTAGACCCGCACCTTGGTGGTGCCGGCGGCGCGGTTGCGCCCGAACTGCCAGAGGGCGAGGCCGGCGCCGTAGAGATCGTCGAGGCCGCGCTCGGCAATGTCCTCGGGGGCGACGTTGGCATAGAACCGCCGCAGGAAATCGGCCGCCTGCCCCTGCGCACTCGTATCCGCATCGAGGCGCGATGCGGCGAGCTGGGCCAGACTGTCGATGGTTTCCGCTTTGCGGGCTTCGGTCCTGGCGCTCATGAAAGATCACCTTTTGTGTGTTTTTTACTACCGGTCCCTGGGTGGTTTTGTCTTAGAGCATGGCCGGTTGCCTGGCAATTGCCGCGCGGTTGCAGTCGTGTGAAGCCCGTCACGGCGCCTTGAGTTGTATCGGTACAATCCCCATGTCAGGCTCTCGGAAAGTCGAAGAGGGACTGAAGTCATGTGGATGTCCGCCGCCAAGAAGCTGAGCCTGCCGACCGCGGCCGAAGCCCTGCCCGGGCGCGATGCGTCGGTGCGGCTGGTCGATCGCCACTACGTCAACGGCCGCCAGATCCTGCCGCCCTACCCCGCGGGGATGGGCCTGGCCCAGTTCGGTCTGGGTTGCTTCTGGGGTGCCGAGCGCAAGTTCTGGCAGGTGCCGGGCGTGTGGACGACGGCGGTCGGCTATGCCGGCGGCCTCACCCGCAACCCGACCTATGAAGAAGTCTGCTCGGGCCGCACCGGCCATACCGAGGCGGTGCTGGTGGTCTATGACCCCGCGGCCGTGTCCTACCAGGCGCTGCTGAAGGTGTTCTGGGAAAGCCACGACCCGACCCAGGGGATGCGCCAGGGCAACGACGTGGGCACGCAGTACCGTTCCGCCCTGTACTGGCAGGACGAGGCGCAGCGCGACGCGGCGCTGGCCAGTCGCGATGCCTATCAGGCGGCGCTGGCCAAGGCCGGGTACGGCCCCATCACCACCGAATTCGGGCCCCAGCCGACGTTCTACTTTGCCGAGGAATATCACCAGCAGTATTTGGCCAAGAATCCCGGCGGCTATTGCGGCCTGGGCGGCACCGGCGTCAGCTGCGCCCAGGAAGAAGCGCCGCTCGTGCGATTGGGGTAGGTTGGGATAACAGTTGGCCAGCCCAACCAATTTGCCACGATAAGGAGAATATGGACATCTGCCCGCTGCCTGGGCATCAATGGGCCTGCGTCAAAAAATCATAAGATCTCCAACAGGGGGGTGGCAGGCAGTGGACGCAGTACAGAAGGCCTATGACGCCATCAGAAGCGGCATCGGCGACGGCACTTTTCCCAGTGGCGACCGGCTGGTCGAACGAAGGCTTTGCGATGCGATCGGGGTTTCGCGCACACCCGTGCGCGAAGCGTTGCATCGGCTGGCGGCGGAAGGCCTGCTCGAGGTCGACGATCGCGGCGGCATGGTGGTGATCGACACGACCGGCGACGGCGAAGCCGAACTCTATACCATCGGCGCGATGCTCGAGGGCTTCGCCGCGCGAATCGCGGCGCAGAAGATCACCATCGCCGGGCTGAACCGGCTGCAGGCGATCATCGGCGAGATCGACGCCCTGCTGCCGGCCGCGGCCGGGGGTGGCGACGAGCGGGCCACGGCCCGCGAACGCATCGCCCATCTCGATGCCGACTTCCACGGCATCGTCATCGACGCGGCCGGCAATGCGCGGCTCGTGGCGCTGCTGCGCCAGGTGATCGGCGTCCCGTTCCTGCTGCGCGTCTTCCACCACTACACCGACGCCCAGCTTGCCCGCTCCAACAACCATCACCGCGAAATCTGGGAAGCCCTGAACGCGCGCGATGCCGAATGGGCGGAATCGACGATGCGCAACCACATCCTGTGGGCCCGCGCCGGCAAGCATTACAGCTGAGCCCCGAACAAAAAAAGCGGGGCGGGGGTGGGGCCCCCCCCGCGGGGGGGTTGGGGGGGGAACC
>JAEYTW010000005.1 GCA_023433835.1 Pseudomonadota bacterium | reverse complement strand
GGGGGGCCGCGCGGGGCGGGGGGGGGGGGCCCCCGGGCGGGCCCCCCGCGCTGGCGCGGTTCCTCGACTACGTTCAGGGCCACGACAAGGTGTGGGTCGCCCGCCGCGCCGATATCGCCCGGCACTGGCATAAGGTGCATCCGTTCAAGCAGCCGTGACCCTGACCCCGCTGACCATCACGCCACTGACATTGGCCGCCCTGGCCCTGTCGCCCTTCGCCGGCAGCCTGGCGGCCCTGGTGGGCCAGCGCCTGCCGCAGGGGCGGCCGGTGGTGGTCGCGCGGTCGGCCTGCGATCATTGCGGGGCGACGCTCGGACCGCTCGAGCTCGTTCCGATCGTGTCCTTCGCGGTCCAGCGCGGCCGCTGCCGCCATTGCGGCGGCCGGATTCCCGCGATGCTGCCGCTGGCCGAACTGGCGGCCGTGGGCATCGCCGTCTCGGCCGCGTTCGCCTTCTACGGCTGGTCGGTCTGGATCGCCTGCGCGCTGGGCTGGACGCTGATCGCGCTGACCGTATCCGACATCACCGCCCTGCGCCTGCCCGACGTGCTGACCCTGCCGCTGACGGCCGCCGGGCTCCTGGCCTCCTACCGGACTGGCATGGTGACATTCATCGACGGCGCGGTCGGGGCCGCCGTCGCCTTCGCGTTGTTCGCGGCGCTGGGCTTCATCTACCGGCGCTGGCGCGGCCGGATCGGCCTCGGCTTCGGCGATGCCAAGCTGATGGCGGCGGCGGGGGCCTGGGTCGGGCTCTCCGGCGTGCCCAGCGTGATGCTGATCGGCGCCGGCGGGGCACTCGTCCTGGTACTGGCCACCGTCGCCGTTACCCGCCAGGCCTGGCCGCGCCAGCGCCGCATCGCCTTCGCCCCGTGGCTGTGCCTGGCGATCTGGTGGGTTTACGTCGTCGGCCCGCTGAAGATATCGCTGTTCTGATGCTCGATCGGCTGTTTGCCGACATCCAGGCCTGCCGGCTGTGCGAGGGGCAACTGCCGCTGGGGCCGCGACCGCTGTTGCGCGTCTCGACCACGGCGCGGCTGGCCATCTGCGCCCAGGCGCCGGGAACCCGCGCCCATGTTGCCCGCTTGACGTTCGACGATGCTTCCGGTGACCGCCTTCGAGACTGGCTCGGCCTCGACCGGGCGCAATTCTACGACACCGCGCGGGTGGCCGTGGTGCCGATGGGGTTCTGTTTCCCCGGCACCATGCCGCGCGGCGGCGATTATCCGCCGCGGCCGGAATGCGCCCCGGCCTGGCGCCAGCGGGTGTTCGATCTGATGCCGCAGATCGAACTGAAGCTGCTGGTCGGCACCTACGCGCAGGCCTGGCATCTCGGCGCCCGCCGGCATCCCGGCCTGACCGCCACCGTCGCGGCCTGGCGGGAATACCTGCCCGACTTCCTGCCGCTACCCCATCCATCCTGGCGCAACACCGGATGGATCAAGGCCAATCCGTGGTTTTCCGCCGAACTCCTCCCCTATCTGAAGGAGAGGGTTCGAGAACTGGTCGGCAGCTGAATGTCGCGCCATATTATCCCGATGAAGCCGCGCCTGTTCGCCCTGGCCCTTCTCCTTCTTGTCGCCGCCTGCGCGCCGACGGTGCAGATGCGCGGCTCGGAAGTCACCACGCCGATCCTGTCGGAGGGCGTGGCCATCATGGACGACGGGTATCGGCTGCCGCTCAAGATCTGGCGGGCCCCGCCGGACATCGAGGAGCGGGCGGTGATCATCGGCCTGCACGGCATGAACGATTATTCCAATGCCTTCGCCGAACCGGGGCCGTGGTTCGCCAGCCGCGGCGTCTCTTTCTACGCCTATGACCAGCGCGGCTTCGGCCAGACCAGGCAGCGCGGCATCTGGGCGGGGACCGAACTCCTGACTTCGGATCTGCGCACTATCGTGCCGCTTGTCGCTTCCGTCCATCCGGGCAAGCCGATCTTCGTGCTGGGCGAAAGCATGGGCGGCGCCGTGGTGCTGGCCACGATGGGCGCCCCCAAACCGCCGGCGGTGGCCGGGGTGATCCTGTCGGCCCCGGCGGTATGGGGGCGGGTGACGATGAACCCGCTGTACCGCATCGCCTTGTGGCTGGTGCCGCGTATCGCCCCGGGCGAGCAGTTGACCGGGCAGGGATTGAAGATCCAGGCTTCCGACAACATTCCGATGCTGATCGCGCTCGGGCGCGACCCGCTGGTCATCAAGGGAACCCGTGCCGACAGCGTCTCGGGCCTGGCCGACCTGATGGACGAGGGGCTGGCGGCGGCGCCGCGGCTGAAAGTGCCGTCGCTGGTGCTTTATGGCGAAAAGGACGAAGTCGTCCCCAAGGCCCCGGTCGAACGGATGGTCGAAACGCTGGGCGGCCCCCATCGTGTCGCGGTCTATGACAATGGCTGGCATCTGCTGCTGCGCGATCTCGACCGCGAAGTCGTCTGGCAGGACATCCTGACCTGGACGATGGATCGCCGGGCGCCGCTGCCGTCGGATTCCGAAAAACAGCCGGGCAGTCTGTTTGCTTCCAATAGAAATAAATCAAATTTTAATTGATTTGCCTTAAAATAAGACCTTACCTGCCTGACATTTATTCATGATTTGTTAATCTGATCCTACCTACCTTGGGCTAATGTCCGATGGGCAACAAACCCGGACATGATCGTGATTAAGGGCAGGTGCCAGGCGGGGAGGCGCGGTCGTCGTGGAACAGGCCGGTCAGAAGCAGACCTATCAGGTCACCTTCATCCAGACGGGTCAGGAAACCTTCACCCTGATCTTCGTCAACTATTCGGTCGTGATCGACGATCGCATGGCCGCGCGCGCCATCACCGCCCTCAAGAAATTCTTCACCTCGGGCGAGATCGTCCTCGTCGCGCTCGACATCATGCAGCAGCCGCATTTTGCCGGTGCCCGCCATCTGGTCGAACTGCTGCGCGGACGCAAGATCACCGATTTCAAGTGGCAGACGGCGGTGGTGGGCTGACCACCGGCGTCACGGGCGCCGCCAATATCATGAAGGTCTCGACCGTCTCGCCGTGACGGGTCAGGGGCAGGATCAGCCGTTGCCAGCGATAGGCATAGCCGCGCGCCGAAATCTCGATCACCCGGGTGCCGAAGATCGGTCTGGCGGTTGCCGCCGCCTCGCGCAAGTTTTGCAGGAAGGACGGGGTGACGGCCGGACAGGCCGAAGCGCGCCGCCCGGTCAGGTCCATGCCGATCTGGGCGGCCTGCGAACTGCCGAAGATGCGATAGACGAAGTCGGCGCCGCCATCGACCATGTCGATGACCGTCAGCCAGCCGAGCCATGGGCGCAGTTCCAGCACATCGATATCCCGGCGCGCCGGAACCGGGCGGCCCTGCCGGCGGGATTCCCAGAGGTCGTAGAGGCCACGCAGCGACGGTGCCGCCTCCGCGGGCAAGGCGGCATGGACGATCTGATGGTGTTCGTCGGTCGAACGGGGCTGCGTCGTCATCGCTGGGTCGCAAGGCTAAGGGGGCCCCGGGTTCGGCGCAACGGTTGTATCCCCGTAATGCTTCGCACCAGGCGGTGGACCGCTGGGCGGATGCGCGCTTCCGGCGTGCCGGCGAAGCCGATGACGAAGCCGGGCCGGGCGGCGGCAGCCTCGCAGTAATAGGTGGAAAGCGGCGCGGCACCCACCCCGGCCTCGGCCGCCAGGCGGCAAATCGCCACGTCGTCGCCGGGCACGGCGAGCCAGGCGGAGAGATGCAGCCCCGCCCCGGGCACGGGACCTGCATCGAGCAGCCCGCCGGCCTCGCTTGCCAGCGCCGCCTTCAGGCAGGACTGGCGCTCGGCATAAAGCACCCGCATCCGGCGCAGATGGGCAGCGAAGCGCCCTTCGCCGATGAAGGCGGCCAGTATCATCTGGTCGAGGCCGGGCGCGCCGCGATCGGCGGCGGCCTTCAAGGTGGCGACCCGCCCGATCAGCAGTTCGGGCACGACGAGATAGCCGAGCCGCAGGCCGGGGGCGAGCGACTTGGAGAACGTGCCGAGATGGAAGACCCGCCGGCCGCCGTCCAGCGCGTGCAGCGGCGCCAGCGGCCGGCCGCCATGGCGGAATTCGCCGTCGTAATCGTCCTCGATGATCCAGGCCCCGGCCTGTTCGGCCCAGTCGAGCAAAGCGAGTCGCCGGGCCAGGGTCATGGTCGAGCCCAGCGGGTACTGATGGGCCGGCGCCACCATGGCCAGCCGGGCCGCGGGGCCGCGGGCACGGCCGGCGGCGACATCGAGGCCGTCGGCATCGACCGGCACCGGCACGACCGCGATGCCTGCCGCCTCCAGCGCGGCGCGGCCGATCGGATAGCCCGGTTCCTCGTACCAGCAGGCCTCGCCCGGGGCGGCGACCGCCCGGGCGGCGAGATCGATGCCC
>JAEYTW010000790.1 GCA_023433835.1 Pseudomonadota bacterium | reverse complement strand
CGCCGCGAACCTCATACCCGCCGCCGCCGCCGGTCTGGCCCGGCGGCGGCGATCGTTCGTTACATGCTGGTGCGGCCGACGTCGCGGCCCATGCGGCCGGCGATCCACAGCGCCACCAGCGTGCAGGCGGCGCCCGACAGCAGATAGGCGCCGGCCGAGATCAGGCCGAAATTGCTCGACAACAGCAGCGCGGCCAGCGGCGCGAAGCCCGCGCCGAACAGCCAGGCGAGATCCGAGGTGATGGCCGAACCGGTATAGCGGAAGCGGGCCGAAAAGCTCGAAGCCACGATGCCCGAGGACTGGCCGAAGGACAGCCCGAGCAGAATGAAGCCCAGCACCATGAAGACCACCTCGCCGGCCGTGCCGCCGTCGAGCAGCTGGGGCGCGAAGCCGGAGAACACCGCGATGGCGATGCCGGTGCCGAGCAGCAGCGAGCGGCGGCCGATGCGGTCGGCGATCAGGCCGGAGGCGACGATGGCGATGATGCCGAACACCGCCGAGATCACCTCGATGATCAGGAACCGGCCCGGCGCCTCGTCGGTGAACAGGAACACCCAGGACAGCGGGAACACGGTGACCATGTGGAACAGGGCGAAGCTGGCCAGCGGGGCGAAGGCGCCGATGACGATGTTGCTGCCTTCGGCGCGGACCACGTCGCGGATCCGCGCCGGCTGCAGGTCGCCGCTTTCGAACAGGCGGGTGAATTCCGGCGTCACCACGATGCGCAGCCGGGCGAACAGCGCCACGACGTTGATGGCGAAGGCAACGAAGAACGGATAGCGCCAGCCCCAGTCGAAGAAATCGGCGGCCGACAGCTTGTTGACGAAATAGGCGAACAGCGCCGAGGCCACGATCAGGCCGATCGGGGCGCCGAGCTGCGGCACCATCGCATAGAAGCCGCGGCGGTTTTCCGGCGCGTTCAAGGCGAGCAGCGACGGCAGGCCGTCCCAGGTGCCGCCAAGCGCGATGCCCTGGCCGATGCGCGCCAGCGCCAGCAGCCAGATCGCCGCCGCGCCGATCGTGTCGTGGCTGGGCAGGAAGGCGATGGCGACGGTCGAGACGCCGAGCAGCAGCAGCGCCGAGGTCAGCTTGGCGCCGCGGCCATAGGCGCGGTCGACCGCCATGAAGAACACGGTGCCGAGCGGGCGGGCGACGAAGGCAAGGGCGAAGATGGCAAACGAGTAGACCGTTGCCAGCAGCGGGTCGATATGGGGGAAGACCAGCCTGGGGAACACGATCACCGAGGCGATCGCGTAGACGAAGAAGTCGAAGAATTCCGACGTGCGCCCGATGATGACGCCGACGGCGATGTCGCCAGGGTTGACGCCCCCATGATGGGAAACGATCCGCGCGTCGCGCTCGGCCGCCGAGACATGGGTCATCTTCACCACCCGCTGCTGAGTACTTAAATACCACAAGCCCGCGCGGAATCCCTCCGGCGCGGCGCAACGCTTTTTTGCTGCACCGCCGAAGGATGGGGCATTGGACAAATTGTCCAATGCCCTGCCATCGCGGCCCCCGCTATCCCTGAGTGCCATGCCGCAGCGCACAATGATGCCCTGCCGCCCGGAAACCGTACCCAGGCATTCGAGTTTCTCATGAGACGTTTCGGCCACCTCCTCCTTCTCCCGCTACCGCTGCTGCTGCTCGGCGGTTGCGATCTCGTCGTGCTGGCGCCCGCGGGCGACGTGGCGGCCCAGCAGCGCGACCTCCTGGTCATCTCCACGCTGCTGATGCTCTTGATCATCATCCCGGTGATGGCGCTGACCGTGCTGTTCGCCTGGCGCTACCGCCAGGGCAACAAGGCCGCGGCCTACGACCCCGACTGGGATCATTCGACCAAGCTGGAACTGGTGATCTGGGCCGCGCCGCTCTTGATCATCATCTGCCTGGGCGCATTGACCTGGGCCGGCACGCATCTCCTGGATCCCTATCGCCGCATCGACCGGATCGCGGCGGGCAAGCCGGTGACGCCGGAACATGCCCCGCTCACCGTCCAGGTCGTCGCCCTCGACTGGAAGTGGCTGTTCATCTACCCGGAATACGGCATCGCCACCGTCAACGAGATGGCCGCGCCGGTCGACCGGCCGATCGATTTCCGCATCACCTCGTCGTCGGTGATGAACGCGTTCTACGTGCCCGCCCTGGCCGGCATGATCTATGCGATGCCGGGGATGGAGACCAAGCTGCACGCGGTGATCAACCACCCTGGCCGCTATCTCGGCATCTCGGCCAATTACAGCGGCGCCGGCTTCTCGGGCATGCGTTTCGCCTTCATCGGCCAGTCGCCGCAGGAATTCGAGCAGTGGGTGGCCGAGGCCAAGGCCGCCGGCTCGGGCCTCGACCGCGCCCGCTACCTCGAGCTGGAAAAGCCCAGCGAGAACGAGCCGGTGCGCCGCTTCGCCCCGGTCGACCCCGCCCTCTACCAGGCGATCCTCAACATGTGCGTCGAGCAGGGCAAGATGTGCATGAACCAGATGATGTCGATCGACGCCCGCGGGGGCCTGGGCCTCGCCGGCGTCTACGCCACCGCCCCCCTGACCTACGACAAGTACGCCCGCCGCGGCGGGGCCGCGACCTACGTCGCCAGCCTCTGCACGGTCGAGGAAGAGGAAGCAGCCTTCCGCGCCGCGCGCGACGCGGCCAGGCCCGGCCTCGTCACCTTGCGCGACCAGTCGCCGCTGCGCGGCGCTGGCCTCGGCCGCCCGTGGACCGAAAACCGGCGCGTCGGCGGGATCGTCCCCGCCTCCCCGCCGTCAGCCCTGTGATAGTTCCATGACCGAGCCCAGTACGATGCAAACCACTTTCCTGTTCGGCCGCCTGCGCTGGGAATCGCTGCCGCTGCACGAACCCATCGTCGTCGTCACCTTCGCGGTGGTAGCCCTCGGCGGCATCGCGCTGGTCGGCGCGCTGACCTATTTCCGCCTGTGGGGCTACCTGTGGAAGGAATGGTTCACCAGCGTCGATCACAAGAAGATCGGCATCATGTACATGGTGCTGGGCATCGTCATGCTGCTGCGCGGCTTCGCCGACGCCATCATGATGCGCCTGCAGCAGGCCTGGGCCTTCAACGGCTCGGAGGGGTATCTCAACGCCCATCACTACGATCAGATCTTCACGGCGCATGGCGTGATCATGATCTTCTTCGTGGCGATGCCGCTGGTCACCGGCCTGATGAACTACGTGGTGCCGTTGCAGATCGGCGCGCGCGACGTCTCCTTCCCGTTCCTGAACAATTTCAGCTTCTGGATGACGGTCGGCGGCGCGGTGCTGGTGATGGCCTCGCTGTTTATCGGCGAATTCGCCAAGACCGGATGGCTGGCCTATCCGCCGCTGTCCAACCTCGGCTACAGCCCCGACGTCGGCGTCGACTATTATATCTGGGCGCTGCAGATAGCCGGTGTAGGAACGACATTGTCGGGCATCAACCTGATATGCACGATCCTCAAGCTGCGCGCGCCGGGCATGACCCTGATGAAGATGCCGGTCTTCACCTGGACGTCGCTCTGCACCAACGTGCTGATCGTGGCGACCTTCCCCGTCCTGACCGCTGTGCTGGTGCTGCTGGGCCTCGACCGCTACGTCGGCACCAACTTCTTCACGAACGACTTCGGCGGCAGCCCGATGATGTACGTGAACCTGATCTGGATCTGGGGCCACCCCGAGGTCTACATCCTGATCCTGCCGCTGTTCGGCGTCTATTCGGAGGGCACCTCGACCTTCTCGGGCAAGCGGCTGTTCGGCTACACCTCGATGGTCTACGCCACCGTCGTCATCACCATCCTGTCCTACCTGGTCTGGCTGCATCACTTCTTCACGATGGGCTCGGGCGCATCCGTCAATTCGTTCTTCGGCATCACCACGATGATCATCTCGATCCCGACGGGAGCGAAAATCTTCAACTGGCTGTTCACGATGTATCGCGGCCGCATCCGCTTCGAGCTGCCGATGATGTGGACCATCGCCTTCATGCTGACCTTCGTCGTCGGCGGCATGACCGGCGTGCTGCTGGCCGTGCCCCCGGCCGACTTCGTGCTGCACAACAGCCTGTTCCTGGTCGCGCATTTCCACAACGTCATCATCGGCGGCGTGGTGTTCGGCCTGTTCGCCGCGATCTACTACTGGTGGCCGAAGGCCTTCGGCTTCAAGCTTCAGCCGTTCTGGGGCAAGGTGTCGTTCTGGTGCTGGGTGGTGGGCTACTGGCTCGCCTTCACGCCGCTCTACGTCCTCGGCCTGATGGGCGTGACCCGGCGCATGCGGGTGTTCGACGATCCCTCGCTGCATATCTGGTTCATCATCGCCGGCATCGGCGCGGCGGTGATCGCGGCCGGCATCGGTGCCTTCCTGCTGCAGATCGCGGTCAGCATCTGGAAACGCCGCGAACTCGCCGACGTCACCGGCGATCCCTGGGACGGCCGGACGCTCGAATGGTCGACCTCCTCGCCGCCGCCGGACTACAACTTCGCCTTCACGCCGGTCATCCATGACAACGATGCCTGGGCAGACATGAAGCGCCGCGGCCACGGCCGCCCGCTGTCGGGCTTCCGCCCGATCCACATGCCCAGGAACACCGGCACCGGCGTGATCCTGGCGGGGTTGAGCGTTGCCTGCGGCTTCGCCCTGATCTGGCACATCTGGTGGCTGGTGGCGCTGAGCTTCGCCGGCATCCTCGCCACCGCCATCTGGCATACCTTCAACTATCACCGCGATTTCCATATCCCGGCCGACGTCGTGGTCCGGACGGAAGAGGCCCGGACGCAAGCCCTGGCGTCGCGGGGGTAAGGCAATCATGGCAACGAAACTCCCGATCACCGCGGACGGCGCCCCCGTCTTCTACGACCTGGACGAGCACGACCACCCCGAAGGCGGCTCGACCATGCTCGGCTTCTGGATCTACCTGATGAGCGATTGCCTCATCTTCGCGATCCTGTTCGCCGTCTACGGCGTGGTCGGCGGCAACTACGCCGCCGGCCCGGCGCCCAAGGACCTGTTCGACCTGCCGCTGGTCGCCGTCAACACGACGATGCTGCTGCTGTCCTCGATCACCTACGGCTTCGCCATGCTGGAGATGCAGCGCGGCCGGGCCGGCGCGGTCCAGGCCTGGCTGGCCGTCACCGGGCTGTTCGGCCTGGCCTTCCTCGGCATCGAGCTCTACGAGTTCGCCCACATGATCCACGAGGGCGCGACGCCGCAGCGTTCGGCCTTCCTGTCGGCCTTCTTCACCCTGGTCGGCACCCACGGCCTGCACGTCACCTTCGGCACCGTCTGGCTGGTCACGCTGATGGTCCAGGTGGCGCGCCACGGCCTGATCGCCGCCAACCGGCGCCGGCTGATGTGCCTCAGCATGTTCTGGCACTTCCTCGACGTCATCTGGATCGGCGTCTTCACGTTCGTCTATCTGATGGGGATGCTGCGATGAGCGCTCATGCCGAGGCCGACCACGCCCATGTCTCGCTGAAGGGCTACCTGACCGGATTCGTCCTGTCGGTCATCCTGACCGCTGTGCCGTTCTGGCTGGTGATGACCGGCGCGCTGGAAAGCAAGCAGGCCACCGCGATCGCCATCATGGTCTTCGCCGCCGTGCAGGTCGTGGTCCACATGATCTATTTCCTGCACATGCACCCGAAGGCCGAGGGCGGCTGGTCGATCACCGCGCTGCTGTTCACGCTGATCATCGTCGTCATCGTCATGTCGGGCTCGCTGTGGGTGATGTTCCACCTCAACACCAACATGATGCCGGGCGTGCACGACATGAGCGGGATGCCGTGAGCGCCCCGGCGCGCGCGGGGGGGACCAACAGACCGAACTGGAAGAAGCTGGCCTTCGCCCTGGTGATGCTGATCGGCATCGGCATCACCAGCGGCCTCGGCCTGTGGCAGGTCGAGCGCCGCGAGTGGAAGCTTGGCCTGATCGCGCGGGTGGCCGAGCGGGTGGATCAGGCCCCAATGCCGGCGCCGGGGCCGGCCGACTGGCCCGGCGTGACCGCCGCCACCCAGGAATACCGCCACGTGCAGATGGCGGGCCACTATCTCAACGATCGCGAAACGCTCGTCCAGGCGGTCACCGCGCTGGGCGGCGGCTTCTGGGTGCTGACCCCGTTCCGCACCGACCGGGGTTTCACCGTGCTGGTCAATCGCGGCTTCGTGCCGGCGGACCGCAGGGATCCGGCCCAGCGCCAGGCCGGCAACATCGATACCGAGACCACCGTCACCGGCCTGCTGCGCATCGCCGAGCCCGGCGGCGGCTTCCTGCGCGACAACGATTCCGCGGCCGGGCGCTGGTATTCGCGCGACGTCGCGGCCATCGCGGCGGCGCGCGGGCTGACCGATGCCGCCCCCTACTTCGTCGACGCCGATGCCAGGCCCAATGACGGCGGCTGGCCGCAGGGCGGCATGACCGTCGTGCAGTTCCGCAACAGCCATCTCGGCTACGCGCTGACATGGTTCGGGCTTGCCGCTATGCTGGTCGCGGCGCTGATCGCCGTTCTGCGAGGCGGTACGGCCCGGCGCCAGGGGTAAGCAACGCGAAGGATGCCCTTGACCGCACGATGGGACCCTGAGACGTCGCTGCCGGGTGGCACCGGCCTCGTCTCCAACCCGGATACGACCAATCGCAAGAACCTGTTCCTGCTGCACCAGCTGCGCTGGCTGGCGGTGGCCGGCCAGGTCGTGACGATCCTGCTCGTCCATTTCTCGTTCGACATTCCCCTGCCGCTGACCGCGATGGGCTGTGTCGTGCTGTTCCTGATCGGCCTCAACGCGCTCAGCCTGCTGTTGCTGCGCGCCAGCCGGCCGGTCTCCAACACCGAGCTGTTCGTCGCGCTGTTCCTCGACCTTGCCGCGCTCACCGTGCAGCTCTATCTCAGCGGCGGTGCCTCCAACCCGTTCGTATCGCTCTACCTGCTCCAGATCGCCCTGGGCGCCATCCTGCTGGCACCGTGGTCGACCTGGATCCTGGTCGGCACCGCCGCGGCCGCGTTCGTGATGCTGACGATGCACTTCCGGCCGCTCGACCTCGAGCATCACGGCGCCAGCGATCTGTTCGACCTGCATATCCGCGGCATGTTCGTCTGCTTCCTGCTGACCGCCGGCCTGATCGTGCTGTTCATGACGCGGATCAACCGCAACCTGCGCGACCGCGACGCCTATCTCGCCGATCTGCGCCGGCAATCGGTCGAGGAGAACCATATCGTGCGCATCGGCCTGCTCGCTTCGGGCGCCGCCCATGAGCTCGGCACGCCGCTTGCCACCATCTCGGTGCTGCTGAACGACTGGCGGCGGATGGAAATCTTCCGGCGCGACCCCGAGCTTGCCGAGGAGATCGGCGACATGCATGCCCAGATCGACCGCTGCAAACGTATCCTCTCTGGCATCCTGATGGCTTCGGGCCAGGCGCGCGGCGAAGGCACGATCCGCACGACGGTGCGCGCCTTCCTCGACGAAGTGATCGAGGAATGGCGGGCCAGCCGGCCCGCAGCGCATCTCGACTATGCCGGCGATTTCCATCCGGACGAGCCCATCGTGTCCGACCGGGCGCTGAAGCAGGTGATCTTCAACGTGCTGGACAATGCCTTCGAAGCCTCGCCCCACTGGATCGGCGTGACCGTCGAGCGCCAGGACGGCAAGCTCGTCATGGCCGTCCGCGATGCCGGGCCCGGCTTCGACCAGGATATTCTCGCCGCGTTCGGCCAGCCTTATATGTCCAGCAAGGGGCGCGAAGGCGGCGGGCTCGGCCTGTTTCTCGTCGTCAACGTGGTCCGCAAGCTGGGCGGCAGCGTGACCGCCGACAACACGCCGCGCGGCGCCTGCGTGACCCTGACGCTGCCGCTCGCCAGCCTGACGGAAGGAGGCCAGCATGGCGATTGAGCGTTCGCTGATCATCGTCGAGGATGACCAGACCTTCGCCAAGACGCTGAAGCGTTCGTTCGAGAAGCGGGGCTACGACGTCGCGGTCGCGGAAAACCGCGAGGGCCTCGCCGCCTTCCTCGAAACCCGCAAGCCGGGCTATGCCGTGGTCGACCTCAAGCTCGGCGCCGGTTCGGGCCTCGAATGCGTGAAGCTGCTGGCGGCCCAAGACGCCACGATCAGGATCGTCGTGCTGACCGGCTTTGCCAGCATCGCCACGGCGGTCGAGGCGATCAAGCTCGGCGCCTGCCACTACCTGGCCAAGCCGGCCAATACCGACGATATCGAGGCGGCCTTCGACAAGGCGGAGGGCGATACCTCGGTGCCGCTGACCGAGCGGCGAACCTCGATCAAGACGCTCGAATGGGAACGCATCCACGAGACGCTGGTCGATACCGACTTCAACATTTCGGAAGCCGCCCGCCGCCTCGGCCTGCATCGCCGCACCCTGGCGCGGAAACTGGAAAAGCGGCCGGTGAAATGACGGAGGCGGGAACCGCCGCCATGACCGGCAACTGTCACGGAATTGCAGTAGCCTCAGGGTGCTTTGCCGATTCGCGGGAGGGTTGATCGATGGCGCAGAACGAAACCGAGACGCGGTCCTGGCTCGAGCTCGAGCTGGAGGACGACATGGACGAGGAGCTCGAGCAGTCGATCGACGATGCCCGCGTTCCCCCCGAGCTGCGCACGCTGCTGGCCAGGCGCAAGAAGGCCAGCATCGACCGCCAGACCTATTTCACCGAATTGCTGCGCCTGCAGGGCGAACTGGTGAAGCTGCAGGACTGGGTGCGCCACAAGGGGCTGAAGCTGGTGGTACTGTGCGAGGGGCGCGACAGCGCCGGCAAGGGCGGCGCCATCAAGCGCATCACCCAGCGCGTCAACCCGCGCACCTGCCGGGTGGTGGCGCTGCCCGCGCCGTCCGACCGCGAGAAGACCCAGTGGTACTTCCAGCGTTACGTACCCCACCTGCCGGCCGCCGGGGAAATCGTCCTGTTCGACCGCAGCTGGTACAACCGCGCCGGCGTCGAGCGGGTGATGGGCTTCGCTGACGAGGGCCAGGTGGAAGACTTCTTCCACGACGTGCCGGAATTCGAGCGCATGCTGGTGCGTTCCGGCATCATCCTGGTCAAGTACTGGTTCTCGATCACCGACGAGGAGCAGCAGCTGCGTTTCCTGATGCGGATCCACGACCCGATCAAGCAGTGGAAGCTGTCGCCGATGGACCTGCAGTCGCGCGTGCGCTGGGAGCAGTACACCAAGGCCAAGGAAGAGATGTTCGAGCGCACCAGCATCCCCGAGGCGCCCTGGCACATCGTCGAGGGCAACGACAAGAAGCGCGCGCGGCTGAACTGCATCGCCCACCTCCTGTCGGTAATCCCCTACGGCGAGGTGCCGCACGAGGACGTCGCGCTGCCCGAGCGGGTATTCAATCCGAACTACGAGCGCCGGACCCTGCCTACCGAGCTCTACGTGCCCGAGAAGTACTGAGCCTCACCCGGCGAGGCGATCGACGCGCGGGAAGTCGATCTCGGTAGCGAGTGCCTCGTTGACGTAGTTGGTGAACGTGTTCAGCGCGACATGCGCGATGATCTCGACGATCTCGGCGTCGCCATAGCCGGCCGCCCGCAGCGTCGCCACCGCGCCGGGCCCGACGGCACCGCGTGCCACCGTCAGGGCGCAGGCGAACTCGACGGCCGCTGCCGCCCGGGGATCGTTGGAGGTGCCGCGGCGATTGGCGGCGATCTCGCGTGCATCGAGATGGGCAAGCTTGGCGCCGCTGTAGCTGTGCGCGGAAAGACAATAGTCGCAGCCGTTGATCTCGGCGACGGCAAGCGCGATGCGCTCCCGGGTGGCGGGGGCCAGTTCGCCCTTGCCCAGCGCCCCCTGCAGGCCGGCAAGCCCGGCGAGGGCCGCGGGACTGTTGGAAACAAGCCGGTGAAGGTTCGGTACCCGGCCGAACTGCCGTTGGAGCGCATCGAGGATCGGGCGCGACGCTTCGGGCGCGTCGTCGATGGTTGCGGGCGTAGGAACATACGACATGATCTTGATGCCTTTGCAATGAGAACCGGCGCCGGAGCGCGCCGCCGGATTGCGGCGATTTTCAATGCGGCCGCATGGCGATCCGCCCGCTTCGTCAGGCCGTCGTCGCGGCGCGATCCAGCGCGGCGACAAGCTTTGCCGCCAGCGGGTGGTCGGATCGCGGGTTCTGGCCGGTGATGAGTTCGCGGTCCTCGACCACGTAGGGCGCGAAGTCGGTCGGGTTGGCGCTCACGATGCCGCCCGCGGCCGTCAAGGCGTCGGGCATGTTGAAGTAGAGCTTGCCGTGAAGAATGTTCTCCTCGATCGGCTTCTCCTCGCTCGCGGTGAACACGGTCATCCGGTAGCCGGCATATTGCCAGCCCTTGCCGAGTTCGACCGCCCTGGCCGCATCGCCCGCGATCAGGGCCGCACGGAATGCCCCGGGCTCGGCCAAGGCCGCCACCGATGCGATCGGCCCGTGACACAGGAAGGCGGTCGGCTGCCGGCGCGCGTGGAAATGCCGCAGAATTTCGCCGAGCGCCTTGTCCTGCATCAGGTCGACCACCGGCGCCTGGCCGCCGTGCACGAAGACACCGGCATATCGATCGAGCCCGTCATCGATCGCCTGGCGCAGGGTGATCACCCGGTTCATCGCCGGATCGCCGTCGAAGAAGCTGCGCGCCCGCCGGTAGGCCGCCTCGTCCCCGTCGAAATGCACCGCCGAATCCGAGGCGGGGTCTATGAACGGCTTGCCGCCGTTCGGCGTGGCCAGGACCACGTCGTAGCCGGCGGCGACCAGCGCCATGGCGGGCACGACCGTTTCGTTCAGATACTGCCCGGTGGGGCCGGTGCCGCCGCCCTGGATGTCGATGCGGGTCGCATTGGACCCGACGATGAGAACCTTACCCTTGGACATGCTGCCTCCTTCGTGTGAACCGGTCGCGACGCGTCGCGTCACTTGGCCGGGCCGAGGATTTCCATCCGCCGCACCGTCACGCCGCCCTCGGCGAGGTCGGCGATCCCGGCAAACCATTCCTTGACGTAGGGCATGGCGTTGTGGGCCTCGAAATCTTCGCGCGTGGCAAAGACTTCATAGAAAATGAAATGCCCCGGCCGTTCGCGATCTTCCTGCAGGAAGTACACGAGGTTCTTGGGGTCGCCCCGCACCAGGCCGATCAGCGGCAGCGTCACCGCGCGCAGCTCGGCCTCCTTGCCCGGCCTGGCCTTGACTTCGGCGATGATGGAATAGGCGCCTTGCGGCACCTGGCCATAGCCCTTGCCGGGGCCGTCCTGGGCCGCCGCGGCGGCCGATCCCGCCACGAGCAGCACCACGGCCGACAGAAGCCGCAGCCGGATGGCCGACATCGGATGCCCCTTCATCGGCTGCCCACCTGGCGGCGACGGGCTTGCAGCGCGTCGTCGAAGACCTTCTTCACCGGCCCGAGGGCCTGGACGAATTCGAGTTGCTCGCCTTCGCAGCCCTTGCAGTAGATCAACCGCCAGCCGTTCGAGCGGCCCTCGGTGATGGCGTTGGAGTACGCCTCCAGCGGTGCCGACTGGCGCTGCTGTTCGGACGTCACCGTGACCACGCGGTTGGCCCGGACCTGGGGCATGCCGCGGCGCGCCGCCTCCGCTTCCAGGTCGCGGATGAAGACGTTGAAATCGACGTCGTCGCGGATATGGAAGCAGATATGCATCATGCGCGGAAACGCCGGACTCATGTGATCCAGCGGTTCGGCAAAGCTGGCACCCCCGCCCATCGGTTGGCCGGCATCGCGATACTGCAGCAGTTCGATCACGACATTGTCGAACTGGACGAACCGCACGTCCAGCCGCTGGGCGCCGCCGCGCAGATCCGGCACCCCGATCGTCGCCGGGTTGACACGCCGTTCGCGGGCCTGAATATCCTGATCGGTCAGGAGGGTGTTGTGGATCCGCTCGCCCTGGAAATCACCATCGCGCATCACTTCGGTGCCGCCCAGCACCTCGGTATAGAATTCGAAGGCCCGGTCCATGTTCTGGACGGTCAGGCCGAAATGCTGCACGCCCTGGAGGCGCGCGCCGAGCGGGCCGGTATCGCGCGCGGACGTCGCCTGCGCCATGGCCGGGCCGCCGATCGCGATGGCGGCCGCGGCCAGCCCGCCTGTGGCCAGCAGCACGTCGCGGCGGTGGGGTTCGGGCGGTTGAGGAATAATTTCACTGTTGTCCGACATGGCTTCTCCTCGCGTTGCTGGCTGCGTCCGGTCGATGGGCAATGCCCTTCAGGGACGAATCCAGGCTACAAAGATCGGCCGTCTCGCCGCGGTTAAACGGCGTAAATATCGGTTACCTGCCGGGATCGCTGACGATCGGCGCCACAGATGAATTGTCGCGATTTGCCGGCCGAGCCGGCCCCCGCCGTCCGTCAGGCGAACGTGACGCCGCCGATCAGGCGATGCAGGCGGTCGCGCGCCGACACCAGTTCTGAGAACCTGGCGCCATCCTCGAATTTCCCGGAAACCCCTTCGAGAACTTCGCGCGCTTCCTGCAGGCGGTCCTCGGCCTCCAGTTTCTTGGCCAGTGCCATGGCGGCGCGCAGTTCAAGCGTCATCGACCCGACATCGACGGCTTTCGCCATGGCCAGCCTCAGCAGGCGCTCGCCTTCGGACGACCGGCCGGATCGCAGCGCGATCTGCCCCTCGATGCGGAACACCTCGGGCAGGCACCAGTTCGACAGATGCTCCTCGGCGATCCGGCGCCCCTCGGCGATCAGTTCGCCGGCCTCGTCGGGAAAATCCTCGGCCAGCATGGCGTCGGCCGTCATGCTGTAGAGCATCGGGGCACGCAGATAGTTTCCGGCGGCGATCTGCGCCTCCAGATGCGATTTCATCTCGAAGGCCGCCCCGGATTCCCGCCGACCGACGCGGATGGCGCTTTTGTAGAAGCGGCATGCCTGCTGCCAGATGCCGATATCCTCTTTCCGGCCGTTTTCCTCGAGCTTCTCGATGTAGTGGGCCGCGCGCTCCAGATCGCCCGTCCACACCGCGACGGGTATGGCACTGACCGCCAGGGCGTTCGACTGCGAGACGATATGCCCGGTGGCCTCGGCCCGTTCGACCGCCGAGCGGGCAACACGCATCGCCCGGTCCGGATCGCCGGCCGCCCACAGGATGACCGCGAAGGTCGACATGATGTGCACGCCGCGTTCGGAATGGAACCGGGCGAAATGCACGGGGTCGGTCGGTGCCTGGTGATACCGCGCGATCTTCTCGACGCGTTGCTTCGCCGCCTGGATGCGGCCGACGTAGAGTTCGGCCATCCCCATCATCCGGTGCCCCTCGGACAGCGCCGCCCAATCGGACTGCGCCTCGGCAATGCCCAGAAACTGCTCCAGCCTGTCGATGCCTTCGAGGGTGCGCCCGACATAGAGCAGATAAGCCGCCAGGCCCCACAGCCCGTGCAACTGGTACTCGGGCTTGTCCATCTCGACGCCGAGCCTGTAGCACTCCTCCCAGGTCGCTTCGGTGACGGCATCCATCTGCTGGGCGAAATGCATGCCCACGGCGCGCGCGCCGATCAGGATCATCATCGTCTCGGCGGAACAGTTGCCCAGATCCTTGGCCGCAATCATCGCGCGCTCCAGCCGCGACTGCATTTCCGCCACCGACGACAGCTCCGTCCACAGCGGTATGCCCGCGACGGTGAGCTGGACCCCCAGCATGCCGTCGCCGCGCGGGCCGAATGCCCAGGAAAGCGCATTGCGCAGGTCGTCGACGCGGTCGGCGTATTCCGCCATCCATTCGTTCTTGGGCCGCCACTTCTGCTCTTTGGCCGACCGCTCGAACTTGGTCAGGACATGACGGGCATGCCGCTCCAGGGCGCCTTCCCGCTCGTCGGCATCGGCGAGCTTCTCCAGCGCGTAGGCGCGCGTGCTTTCCAGCAGCCGATAGCTGAGGATTCCTTCCCGATATTCCGTATGGACGATCGAGCGCCCGGCGAGCCGTTCGAGCGTGCCGATGGCCTGCTGCGCATCGAAGCCGATCCCTTCCGAGATCGCGACGACGTCTTCGAGCTGGAAGCGACCGGCAAAGACGGAGAGCAGCCTGAGCAGCGCGGCCTCGTCGTCGGACAGGATCCGGTAGCTCCAGTCCAGCGTCGCCAGCAATGTCTGCTGCCGTAGAGGCACGCTGCGGTCGCCGTTGCTGAACAGCAGGAAACGCTGCTCCAGCATGGCCGACAGCGCCGGCACCCCCAGCGCCAACGCCTTGCTCGCCGCAAGCTCGATGGCAAGCGGAATACCGTCGAGGCGCTGGCAGATGGCGGCGACCAGCGGCGCGTCGGCATCGCTGAGATGGAACCTGTCCGGCCCGCCGGCCCGCGCGACGAACAGTTGCACCGCGGGCGAATTCAGGGCTTTCTCGGCGCTGATCGTCCGGTCCCGGGCCGGGATCGCGAGCGTCGGCAGGCGGAAGACCCGCTCGCCCAGCGTGCCGAGCGTTTCCCGGCTCGTCGCCAGGATCTTGATCCCGGGCAGCGCATCGAGCAGATGGTTGACGATCGAGGCGACCGTCGCCGACAGATGTTCGCAATTGTCGATGACCACCAGCGTCTGCCGGCCGCTCATCAGGTCGGTGATTTCGGTGAGCGCGTCGCCCGAGCTTTGGCGGGCGCCGAGCCCGGCCGCGATCGCGGCAAGCGCATATTGCGGATCGCCTACCGTCGACAGGTCGACGAACGCCACGCCGTCGGGGTAGTTCGGCAGTTCATGATGCGCGATCGCCACGGCGACCGTCGTCTTGCCGACGCCGCCCGGCCCGACGATCGTGACCGAGCGCGACCGCGCAATGGCCGAGGCGATGCGGCCGATTTCCCGGTCCCGGCCGATCGCCAGCGGCAGCTTGGGCAGCTTTCGCGAGCCGGCGAAGGTTTGCTTCGGGGCCGGTGGCGGCGGCGTTGCCGGCCGCACCTCGACCGGGGCGACGAAGCGATAGCCGCGTCCGGGCACGGTGGCGATGTAGGGATCGGCCGAGCCTGCCGCCAGCGCGCGGCGCAGCGCCACAACGTTGACCTTGAGGTTGGCCTCATGGACGTAGGTCGTCGGCCAGCAGACTTCGAAGAATTCGTTCTTGCTGACGATCATCCCTTGCCTGGTCACCAGCAGGACAAGGATGTCGAGTGCCCTGCCGCCGATCTTGACCGGGGCGTTGCGGCACAGCAGGAGTTGCCGCCTCGGGAACAGCTGGAATGGCCCGAAGGCGAAGCTCAGGTCATCTGGCTCGGCACCGTCCGGTGTCTTCTCCAATGGCCCCTCCCGCCAGAACTGCCGCAAAACCCCTTTCTGGACCGCGCCCATGAAACCGGCATCGGTTGCCCCTCGGTCTGCAGAGGGTGCCTCACAGCCCGATCTGGCACAAGCCCACGGCCCCGCATGTCAGGCCGCCGAGATGTCAGGCCGCCGAGTATTTGCCGGAGCCAGGCCAGCTTTCATTCAGCTTATGCGCAAAGCCTGGAAATCCGGCGTGATTTTTCAGGCCGCGCCGCCGATTTTTACCGAATTTTACCGACGGAAGGGTTGAAGCCTTAAAGTATTGTGGCGAAAAACACCTCGGCGCACGAACAATTCAACGACCGTCAGGTGCTCCGTTCTTGAATCGGCGCGAGGACTTCATGAGAATTTCCCGCAGGGACACCCTGAAGGCGGCCTTGGGTTCGGTCGCCCTGTCCTTGCCCGGCCGGCCGGTTCTTGCCGCGGACGCGGCGACCAGGTTCGTCTTTGCCGACAACAGCTATTATAACAATCTCGATCCCCAGACCGCCTTCGACGTGCCCAGCGCCGCGATACGGTTCAACCTGTATGACGGCCTCTATCGCTGGGTCGACAATCCGCCCCGGCTGATCCCCTGGCTGGCGGAGAGCCATACCGTTTCGGCCGACGGCAGGACCTATGGCTTCAAGCTCAGGCAGGACGTCAAATTCCATGACGGCAGTGCGCTGACCTCGGCCGACGTCGTCTACTCGGTCGAACGGCTGATCGCCCTGCGCAAGGGGCCGGCCGGCAACTTTCTCGACGTGATCAAGCCGGGAAAGACCCGGGCGATCGACCCCGCCACCGTGGTCTTCGAACTGGCGAGCCCGTCGGCGATTTTCCTGAAGACGCTGCCCGACATCCTGGTCGTCAACAGCACGCTGGTGAAGGCCAACGAAAGGAACGGCGACTGGGGCGAAGGCTGGCTTGCCCGCAACGAGGCGGGCTCGGGTTCCTATCGGCTGCGCCGCCACGATCCGGCCGTCGGCTTCACGGCCAGCCGCTTCGCCGATCATTTCGCCGGCTGGTCCGGTCGGCCGATCGACGACCTGGAGTTCCGCACCGTCCTCGATACCAATACGCGCGTCCAGGGCCTGATCCGCGGCGATTTCCACGGCACCGACGGCTACCTGCCCTACGACCAGATTCTCCGCCTGCGGCGCGCCCCCGGCGTGACGGTCATCGAGCAGGAAACCATGCGGATATTCGGACTGTCGCTGAACAACAGCCAGCCGCCGTTGAACAATGTGCATTTCCGCCGCGCCCTGGCCTATGCCTTCGATTATGACGGCTTCATCAGGAACATCCTGAAGAATTCGGTCTCTCGCAATCCCGGGCCCAATCCCAACACCATCTGGGGCACGCCGCCGGGACTGAAGGGCTACAGCTACGACCTGGAAAAGGCGCGCGCGGAACTCGCCCAGGTTCCCGGCCCGGTCCGGCCGCTCACCATCATGGCACTAGCCGGCCTCGGCGATTCCGAGCAGGCCGCCATCCTGTTCCAGAACTCGCTGCGCCAGCTCGGCCTCGAGGCGAGCGTCGAGGTGGCACCATGGTCGGTCGCCGCCAGCCGCATGGCCCAGGCCGAGACGCGGCCCGACATCGTGCCGATATGGAAAAGCACCTTCTACCCCGACCCCAACAACTGGGTCGGCGAAATGTTCGGCTCGCGCTACGCGGCGCGGACCTATTCGTTCTACAACAATGCCGAATTTGACCGGCTGCTCGACCGCGCCATGATCAGCGACGATCAGGAGGAGCGGCGCAAGCTCTACGAGGCGATGACCCAGATGGTCAGCGACGATGCCGCCGGCATCTTCATCTACAATACGCGCTGGTACGGGCCTTATTCCAGCAAGGTCGAGGGCATCCGCTTCTCGCCGGTGAGCCACGGGCTGGATCTGCGATGGGCATCGTTCAAGCGCTGACCGGGAAGGGAGAGCGTTAGGTTGAGCTGGCTGACGCTGGTTGCGAACCGGCTGATCTGGTTCGTTCCGACCATGCTGGGGCTGCTGACGATCGTCTTCGTGCTGTCGCGGGTCGTGCCGGTCGATCCGGCCGTCCTGCTCGCGGGCGAAAATGCGTCGGCGGAGCAGGCCCAGCGCATCCGCGAACGTTTCGGCCTGAACAAGCCGCTGCCGGTCCAGTTTCTCGATTACCTCTACGATACGGCGCGCGGCGATCTCGGCAGAAGCCTCTATACCCAGCAGCCTGTATTGACCGACCTGGCATCGCGGCTGCCGGCAACGCTGGAGTTGGCGGTTGCCGCCACCATCCTCGCCGTGCTGATCGGCGTGCCCCTCGGCATTCTGGGTGCGCTCCATCGCCGCCGCTGGATCGACCATGCCCTGGGCATCGCCGCCATCTCGTGGCTTGCGATCGCCCCGTTCTGGATGGCGATGGAATTGCAGTCGCTGTTCTCGATGGATCTGGGCTGGCTGCCGCTGTCGGGCCGGGTGGCGGGCTTTCCGCCCGTGCATGTGACGGGGCTGATGTCGATCGACGCCCTGATCGCCGGTGACGGCGCGGCGCTATGGTCCGCGATTCAGCACATGGTGCTGCCGACGCTGACCCTGGCGCTGCCCGCCGCGGCGACCTTGACGCGTTTCACGCGCAACGGTGTGATCGCCGCGATGGCTTCGCCGTCGGTTGCCTATCAGACGGCGATGGGTCTGCCGCGGCGGGTGATCGTCTGGAAATACGTGCTGCGCATGGCGATCATGGCAACGGTGACGCAGCTCGGCCTGACCTTCGGCATCCTGCTGACCGGTGCCGTGGTGGTCGAGACCATCTTCGACTGGCCGGGGCTGGGCTCCTATGCGATCAACTCCATCCTGCAGTCCGACTACAACGCCGTGATGGGATTCACCCTCTGCACCGGCGCCATGCTCATCGTCGTGAACCTGCTGTTCGACATCCTGCAGGCCGCGATCGATCCGCGGGGATCGGCATGACCGGCCCGCTGAAGCGCCTTGCCCGCGATCGCGCGGCCCTGGTCGGGCTGACCGTTCTCGGCCTGCTGATCCTCGCCGCGATCCTGGCCCCCGTCCTCGCGCCCTATCCCGGCGACGTCGCCGACTTCCATATCGAGCGCCGCCTGATGCCGCCGTCGTCGGCCGCGCTGCTGGGTACCGACCGGATGGGCGGCGACATCTTCAGCCGCCTGCTGTTCGGCGCGCGGGCGACGCTGTTGCTGAGCGCGACGGCCGTCGGCGCGGCGCTGCTGATCGGCGTGCCGGTCGGCCTCGTCGCCGGCTACTACCGCAACTGGGTCAGCGAGGCGCTGATGCGGGTATCCGACATCTTCCTGGCCGTGCCGCAGGTCGTGCTTGCCATCGCCATCGGACAGACGCTGGGACCGTCGATCGAGAATGTAATCCTGGCCCTGTCGCTTACCTATTGGCCGTTCTGGGCCAGGCTCGTCTATGCCGAGACGCGCTCGATGCGCAATGAGATCTTCATCGAGTCGGCGGTGGCGCTCGGCGCCTCGCCCTGGCGGATCATGGTGCTGCACATCCTGCCCAACATCGCCTCGCCGATCATCGTGCGGACGACCATCGGCCTGGGCGCGACGATCCTGACCGCCGCCACATTGGGTTTCCTGGGCCTGGGCGCCCCGCCGCCGGCGCCGGAATGGGGGCGCATGGTAGCCGAAAGCCGTGACTATCTGCCGGACGCCTGGTGGTATTCGCTGGCGCCGGGCGGCGCGATCTTCCTCACCGTGCTCGGGTTCAACCTGCTGGGCGACGGGCTGCGCGACATCCTTGATGCGCGCACCCGGCGTGCCGGGTGACCGGTGCCCCCGCTGCTCGACATCGACGGGCTGTCCCTCGGCTTCCGTACCGGAAACGGGGTCGCCCAGGTGTTGGACAAGGTCGGCCTGACGATCGAGCCCGGGGAAATCGTCGGCCTGGTCGGGGAATCCGGCTGTGGCAAGTCGACCCTCGCCCGCGCCATCCTGGGCACGCTGCCGGCCGATCAGCTGGAGATCGACGGCGGCCACGTCAGGCTCGACGGCGTCGACATGCTGGGCGATACGGCGGCCGCGCGGTCCCTGCGCGGCACGACGGTGACCTTCGTGCCGCAGAACCCGTTCGAGAGTTTCAACCCGTTCTTCCGCGTCGGCACGCAGATCGCCGATCTCACGCGATGGCGGGCACCGGGGCGGACGGCGGGCTGGCGCCCCGGCGCCCGGCGGCGCGCCGACCAGGACGCGATCGTCGCGATGCTCGACGCCGTGCATCTGCCGCAGCCGCGGGCGATCCTGGCGAAATATCCGCATCAGCTGTCCGGTGGCCAGCGCCAGCGCCTGATGATCGCGATGGCCTTGCTGCCCCAGCCGCGCCTGATCATCGCCGACGAGCCGACGACCTCGCTCGACGTGACGATCCAGGCCCAGATCCTGGGGCTGTTGCGACGCCTGGCGGTCGAACGCGGCGCCGCCGTGCTTTTCACCACCCATGACCTCGGCGCCGCCTGGGAAATCTGCGACCGGGTGATGGTGATGTATGCCGGGCAGATGACCGAGGCCGGCCGCCGCGAGACCTTTTTCGCCGGGCCCCGCCATCCCTACGCCAGAATGCTGCTCGCCAGCCTGCCCCAGCCGGGGCGCGACGCGGCAGGCATCCCCGGCGAGCCGCCCGCCCCGCTTGCGCCGCCGCCGGGATGCCGCTTCCATCCACGCTGCCCCCGCCGTTCGGCGCGGTGCCGCGAGGTGCGGCCGGCATTCACCACCGATGGCGCCGGCCATGGCGTGGCCTGCCATCATCCCTGGACCGCCCCCGTCGATGATTGAAACCGCGCCGCCGCTGCTCGTGGTCGAGCATCTCGTCCACCACTTCCCCGTCCGCGGCTTCCTGAACCGGCAGATCGGCATCGTCCGGGCGCTCGACGGCGTTTCCTTCAGCGTCGGCAAGGGAGAGGCGCTCGGCATCATCGGGGAATCGGGCTGCGGCAAGTCGACGCTCGGCAAGGTACTGGCAGGCATCCTCGACCCGACCGGGGGCACGATAAGGCTGGACGGCATGCCGATCGCCGCACCCGGGCAGACGCGCGCGACAGCGGTCCGCGCCCGGCTGCAATACGTCCATCAGGATCCCGGCGCCTCGCTCGATCCGCGCTGGCCGCTGCGCCGCTCGCTGCATGAACCGCTGATCATTCATACCGGCTGGCCGCGCGAAAGGCGCGCCGCGAAAGTCGACGAGATCGCCGCGGCGGTCGGCTTGCCGCCAGCCCATCTCGATCTCCATCCGCATGAGACGAGCGGGGGACAGCTGCGGCGCGCCGGGCTGGCCCGGATCCTCGTCCTCGGCCCCGAACTCGTCATCCTCGACGAACCGACCGCCGGCCTGGACGCCTCGGTCAAGGCGGCGGTGATGGCGCTGCTCCGCGATCTCAAGCGCCGCTTCGCCCTGACCTGCCTTTTCATCAGCCACGACCTGGCCGGCGTGCGATCCGCCTGTGACCGCATCGCCGTCATGTATCTCGGCCGCGTGATCGAGATCGGCCCTACCGACCGGATCTTCGCCACCCCGCGCCATCCCTATACGCGGTCCCTGATGGCAGCCATGCCGCGCATCGGCGGCCCGCGGGTGACCGAGACCTTCGTCCTGCAGGGCGAGCCGCCCGATCCGGCCAACGTCCCCGCGGGCTGCCGGTTTCGCACGCGCTGCCCGGTGGCCATGCCGGCCTGCGCCCAGGTCGAGCCGGCCCTGGACGAAGACGGCGTCGCCTGCCTGCGCTGGCGCGCGTGACGAAGTCCGGCAGGTCCGGACGCCCCGCCGGTCATGCCGGCAGGGCGTCCGCAGCGGTGGCCTACTTTGTCTTCAGCGCGGCCAGCCGGTCGGCCAGGCTCGACGAGGCGGCCGGCTTGCCGGAGGCCGCGGCCAGGGCGGCGGCAATGTTCGGATCCTCCTCCTCCGGCTTCGTCGGCCGCAGCAGCCGGGCCTTGGCGTTGGCGGCCTCGGCGTTCGCCAGATCCCGGGCGGCCGTATCCTGCATCGCCTTCAAGGCGACCGACAGGCCGCTGGTGCTGCTGGCGAGGCCGGCGGCGCGGCGGGCGGCCTCGGCCTGCTGCTCGGCCATCTCCCGCTGCTGCGCCGCGCGGCTCATGT
Organism: Pseudomonadota bacterium; assembly: GCA_023433835.1. GTDB lineage: Bacteria > Pseudomonadota > Alphaproteobacteria > Ferrovibrionales > Ferrovibrionaceae > JAFKFH01. The sequence goes on along the minus strand of JAEYTW010000790.1, from coordinate 2,423 downwards.
CCCGCTGGGCCCGCTCCAGTTCGGCGCGGGCATTCTTCAACTTGGCGCCGGCGCCCTGGTAGGCTTCTTCCAGCGAGGCGAGGAAGGTGCGCGCGTCCTCGGCGTCCCGGGTTTCGCGCTCGATGTCGGGCGCCATCTTCTCCAGCATGTCGACCAGGGTGCCCAGGCTCTTCTCCAGCGCGGCCTTCCGGCCGGGGTCGGCCTCGGCGTCCATCTGGCGCTGCAGTTGCTCGGCCGCGGCCATCCGCTGGGCCGACAGCGCCTTGATCGTGTCGGCCTCCTTCGTCTCCTTGTCGAACGCCTGGCGCGCCTTGGCGACCTCGATGGCCAGATCGTCCAGATGCTGCTCCATGGTCCGCAGCTCCGCCTCGGTGGCGGATTGCGGATCCCATTTCACGAGCGCGGCGACCCCGGCCTCGACGGCCTGGTCGGTCTTCACCCCGATGAGGTTCTTCACGAACGAGAGCATGGACGTCCTCCTTGATGGTTTGGGACTAGCCGGAGACGGCGGCGGCGTTGAGCAGGCCGACGGCGATCTGCGCCGCGGCCAGGATGGAGGCGACGGCAACGTTGCCGTCTTCGATCTGCTGGCGCAGGCCGCGCCGCAGGGCGGCGAAGACCCCGAAGGTGATCAGCTGCAGCGCGATGGCCACCGTCCCCCACAGCAGGATGTCGACGACCAGCGCGCTGGTCGCGAGCGTCGCGGCCAGCGGCATGGCCAGGCCGATGATGGCCGCCGCCAGCACGATGCCGCCGGCGGTGTTGCCGGCCTCGATCAGCCGACGCTCGTCGAACGGCGTGATCGCCATGTAGAGCCGGACGCCCACCACGAGCAGGACGAGGGCGACGACGAAGTGAAGCAGCAGCAAGGGAAGCCCGGCGGAAAGGGCGGCCAGCACCGCGTTCAGGGTGTCCGACATGGAGGCTCCGTTATGCCAGCGAGAGGGCTGATGGATTGATATCGATCCCGGCATGCACCTCGACCCAGGCCTGGCCTGGCTGTTCGATGGCCATCACCAGGACGTATTCGGTGGGCGGGGACGGGGCGGCGGCGCCGGTCTGCCGGGCATAGAGCATGGCGATCTGGCGGCGGGTCGACGTGCCCTGCAGATCTTCGAGCTGCTCGTCGAGCGTGCGCGGCTCGACCCAGGACTGCCCGGGTGCCCACGCCCGGGCATAGGTCATGCCGTCCCTGGTATCGAAAGCCGGCCAGCCGATCATGCCTTCGTTGGGATCTAGCCAGAGGCCCCATTCCCGTTCGTCGGCCGGGTTGATCTCGTCCAGCGGCATGAAATACCGGCACTCGTCGGGAAGGCCGGCCGCATCGAGGTGCAACTGGATCATGCCGGCGCCGTCGGGCAGGTAGAGGCGGTGGAGCGTGGTCTGGCCATCGGTCACCGTGCCCAGGCGCTCGATGCTGATGGCCCCCCCGCCGGAAAGACTGGCGGGCAGCGCGACCTTGGTGCTGGAGGCGGCCAGGATGAACGGCGTCGGGTCGAGGGTGACGACCATGCCCACCCGGAAAAGCGAGGGCTTGTACGCCTGGCCGGTCAGTTTGCCGTGGAGCATGTTCCCGGCGAGCGACATGGCGGAATCTCCCGTGGGCCGGCCTGGCGACCGGCGTTGAGCGTTCCCCCTGCGCCGGAGCCAGAGCAGGGCGAAGACGAACAGCAGGATGATCAGCACGGCCCACAACAGGCCATGCCCGCCCGACGACGGCGCCGCGCGCGCATCGGCCGGGTTCATGTCGGCGGGGATATAGCCGGGATCGGCAGGGGTGCCGGACGTCGAGGCGAGATGGCCGTCCAGCGTCTCGAGCTGGGCGCGCACGGCCGGATCGGATTGCCCTACCCGATCGGCTTCCTGGCGCCAGGCCTGTATCCCCGGATCGTCGCGGTGGGCGCTGAAGAATTGCGCATGAGACGGATTGGACAGGGAATTCAGCATCAGCCAGAGGAAGGCTGCATCCCAGGCGCCGAAGCTGCGCTGGCTGGCGTAGGGCGGCAACGCCAGGTTCTGCCGGCGCCGATTGATCTCGTAGTCCTCGACGCTCGGCCGCGACCAGCCGCCCCAGCTACCCGAGCCCGAGCTCGAGCCGGTAGACGACGCCGTGGACGGCGGAGCGCTGGTCATCGGCGCGCCGGCCACCGGCGGCGTCCGATAGCGTTCCAGCGCGGTCGCGGAATTCTGCCGGGAGATCGTCCGGTCGCTGGCCGACGGCGCGCCGGCCGAGGGCGACGGCCTGCTGGCGCCGGGCGCCGCGGACCCGGTCGACCGGGAATAGCCCCCGCTCGTGGAGGATGAGCCGGAGCGATAGGTCCCGACCGACGGCGTGCGCGACGACGACGAGGAACCCGACCGGCTGTAGCCGCCGCTTGAACTCGACCGGCCGCCGCTGGATCGCGCCTCCGCGTCGGACGGCG
>JAEYTW010000713.1 GCA_023433835.1 Pseudomonadota bacterium | reverse complement strand
CGGCTCGACACCCAGGTCAAGCTGCGCGGCCATCGCATCGAACTGGGCGAGGTCGAGGCCCAGCTCCGCACCTGCCCGGGCGTCACGGCGGCGGCGGCGGCGGTGAAGGGGGCGCAGCTGGTCGGCTATGCCGTCGGCGCGGTCGATGGCGAGCCGTTGAAGGCACTGCTCGCCTCCCGGCTGCCGGATTACCTGGTGCCGTCGGTGGTGCTGGTGCTCGAAGCCCTGCCGCAGACGCCGAACGGCAAGCTCGACCGCCGGGCGCTGCCCGAGCCGGCCGCCTCTGCCCGCCAGGTCGTCGGGCCGCGCAACCCGGTCGAGGCTGCCTTGCGCGACATCTGGGCCCAGGTGCTGCGCCGCGACGATATCGGCGTCGGCGACAGCTTCTTCGATCTCGGCGGCGATTCACTCGGTGCCCTCAGGGTGTCGGCGCTGGCGACGCGGCGGGGCCTGGGCAACCTGAACCCGGCCACCGTGTTCGCCCGGCCAGTGCTGGCGGCGCTCGCCTCCTATCTGCAGGTCGAGGCCGCCGGGCTGCCGGCCAATATCCTGCCGATGAACAGCGTCGGCATGGCCCGGACGCTGTTCTGCCTTCATCCCGGTTATGGCCTGGTCGGCGAATATCGCGCGCTGGCCGATGCGCTGGAAGGGCAGGTCACCGTCTACGGCGTCCAGTCGCCGATCCATGCCGAACCCGATTGGCGGTCGGCCGATTTCGATGCGCTGGCGGCCGACTATGTCCGCCGTATCCGCCAGGTCCAGCCCGCCGGGCCCTATCACCTGCTGGGCTGGTCGCATGGCGGGCTGGTCGCGGCGGCGATGGCGCGGCGGCTGGAGGAGGACGGCCAAGAACTCGCTCTGGTCGGGTTGATCGACACGGTTGCCCATATCGATCGCAACGTCATCCACCCCGGCGAAGCCGGTGATGATGAAGCCGAAATCGCCGCGCTGGTCGCCGGCATCCGCGGCGGCGGCTGGCAGGATCATGCCTTCGACGCCGAGGAGAACGAGGCGCTGCGCCGCACCGTGGCCGTGGTCCGCCATCACCATGCGCTGGTCCAGGGTTATGCCCTGCCCCGGTTGAAATCCGACCTCAGCCTGTGGTGGGCGGGCCAGGCCGGGCCGCGAACGGACGCGGAACTGGACTGGCAGGTTCATACGTCCGGCCAGGTCCGCGTGGTGGCGACCCTCGATACCGGCCATGCGGCTGTTATCCGCGATTCGCGGCTGATCGCTGCCGTCGCGCAACTAATGCGGGAGCGCCAAGACGAAAATATTTCACTCGCGTCCTGAAAAAATCGATCGCGGACCCGTCTTTTCTTCTGACTGCGAACGCAAGCCGTTCGCAAAGGTCTTGAGGATTGACAGGGGGAGTGCTGGTGAGGATGGCGACGATGGTAACGGGCCGGCGGCCCGGTGGGCGGGCCGCGGGGGTGGTCGGTCTGCTGGCGATGACGGCGATGGCAACGATTTTTGCGGCGAACCCGGCCCTGGCGCAGAGCCGGAAGCCGGCCGGCCAGCAGATGGCGCAGGCGGCGCAACCGCGCGCCTTCGACATTCCGGCCCAGTCGCTGGGCAGCGCGCTCACCGCCTTCGGCCAGCAATCCGGCCTGCAGGTCACGTTCGATGCCGGCGTGGCGTCCGGCCTGCGCTCGGCCCCGGTCAACGGCAGCCTGGCGCCCGAGGATGCGCTGCGCCGGCTGCTGGCCGGTACCGGCGTCACCTACAGCTTCATCGACGCCCGCACCGTGACGGTGGAGAAGGCGCCGGCCGCCGCCGGCGGGGCGACGACGCTGAGCCCGGTGACGGTCGAGGCCGACCGCCTGCGCGAAACCGCCTGGGGCCCGGCGCCCGGCTATGTCGCCACCCGCAGCGCCACCGGCACCAAGGCCGATACGCCGCTGATCGAGACGCCGGCGCAGATTTCGGTCGTCACCCGCGACGAGATGGATGCGATCGGGGCGCAGAGCCTGCAGCAGTCGCTGCGCTACACCGCCGGGATCACGCCGGAGACGCGCTCGACCCTGGGCGGCTACGACATGCTCTACGGCCGCGGCTTCTTCCTCGACAAGTATCTCGACGGCATGAAGCTGTCGAACAACAACGGCTTCGCCAGCCCGCAGACCGAGCTGTACGGGCTGGAGCGGGTCGAATTCATCCACGGCCCGGCCTCGGTGCTGTACGGCCAGGCCTCGCCCGGCGGCATCGTCAACCAGATCTCCAAGCGGCCGACCGCGACGCCGTTCGGCGAAGTCTCGCTGATGGGCGGCAGCTATTCGCGATACCAGGGCGCCTTCGACATCGGCGGGCCGCTCGACAAGGAAGGCAAGTATCTCTACCGGCTGACCGGCCTCGCCAAGCAGTCGGACACGCAGGTCAACTACACCCAGGAAAAGCGGCTGTTCATCGCGCCGTCCTTCACCTGGCGGCCGACCAACGATACGTCGTTGACCTTCCTGACCCACTACAAGGACGATCCCGACCTCGGCCTCTACAATTTCGTGCCGGCACAAGGCTCGCTGCTGGGCAACCCGAACGGCAAGATTCCGACCAGCTTCTACGCCGGCGACCCCGGCTTCAACGACCTCAGCCGCAAGCAGTACTCGCTGGGCTATGCCTTCGAGCATCGCTTCAACGACATGTTCACGGTGCGCCAGAACCTGCGCTACCTGCACACTGACGGAACGTTCAAGCAGGTCCTGCCGCTGTCCCTGGCCGCCAACGGCCGCACGCTGAACCGCTTCGTCCAGGTCGACCTGGAAACGGTCGGGGCCTTCACCGTCGACAACCAGCTTCAGGCGAAGTTCGATACCGGCCCGCTGCGCCATACCGTGCTTGCCGGGCTCGACTATCAGAACACCGCCGACAAGGACCGCATCGGCCAAGCGGTCGGCCCGTCTATCGACATCTTCAACCCGGTCTACAACCAGACCATCGTCGCCCCGCCGATCAACGCGACCAACATGTACCAGACGCTGAACCAGACCGGCGTCTACCTGCAGGACCAGATCAAGTTCGATCGCCTGTCGGTGCTGTTCGCCGGCCGCGAGGACTGGGTCGACAACAAGACGCGCAACCGCCTGAACAACACGACGACGACGCTGTCCGACAGTGCCTTCACCGGCCGCGTCGGCGCGCTCTACCTGTTCGATTTCGGCCTGGCGCCCTATGTCGCCTACACGAGCTCGTTCCAGCCCACCTCCGGCGTGGCCTTCGGCGGCGCGGCGTTCAAGCCGACCAAGGGCAGGCAGATCGAGGGCGGCGTGAAGTATCAGCCGACCGGCTTCAACAGCTTCATCACCGCCACCGCCTTCAACATGACCCAGCAGGACGTGCTGACGCCCGACCCGGCCCATACCGGGTTCAGCGTGCAGACCGGCGAGATCCGCTCGCGCGGCGTCGAGCTCGAGGGGCAGGCCAGCCTGACCGACGGGCTGAACCTGACGGCGTCCTATTCCTACCTCGATTCCGAGGTGACCAAGAGCAATACGACCAACCTCGGCAAGACTCCGCTCTACACGCCCTCAAACATGGCCTCGGCCTGGCTCGACTACACGATCCCCTCAGGCCCAGCCCGCGGCCTCGGGTTCGGCGCCGGCGCCCGGTATGTCGGCCCGACCTGGGGCAACACGACCAACACGCTGCGCATCCCCGGCTTCACGCTGTTCGACGCGTCGATCCACTACGACCTCGGGGGTTTGAGCAACGCGCTGCAGGGCACCAGGCTCACCGTCAATGCCTCGAACCTGTTCGACAAGACCTATGTCTCGGAATGCACCAACACCGTGAACTGCCTCTACGGCTACCGGCGGACGGTCTACGCGACCGTCAGCTATCGCTGGTGAGCCATAACGCAAACGGAACTGCCGGGCCGGCGCTCTACGATATCGAGGGCGCCGGCTTCTCCGTCGCCGGGCGGGTGCTGCTGCACCCGCTTACCTTGTCGCTGCCGGCCAGGGCGGTCTGCGGCCTGATCGGTCATAACGGCTCAGGCAAGACCACGCTGCTCAAGCTGTTGGCCCGCCAGCAGCCGCTGGATACCGGCACCATCCGCTTCCAGGGCCGGCCGCTCGGCGACTGGGGCGCGCGGGAATTCGCCCGCCGCGTCGCCTACCTGCCGCAACAGCCGCCCGGCGTCGGCGGCCTGACGGTGCGCGAGCTGGTGGCGCTGGGCCGCTATCCCTGGCACGGCCCGCTCGGCCGCTTCGATGCCGGCCACCGCCATATCGTCGAGGAGGCGATGGTGCTGACCGACGTCGCCGGCTTTGCCGGCCGCGTCGTCGAGAGCCTGTCGGGCGGCGAGCGCCAGCGGGTATGGCTTGCCATGCTGCTGGCCCAGAATGCCGATTGCCTGCTGCTGGACGAACCGATCTCGGCCCTCGACGTCGCCCATCAGGTCGAGGTGCTGGACCTGGTCTGCCGCCTCAGCCGCGAGCGGGGCCTGGGTGTCGTCGTCGTGCTGCACGACATCAACATGGCCGCGCGTTATTGCGACGATCTGGTGGCGCTGCGCGGCGGGCAACTCCTGGCCCGGGGCACACCGGCCGAGATGATGACGCCCGTGGTGCTGCAGGCGATCTACGGCATCTCGATGGGCATCCTGCCGCATCCGGAGAGCGGCCTGCCGATCAGTTATGTCGCCTGATCCGATGCGGCGCTGGCTGATCCTGTTTGTACTGATCCTGGCCCTGCCGGCCAGGGCGGCGGATCGCGTGGTGGTGCTCGACTGGGCATTGGCCGAGACCCTGCTGGGCCTGGGCGTGACGCCGCTCGGTGTCGCCGAACCCGACGGCTATCGCCGCTGGACCAGCGATCCGGCGCTGCCGCGCGAGGTCGTCGACGTCGGGCTGCGTATCGAACCCAATCTCGAACTGCTGCAGACCCTGCATCCCGACCTGATCCTGGTCTCGCCCGGGTTCCAGTCCGGCGTGAACCGGCCGTTTCTCGAGCGCATCGCGCCGACCCTGCTGATCGCGATCTATACCGCCGACGGCCGCCCCTATGAGCGCGCGCGGACCGAAACCATGGCGCTGGCGGCGCGGATCAACCGCGAGGCCGAGGGCCGGGCGCTGCTGGCGCGAACGGAAACGGCGATAGCGGCCGCGCGCGACCGGCTCGCCGCCTGCGCGGCGACGGTGCGGCCGCTCTATCTCGTCGCCTTCGCCGATGCCCGCCATGTCCGCGTCTTCGGCCAGGGCGGGATGTACCAGGAAATCCTCGACCGGCTCGGCCTGCGCAATGCCTGGGCCGGCACCTCGACCGCCTGGGGCTTCGTCACCGTCGGCTTCGATGAGCTGGCGGGGCGTACCGATGCGCGGCTGCTCTATTTCGAGCCGGTGGTGAAGGACGCCGAGAAGACGCTGGCCGACAGCCCGCTGTGGCGCAGCCTCGATTTCGTGCGGCAGGGTCGCGTCCACGCGCTGCCCTCGGTCTGGGCCTTCGGCGGCCTGCCCTCGGCGGCACGTTTCGCCACGCTGCTGGCCGATCGGCTGGCGGAGGATTGCGCCCATGGCTGAGACCGCGGCGCTGGCGCCGCCCTCCGCCTGGGCTCGCCATCGCCCCATCGTCCTGTTCGCGCTGTTAATCGCGGCCGCGATCGGCCTGACGCTGCAGGGGCTGGCGCAGCGCCTGCCGGTCGAACTCTGGCGCGCCGTCTGGGCGCCCGACGACGGCGACCTCCGCCAGCTGCTGGTGGATTACGCCTGGGCGCCGCCGCTGGTCACCGCCTGGCTCGCCGGGGCGGGGCTGGGCCTCGCCGGTGTTGTGTTCCAGCAGGCCCTGCGCAACCCGCTGGCCTCGCCGACCACGCTGGGCGTTTCGGCCGGCGCCTATCTGGCGCTGGCCCTGACCTTGACCTGGGCGCCCGGCCTGTTGGCCTACGGCCGAGAATGGGTGACGATGCTGGGTGGGGCCGTCGCCGTCACCTTCGTCTTTGCCCTGGCCTGGCGCCAGGCCCTGTCGCCGCTGGCCCTGGTGCTGGCGGGGCTGACCTTCAGCCTCTATTGCGGCGCGCTCGGTGCCATCCTGATGCTGCTCGACACCAATTCGCTGACGCCCTTGTTCATCTGGGGCGGCGGTTCGCTGACCCAGCAGGGCTGGGGCGGGGTGGCGTATCTGGCGCCGCGGCTGGCCGGCGTGGCGGTGCTGATCGCGCTGATGCTGCGGCCGCTGACCTTGCTCGGCATGGACGACGAGGGCGGGCGCAGCCTGGGGCTGTCGCCGGTCCTGATGCGGCTGATGGCGCTGGCGCTCGGCGTCGCCGCCTCGGCCTTCGTGGTGTCGGCCGTCGGCGTCATCGGTTTCGTCGGGCTGGCCGCCCCGGTGCTGGCCCAGCTCGGCGGGGCCCGGCGGCTGCGTGACCGTCTGATCTGGGGGCCGCTGGTCGGCGCCGCGCTGCTGTGGATCACCGATCAGCTGGTGCAGCGCGCCGGCGGGCTCTACGGCGACATGCTGCCGACCGGCGCGGCCACCGCCCTGTTCGGGTCGCCGCTGCTGCTGTGGCT
>JAEYTW010000698.1 GCA_023433835.1 Pseudomonadota bacterium | reverse complement strand
GGCCCTGACGGGCCGCGCCGCTTCCCTGGTGAATGAGGGCGCGGGTTATTGCATGAACCAGCCGTGGCTGACAACCATCGACTGGCCGGTCAGCGCGTTCGAGCCGAAACCGGCGAAGAACAGGCAGGCCTGGGCGACGTCGTCGACGGTGGTGAACTCGCCGTCGACCGTGTCCTTCAGCATCACCTTCTTGATCACGTCGTCCTCGGAGATGCCGAGCGTCTTGGCCTGCTCGGGGATCTGCTTGTCGACCAGCGGGGTGCGCACGAAACCGGGGCAGACCACGTTGGCGCGCACGCCGTGCTTGGCGCCTTCCTTGGCGACGACCTTGGCCAGGCCGATCAGGCCATGCTTGGCGGTGACATAGGGGGCCTTGAGCAGCGAGGCTTCCTTGGAATGCACCGACCCCATGTAGACGATCGCGCCGCCGCGGCCCTGGGCGTACATGTGCTTGAGGCAGGCCTTGGTCGTCAGGAACGACCCGTCGAGATGGACCGAGAGCAGCTTCTTCCAGTCGGCGAACGACAGCTCGTCGACGGGCGAGATGATCTGGATGCCGGCATTGGCGACCAGGATGTCGATGCCGCCGAATGCCTTGGCGCCGGCCTCGACGCTGGCGTTCACCTGGTCCTCGTCGGTGACGTTGACCTCCACGCCCATGGCTTGGCCACCGGCGGCCTTGATCTCGGCCGCCGCGGCTTCCGCCGCGGTGAGGTTCATGTCGGCGATGATGATCTTGGCGCCGTCGCGGGCGAACAGTTCGGCAACGCCCTTGCCGATGCCGGAAGCGGCGCCGGTGATGTAGGCAACCTTGTCCTTGACGCTCATGTGCTTGGTCCTTTTCAGGCGAGATAATCGTGGACGACCGAGCCCAGGCCGAGCGTCAGGTCGGAGACGAAATGGGTGCAGCCGAGCACTTCGCGCACCGGCAGGTCGGCCACCGGCGCCAGCGCATGGGGGTGCAGCTCGAGCGCCGCGGGCCCGGTCCAGGCCCCCTTCAGCGTGACATCCTCCATGTAGTAGCGCACCAGCTCGCAAACGCGGGCCGAGCCGTCGACATGCGGGATGATCTTGAGGAGGAAGTTCGGCTCGGCCAGCGATTTCTCGATGGCCGCGGGCTCGACGCCGCGATGCTTGTAGCCCATCGTCGCCGTGGCGATGCGCACCGGGCCGTAGTCGAGGGTGCCGACCAGCGTATCGATCTCCACCCGCAGCTTGGGCTCGGCGAGCTTCTTGGGAAAGCCCCAGAGTTCGCGCCCCCCGGCGATCGGCGGATGGTCGTTGAGGAACATGGCGTGCACGTAGCCCCCCTTCTGCCCCTCGAACTCGACCGGGATGACCTGGCCCGATTCCGTGTAGTCGCCGAAGCCGGTCGAATCCGGCATGCGGATGAATTCGAACTTCACGATGGGTTCCGGCGCCCGCAACGGCGCCGGGATCACCCGCTCGATCGCTTCCGGGTCCGTGCGGTAGGTGATGACCAGGAATTCGCGATTGACGAAGCGGTAGGGGCCGGGCGGGAAGGCCGGGCTCGTCAACGGCATGGCGAAGGCGCGCCGCCTGACTTCAGTCTCGTCCATGAATGCCTCTCGAGCTTCGAGGGTGGGTTTTCAGTCCTTGGCGTCGCGATGCACGTCATGCACCGTGACCCCGTCGATCGACCGCGGCGGTTCCAGCCAATGGGGATGGCGCAGGGTGCGCACGGTATCGTTGTACCCGGTGCGCCAATGATCCTGCATCGACTGGCGGGAGAACTCGTAGTCCTTGGTATCGCTCTCGTAATGGCTCTGCCGGTAGATCAGCTGCACGATGTTGAACACGGTCGAGCAGGCATGAGGCGCGATCAGCTCGGCGATCACGCGGTCGTTCTGGCGTTCCTCCGGCGGGATCTTTTCCAGCAGGTAGCGGATCGCCGCCCGCATCCGCTGCTGGCGGCGGAAGATGTCGGTATTGGCGCGGGTACGGCTCGAATAGATGATGTCCTTCTGCCGCTCGGCCACCTGGGCCATCTCGTTGGGCAATTCGCCCTGGGCCGAGAACAGGTCGACCTGGAAGGCGAGCGTGGAGATGCGCGGCAGGTCGTCCAGCACGTAGGTCAGCGGCGTGTTGGAGACGAGGCCGCCGTCCCAGTAATGCTGCCCGTCGATCTCGACCGGCGGAAAACCGGGCGGCAGCGCGCCCGAGGCCATGATGTGCTCGGGCCGGATCTTGCGGTAGTGGTTGTCGAAATAGCTGAAATTGCCGCTGCGCACGTTGACGGCGCCGACCGCCAGCCGGGTCTCGCGCGCATTGATGCGGTCGAAATCGACGAGGTCTTCCAGCGTGCTCTTCAGCGGGCTGGTGTCGTAATAGCTGATCGCCTCGATCGTGCCGCGCGGCTGCAGCCAGGGATTGGGAAAGCGCGGCTTGAAGAAGCCGGCCTGGCCGCGCATCACCGACGTCGCCGCGCTGAACGCGTTGAACCAGCCGCGCAGGTCGTCGCCCCGGGCCATCGAGGGCATCTCGAGCGGGGTGGTCACCCGCTCCCAGAAATCCTTGAGCCGCGAGACGCGGTGTTCCGGCGCGTTGCCGGCGATGATCGCCGAATTGATCGAGCCGATCGAGATGCCGGCGACCCAGTCGGGATGGATGCCGACCTCGGCCAGCGCCTCGTAGGCGCCGGCCTGGTAGGCGCCGAGCGCCCCGCCGCCCTGCAGGACCAGGGCGACGCGCGCGTAATGGCCGATGAATTCATAGCCGGGCGGCGCCGGCCGGTCGGGCAGCAGGGGCGGCGGCAGCAGGGCCGCGGGGATTTCAGGCAGGGCCGCGGGCGGCAGCGGCGGCGGCTGATGCTGCTCGTCCGTGGCCGTGGCCGGCAGCACCACTTTGGTGCTGGTCCCTTTTGCCGGTCGCTTCGCCATGATCTGCCGCCTTCAAGCCGTTACGGTGCAACGCAACATACCGGCCCCTCCGGCCGGGGACAACCGACAGAGACATGACAAATCGGATAGGTTCACCGATTCGTAAGCCCACCCCCTGCACATTTGCCCGAGGCGGCGCCATGGGTTAAGCAGGATAGTGCCCCCGGCGCCTGCAAACGGTGATTCGGTACCGGCGGCGCGCGTGAACAGGGCAGGAGCAGCGGCTGATGACTTCGATGGACGATCTGCGCC
>JAEYTW010000667.1 GCA_023433835.1 Pseudomonadota bacterium | reverse complement strand
CAGCCAGTCCCAGGGCGGCTGGTCGGTGACGTGCAGCCGCTGGTACAGCGTGCCGTCGACCTGGTTTTCCAGCTGGATGGTATAGCGCCCGTCGCTCCAGATCGCCGCCTTGTCGGCCAGCACGATGTTCGGCGGAATCGGCACTTGCGGCGAGTCCACGGCATCGGGGTAGGAACCGCCCTGGCCGGTCGCCTTGGGATCGAGCGACGCGTTCAGGAAGGCGCCCGCATAGGGCAGGCCGTAGCGCATCGCATAGAGCGTGACGGTCGTGGGCAACCAGCCGCTCGGTGCGGCATCGAGACGCTGGATGAAATCGTCCGCACGCACCCAGATGCCGCCGATGGTTTCGCGGATCGCCACGACCTCGGTCGCATCGGTGCCCGCCTGGAGGATCGCCAGCGGGTGATTGCCGATCAGTGCCCTGGCGGCATCGGGAATGACGAAATCGACGATGCCGCCGGTGCGCTTCAACCAGGCGATGTCGTAGCCGGCGAGGGTGCCGATCTCGGTATATTGGGCCGGCGTGACCGTTGCGCCGATGGCGATCGAGGGGGTCAGCGTCAACCCGCCGTCAGTCTGCGTCACGGTGTCGGCCTGATTGAGGACCACGACCTTCAGCGGCCCGAGGTCCTGCAGCACGATCACGTCGCCGTCCGCCCCGGGGGCCGGCAGCAGCCACATCGGCAGCGAATTGCCGAAATCGACGCTGAGCATCGACCCGTCGGCCAGAACCGCGGCGTCCATGAAGCTGATGATGCCGGGGTCGGGCATCTGGCTTGTCGGCGCGAAGCGGCGCGACCGGGCGAACATCAGCGGATCGCCGTCGGCCCAGGGGCCGATCGTGCCGACCGCTGTGCCGAACGTGAACCCTTCGGCGGATGGTGTCTTGCTGTAGCCGTAGGTCAGCAGGCTGAAGCCGAGGCGGCCTTGGTTGGCCTGTGCCTCGGCTTGCAGGGCCTGCAACACGGGATAACGGTCGACGCCGGCGCCCCAGACGATCTGTTCGAGCGTGCCGGTGAAGCGGGCGGATGCGCTCGGGCTGCCCGATACCGCCTGGCCCGATTGCTTGTCGATGACCCGCCCGAAGAAGATGTCGCGAAACGACGTCGGCATCAGCGTCGCGGCCAGCAGCGGCGCCTGCCCGTCGGTCAGTTCGATGCGCAGGCACCACAAGGCCGAAGCGAACTGGAACTGGGGATCGAGGTCGACGATCTTGGCGGCGGTGCGGCCGACTTGCGAATTGATGCGCAGCGACAGGGCGGGATCACCCGCCGCTGCCGCCAGCGCGCCGGTGACCGCCCCGGTGATCGCACAATTCAGGAGGCGGAAAGCGTTCGATCCGTCCGGATTCCACCAGCCGTTATAGATCGTCCCTTTGCCGTCGGGCGCGGGAGTCTGGGCGGTCTGGAAACGCGGTTCGAAGGTTGGGACCGAGAAATTGCGGACATCGTTGTTGACCGTGTTCACGTCGGCCTCGAACAGGCCGGCGAACGTCAGACGCGGCAGGTTCAGATAGCTCATGCCATCCCCCTTCAGGCGTGGATCCGGAATTTTGCGCAGGCGAACTCGACGCAGGCGGGGTGTTCCTTTCGACATCCGAAAGGTGCGTTTCCCCAATACCGTTAGCGGCACAGTTGCAGCCAAGAATGTGTATTTACGTCCAGTTTGGCAACCCGAAATGCTACTTATGAGGTGTTATTTTCGAGTAATGTCTCGTTAACGTGTTGCTACAGGCGTACAGCTTCGTGATGATGGCAGCCAAAGACGTGCCGATGCCGCAACGATGACCTGAAGGGATCCGTATCCATGCAGCAGGCCGCCGCCATCGTCCGCCAGCGCTTCGCGGTCACCTACGACTACGCCGTCGCCTTCACGCGCGGCTGCTTCGACCCCGGGAACGGCACGCTGGCCCAGGTGATGGACTGCGCCGGGGCAAGCCCCCGGCCGCGCTGCGTCGTGTTCGTCGACCTCGGCGTCGCCAGCCTCCGCCCGGGTCTCGTCACGGCCATTGCCGATCACTTCGCCGCCCGCAACGACCTGCCGGTGCTGGCGCTGCCGCCACGACTGATGCCGGGCGGCGAGACGATCAAGAACGAGGCGCATCTGATCGGCGAGATGCACGATGCCATCCTCGATCACGGCATAGACCGTCATTCCTATGTCCTGGCCGTCGGCGGCGGCGCCTTCCTCGATGCCGTGGGCCTCGCCGCCTCGACCGCCCATCGCGGCGTGCGCATGATCCGGGTGCCGACCACGGTGCTGGCCCAGAACGACGGCGGCGTCGGGGTCAAGACCGCGATCAACCGGCGCGGCGCCAAGAACCAGATCGGCACCTTCGCCCCGCCCTGGGCGGTGGTCAACGATGCCGATTTCCTCGACCTGCTGCCGGCGCGCGACCGCATCGCCGGCATGGCCGAGGCGGTCAAGGTCGCGCTGATCCGCGACGGCGCCTTCTTCGACTGGCTGGAGCGGTCGGCCGCCGACCTCGCCGCCTTCGCGCCGGACGCGATGGCCCGGATGGTCCGCCGCTGCGCCGAGCTGCACATGCGCCAGATCGCGCAAGGCGGCGATCCGTTCGAGCAGGGCTCGGCCCGGCCGCTCGATTTCGGCCACTGGGCGGCCCACAAGCTCGAAAGCCTCAGCCGCCATCATCTGCGCCACGGCGAGGCCGTGGCGATCGGCGTGGCGCTCGACACCCGTTATTCGGTGCTGGCCGGCATGGCCCCCGACGGCACCGAGGACCGCGTGGCCGGGCTGCTCGAACGGCTGGGCTTTCGCCTGTGGCATCCGCTGCTGACCGAACACGACGCGGACGGACGCCGCGTGGTGCTGGCCGGGCTCGAGGAATTCCGCGAGCATCTCGGCGGCCGGCTGACCATCACCCTGCTCGAGGGCATCGGCACCGGCGTCGAGGTCAACGAGATGGACGACGCGCTGGTCGGCCGGGCCATCGACTGGCTGGCGGCGCGCGAGGCGGCGTGATGCTGGGCTACTGCCTCAACGTCCATCCGACGCAGACCCTGGCCGAGGTCGAAGCCGCGTTGCGCGGCCCGGTGCGGGCGGTCAAGGCCGAGGTCTCGGCCCATGCGCCCTTTCCCGTGGGTCTGCGCCTGTCGGCCGAGGCGGCGGCCGATCCCGCGGCCGCCGCCGCCCTGCTGGGCCGGATCTTCGCCGAGGAAGGCTACCGCGCCTATACGATGAACGGCTTTCCCTACGGCCCGTTTCACGGGACGCCGGTCAAGGAAGCGGTCTACGAGCCGGACTGGACCACGCCCGACCGCCGCCGCTACACCGCCGACCTCGCCGCGGTGATGGCGGCCCTGGTGCCGGAAGGCGAGACGGCGACGATCAGCACGGTGCCCGGCGGCT
>JAEYTW010000661.1 GCA_023433835.1 Pseudomonadota bacterium | reverse complement strand
GGTGCTGATCGACGGCGCCCACGGCCCCGGCCACGTCGCGCTGGACGCGCCCGCGCTGGGCGCCGACTGGTATGTCGGCAATGCCCATAAATGGCTGTTTGCCGCGCGCGGCACCGCGTTGCTCTGGGCCGCGCCCGACCGGCAGGAAGGCCTGCATCCGACATCGATCTCGCACGGGCTGGGCCAGGGTTACGCCGCCGAATTCGCCTGGACCGGCACCCGCGACTTCTCCGCCTGGGCGGCGCTGGATGCCGCCGTCGCGCTGCACGACCGCCTGGGCGGGCCGGCCCTGATGATCCGCAATCGCGCCCAGGCCTCGCGGGCCGCCGCCCGGCTGACCGCGGCCTGGGGCGAGATCGCGGCCGCCCCGCCGGCGATGTTGGCGGCGATGGCAACGATTCGCCTGCCGCAGGCGTTGCAGGGCGGGCCGGAGACGGCCGAGGCGCTGCGCCGCCACCTGTCGGCCGTCCATCGTATCGAGGTGCCGCTGTGGTCGGAGGCCGGCCGGCTGTGGCTGCGCATCTCGGCCCAGGCCTACAACATCGACGCCGAATACGACGCGTTGGCCGAAGCCGTGCTTGCCATCGCGTCCAGAGGGAGTTTCATGTGACCGGCCTGTCGTCCACGGCCAAAGCCATCCTGCTGGTCGTCTGCGCGACCCTGTTCTTCGTCTCGCTCGACGTCACCGCCAAATACCTGTCGGGCTTCCTGCCGGTGCCGCAGGTGGTCTGGGTGCGCTATGCCAGCCACGTCTTGTGGATGCTGGTGTTCATCTGGCCACGCATCGGATCGCGGCTGTTCCGCACCCGGCGGCTGCGCTTCCAGATCGGGCGCGGCCTGCTGCTCCTGATCACCACGCTGCTGTCGATCGCCGGGCTGCACTACCTGCCGCTGGCCGAGATGACGGCGATGGGGTTTGTTGCGCCTCTGCTGGTCGTCGTCCTGTCGGCGCTGATCCTGCGCGAGAAGATCGGCCCCCGACGGTGGGGCGCCGTCATCGTCGGTTTCCTCGGCGTGCTGATCGTGGTGCGGCCGGGCGGCGGGGTGGCGAGCTGGCCGGTGGTGTTCCCGCTGGCGATGGCGTTCAGCTACGCCCTCTACCAGATCGTCGCCCGCATGCTGGCGACGACCGAGAACGCATCGATGACGCTGTTCTACACCGGCCTGACCGGCATGGTCGGGGCCAGCTTCTTCCTGCCCTTCGCCTGGGTCACGCCGACCGATCCGCTGATCATCGGGCTGATGCTGCTGACCGGCTTCCTCGGCGGGGCCGGACATCTGCTGCTGACGCTGGCCTTCGGGCTGGCGCCGCCCTCGCTGCTGCAGCCGTTCCTGTTCTCGCAGCTGATCCTGTCGACCGGCGCCGGCTGGCTGGTCTTCGGCACGGTGCCGGACGCCGTCTCGCTCGGCGGCATCGCGGTCATCGGCGCCGCAGGCCTCTACGTCTGGTACCGCGAGACCTACGGGCGCCGCAAAACCGCCGGTTGAGGCCTACTTCGTGCCGAACAGCCGGTCGCCGGCGTCGCCGAGGCCCGGGATGATATAGGCGTGGTCGTTCAGGTGGCTGTCGATCGCGGCGGTGTAGATGGTGATTTCCGGATGGACCGCATGGAAGGCGCGGATACCTTCGGGCACCGCCAGCAGGCAGACGAAGCGCAGGTTTTCGGCCCCGCGCGCCTTCAGCCGGGTGACGGCGGCGGCGGCGGAATGGCCGGTCGCCAGCATCGGGTCGACCGCGATGGCCAGCCGCTCGCCGATATCCTCGGGCACCTTGCAGTAGTATTCGACCGGCTCCAGCGTCTGGGGGTCGCGATAGAGGCCGATATGGCCGACACGGGCCGACGGCAGCAGGTCGAGCATGCCGTCGAGGATGCCGTTGCCGGCACGCAGGATCGAGACCAGGCAAAGCTTCTTGCCGGCCAGGACCGGGGCCTGCATCGGCGCGATCGGCGTCTCGATCTCCTCGGTGGTCAGGGGCAGGTCGCGGGTGACCTCATAGGCCATCAGCAGGCTAATCTCGCGCAGCAGGCGGCGGAAGCTCGCCGTCGACGTGTCGCGCTTGCGCATCAGGGTCAGCTTGTGCTGGACCAGCGGATGATCGATGACGACGACGTTGCCGGTTGGCTGGCTCATCTGCCTCTCCTGCCTTGGCTCTCTTGGGTATCGGGTAATAAAATTACGTGTTGCCGAGCGTTGCGGCCAGGCTGCGCCAGCTGCCGTCCGGGGCGACGCAGGGCGCGCCCCCGGCCGTGGGCGTCAGCCTGACGCCGCCGAAGGCCCAGGTCTTGCGCCAGGTCTCGACATTGTTGCGGAACGCCTCGACCGCCAGGCGTTTCATCCTGTTGTTGAGCCAGCCGCGCACCACGAACCAGTAGATCGCGGCCAACGCGACGGCCACCCCGGCACCGATCTGCCAGCCCAGGAAGATGCCCGTGGCAATGATGACGATGATGCCGCCGATGGCGATCTGGGTTTCCAGGGCCGAGACGCTGACCGGCGAATGGGGGTGGGCAATGACGCGCCGGTCGATGTCGAGGCGCAGGGTACCGCCGTCGACGGCGTGGAGCAGCCTGTCGAGCAGGGCGACATCGGGCTCCACCGCGGCCTGGCGCGGCCGGCGGGTCAGCCGGGCGAGGGCTTCCTCGTCCTCGGCCGAGAGGGCGCGGGAACCGGGATCCTGAGGTTGGTCTGTCATGATCCGGGGTTGTAGCAGCGCGATGCAAAATTGGCTACCGCCGCGCGCCGGGCTGCGCTAAGACGGGGCGAAAGCTGACGCCTGAGGAGTGTCGTCGCGATGAGCGAACCGCAGAAGATCGATTATTTCGCGATGGTCGAGGAAGCCTGGGACCTGTCCGACAAGGCCCGGGAATACGCCAAGACCGCCGGCCGCGAGCTTGGCCCCAACGATTACTGGGAACCGGTGTTTGCCTCGTCGGCGCTGATCGACGTCAACCGCACCCGCGCCGAGGGCGGCAACCCGCTGCAGCGCATCTTCTTCACCAATCCCTATGGCCTGCAATGGCGCGCCGACCACAAGGACTGGATCCCGTTCCGCCATGGCGAGATCAACATCGCCCTGATGGCCGGGCCGGAGTGACCCTCCGCCCATCCTGCGCCCATCGCGGCCGGCAGCAATGCCGGCCGTTTGCTTTTCCACACCCCAAAGGCGATCGTGACCC
>JAEYTW010000654.1 GCA_023433835.1 Pseudomonadota bacterium | reverse complement strand
CCTCGCCACTGGTCACCATGCCGGCCTCGACCGCGTATTCCAGGCCATGGCTGTAGCTGAAGCCGCCGGTCGGATAGGCCGGCGACAGCCAGGTCATCAGGCGATAGAGGCTCGTGGCCTCAGTCATGGTGGTGGTGGTGATGGTGGTGATGGCCGTGGTGGTGGTCGTGGTCGTGCCCGTGATCATGATCGTGATCGGGATGATGATGCCCACCGGCATGGTGGTGGCCGGGATCGTGGTTCTGCTGGCCGTAGGCGCCGCCTTCCGGGTCGAACGGGGCGGCGACCGCCTCGACCTGCGCCCCAAGGCCCTTCAGCATGTCGACGATGACATGGTCGTCGCGGATCAGGATGCGGCCACCCTCGATCCGCGCGGGCAGATGGCGGTTGCCGAGATGCCAGGCGAGACGGGCCAAAGTCGCCGCGTCCGGCGCGGAGACCGCGATCAGCGCCTCGTCGGCCGCCTTGACCAGCACGATGCCGCCATCGTCGAGCGCCAGGCCGTCGCCATCGCGCAGCGTGGTCGCCTCGGCCAGATCGAGCAGGAAATGCAGGCCGCCATCAGCCTTCAGCGCGATGCGCCGGCGATAGCGATCCTCGAACACCAGGGTGATGCGGTCGACCGCATCGTCGGCGGAAAACGTGCCCGCCGCCGCCACCTTGCCTGCGCGTTTCATCGTCAGGCTTCCTCCCTCGATACTCAGAACAGGAAATAACGCTGCGCCATCGGCAACTCGGTCGCCGCCTCGCAGGTCAACAGCTCGCCGTCGGCCCGGACCTCGTAGGTTTCGGGGTCGACCTCAAGATGCGGCGTCGCATCGTTCAGCACCATGGATTTCTTCGAGATGCCGCCGCGGGTGTTGGCCACCGCCACCAGCGGCCGCGCGATACCGAGCTTGCGGCCGACATCGGCATCGAAGGCGGCCTTCGACACGAACAGCAGCGAGGTCGCGGCCATCGCCCGGCCATAGCCGCCGAACATCGGGCGGTAATGCACCGGCTGCGGCGTCGGGATCGACGCGTTGGGATCGCCCATCGGCGCCATGGCGATCATGCCGCCCTTCAGGATCAGGTCGGGCTTGACCCCGAAGAAGGCCGGCGACCAGACCACGAGATCGGCGAACTTGCCCTCGGCCACCGAGCCGACCTCGTGGGCGATGCCGTGGGCGATCGCCGGGTTGATCGTGTACTTGGCGATGTAGCGGCGGATGCGCAGGTTGTCGTTGTCGCCCTTCTCATCGGGCAGGCGGCCGCGCTGGACCTTCATCTTGTGGGCGGTCTGCCAGGTGCGGATCGCCACCTCGCCGACCCGGCCCATCGCCTGGCTGTCCGACGAGATCATCGAGAAGACGCCGAGGTCGTGCAGGATATCCTCGGCCGCGATGGTTTCGCGGCGGATGCGGCTTTCGGCGAAGGCGACATCCTCGGGGATCTTCGGCGACAGGTGATGGCAGACCATCAGCATGTCGAGATGCTCGTCGATGGTATTGACCGTGTAGGGCCGCGTCGGGTTGGTCGACGAGGGCAGCACGTTCAATTCGCCCGCCACCCGGATGATGTCGGGGGCATGGCCGCCGCCGGCGCCTTCGGTGTGGAAGGTGTGGATCGTGCGCCCCTCGAAGGCGGCGATGGTGGTTTCGACGAAGCCGGATTCGTTCAGCGTGTCCGTGTGGATCGCGACCTGGACATCGTACTGGTCGGCGACGGTCAGGCAATTGCGGATCGCCGCCGGCGTCGTGCCCCAGTCCTCATGCAGCTTCAGGCCGCAGGCGCCGGCCTCGATCTGCTCGACCAGGCCTTGCGGCTGGCTCGCATTGCCCTTGCCGAAGAAGCCGAGATTCATCGGAAAGCTTTCGGCCGCCTGCAGCATCCGCGCCATGTGCCACGGGCCGGGCGTGCAGGTGGTGGCCGAAGTGCCGGCGGCCGGGCCGGTGCCGCCGCCCAGCATGGTCGTGATGCCCGAGGCCAACGCCTCCTCGATCTGCTGGGGGCAGATGAAATGGATATGGGAATCGATGCCGCCCGCGGTGACGATCTTGCCCTCGCCCGCAATCACCTCGGTGCCCGGCCCGACGACGATGTCGACACCCGGCTGGATGTCCGGGTTGCCGGCCTTGCCGATCCTATGGATGCGCCCGTCCTTCAGCCCGATATCGGCTTTCAGGATATAGGCGGCATCGACGATCAGGGCATTGGTGATGACCGTATCGACCGCGCCGGCCGAGCGCGGCGTCTGGGCCTGGCCCATGCCGTCGCGGATCACCTTGCCGCCGCCGAACTTGACCTCCTCGCCGTAGGTGGTCAGGTCGCGCTCGACCTCCAGGATCAGGTCGGTGTCGGCCAGGCGCAGGCGGTCGCCGACGGTGGGGCCGTACATGCCGGCATAGGCGGAACGGGAAAGACGCACGGCCATGTCACAGCGCTCCGTCGATCTGGTTGTCGAAGCCGTAGACCTTGCGGTCGCCGGCCAGGGCGACCAGGGTCACGGTGCGGGTCTGGCCCGGTTCGAAGCGCACCGCGGTGCCCGCCGCGATATCGAGGCGGAAGCCGCGCGCCTGCGCCCGGTCGAACGACAGGGCCGCGTTGGTCTCGAAGAAATGGTAGTGGCTGCCGACCTGGATCGGCCGGTCGCCGGTATTGGCGACGTCGAGCGTGACGGTCGCGCGGCCGGCATTCAGTTCGATGTCGCCGCCTTGGGGAAAGATCTCTCCGGGAATCATCGGAAACCTCCGTCAGCGGATCGGCTGGTGGACGGTGACGAGCTTGGTGCCGTCGGGAAAGGTCGCCTCGACCTGGATGTCGTGGATCATCTCCGGGATGCCCGCCATCACCTGCTCGCGGGTCAGGACCGTCGCCCCGGCCTGCATCAGCTCGGCCACCGTGCGGCCGTCGCGCGCGCCCTCGACGACGAAATCGGTGATCAGCGCCACCGCCTCCGGGTGGTTCAGCTTGACGCCGCGGGCCAGGCGCTTGCGCGCCACCTCGGCCGCCATGGCCACCAGCAGCTTGTCCTTCTCGCGCGGCGTCAGGTTCATCGCCGTCCTCCCTGTCTTCTATGTATGCCAGACCCGCGGCAGGCGGGGCTCGAAGCCTGCCGCCACGCTGCGGAAACCCATCCAGAAATCGCCGACCGCGCGGCGCAAGGATTGCGCGCCCTGATGCATCAGCCTGACGACCATGATGCCGTTGACGACCGTGGCGCCGGCCCGCGGATCGTCGCCCAGCAGGTCGCGGGCCAGGTCGAGGCGTTCGGCCGCGTCGTCGGCAACGTAGAGAATGGTGGCGAAGGCCGCCGCGTCGCCGAGGCCGGCCGCGGCCTTCGCGGCCCGCGCGTGATCGCGGTCGAGCCG
>JAEYTW010000555.1 GCA_023433835.1 Pseudomonadota bacterium | reverse complement strand
TGGCGGGGGTGGCGGTGAGGGAGACGGTGGTGCCGGGGGCGTAGCTCATCGAGCAGGACGTGCCGCAGGCGAGGTCGCCGCCGCCGTCCCGCACCGTCCCGTTCGACGGCGCCGCGATCGTCAGCGTCGGGCGTGGCGGCGCATCGGCGACGATGACGGCCTGGGAAATGCCGATCAGGTTGACGGACGGGTTGGTCAGGGCGCCATCGGAAAATTCGCCCGCGAGATAGACGCCCTGGTCGTTGACCAGGAGCGCGTTGATGCTCAGCGATGCGCCGGCGCCGCCATAGCCGCGGGCCTCGGCCACCCGGCCATCCTGTCCCAGCGCGAGCATGAAGCCGTCGCTCGAGCCGATGCGGGACAAGGCTGCGGCCGGTGGGGTATCGATGTCGCCGCCGCTGAAACTGCCGGCGACGTAGAGGCGTGAGCCGCTGACCGCGGCCGTGCGGACGACGAAATCGGCCCGGCTGCTCCCGAACATGTTTGCCCAGGCGATCGTACCGTCGGTGGCGAGTTTGATCGCATAACCTGTCGGCTGGTCGTCGCCCAAGCCGGAAAGGGAAGCAGCCTGGGGATTGGTGATGCGGCCGGCAAAGCTGCCGACCAGGTAAAGGCCGGCGGCATCGTCCCTCGACAGCGCGCGCGGCGAAACGTTGGCGTTCCGGCCGCCGATCGATTGGATGACCGCGAGGTTGCTGCCGCCGTAGTCGAGCCGGAAGACGGCGGTATCGGCTTCGCCGATCTTGGACAGGGGCGGAATCGTGAGGTCGGCATTATAGAAACTGCCGGCGAAATAGATCGCCTGGCCGTTCGCATCGAGCGCGAGGTTGCGCACCTGCGCCGTCGCGCCCGCGCCCGCGATCGCCTTGCCCCAGACCGCTGTCCCGTCGACGGCGCGGAGCCGCGCGACGAAGCCGTCGCCCGTGCCGGTCAGCGGCAGAACCGGGTTGTTCAACTGGCCGCCGCCGAATTTGCCGGCCACGAAGACCGCGTCCTGGCTGGTATCGACGGCCACGTCGAAGAGTTCGACGGAGGTGCCGCTCAGGATGCTGCTCCATTCCACCCCGTTGTTTTCCGTCGTCCTCAGCACGAAGCCATACCTGCCGTCCTGCGCATCGGACGACAGTTCGCTGAAGCTGCCGCCGAAGCTGCCGGCCAGGTAGACCTTGCCCGCGCTATCGACGGCGATGGCGCTGACCGTCGGGTCGAAGGATGCCGTTTCACTGCCGAAGGACTGCGCCCATACCGGGTTGCCGTAGGGCCCGAGTTTCGCGACGAATATGTCGACGGGGGCCTGCGAGCGCCGCAGCGTCTCGCCGCCGATCACCACTGTCGCCCCGCTGAAGGTGCCGGCGACGTAGAGATTGCCGTCGGTATCGCGCGTCATCACCTTGATCGCGGCGTCGGCGCCGGCGGTACCGAAGCTGGTCAGCGCCCACGATGAGGCGGCGGCCGGCGCGGCGGCCGAAACGAACCAGAGCAGCAGCAGGAGAAACAGATGCCGGACGAGCGCGGCGGCGCGGCGGATGGGCATGTCCAGGTCTCCAGGCTTTGCGTTACCTGACGGCCTTTAGCAACCGGTTACCGCTGCCCGCATCCCACGTTCTTGGGGGGCGGTACAAAAAATTCCCAGGCAGGACGGCGAGCAACGGCCATCGCCCGCGGCGGGCTTGACAATTCGATATTGATAATCATTATTAATTTGAGCATTTACCCGGAGGATCGGTGCCATGATCAGGCTGATGCGGCATGCGGGCGGTTTGGGGCGGGAGCCCCGGGTGGCGGCGATGGCCGTCGCGGTCGTGGCGTTGACGATGGGCGGCTGGGCGCTGGCGCTGAACGCGTCGGCGGCGGCGCCGGCGCTGCTCGCCGCCTTCGTGCTGTCCTACGGTCTCGGCCTGCGCCATGGCTTCGATGCCGACCATATCGCGGCGATCGACAATGCGACGCGGCTGCTTGCCTCGTCGGGCCGGCCGGCGGTCACCGCCGGGTTCTTCTTCGCCGTCGGCCATGCGCTGGCCGTGCTGATCGGCACGCTGGTCGTGGTTGGCGCGATCTGGGCGCTGGACGCCC
The DNA here is from genome assembly GCA_023433835.1 of Pseudomonadota bacterium. Classification (GTDB taxonomy): domain Bacteria; phylum Pseudomonadota; class Alphaproteobacteria; order Ferrovibrionales; family Ferrovibrionaceae; genus JAFKFH01. The sequence goes on along the minus strand of JAEYTW010000555.1, from coordinate 644 downwards.
CGGGCCTGGGTCTCTATCGCGAGATCGGCGGGCTGGCGGGCACGGCGCTGTCAGCCGTCTTCCTGCTGGGCCTCGGCACCGTCAACGTCATCGCCGCGCGCGACATCGTCCGCGCCTTCCGCGCCGGGCAGGATGCGGTGGCCGCCCAGGCGGCCTCCGGCGGGCTGATCGCCCGCCTGCTGGCGCCGGCGCTGCGGCTGGTGCGGGCCGGCTGGCACATGCTGTTCGTGGGGCTGGCTTTTGGCCTCGGCATCGGCTCGGCCTCCGAGGTCGCGTTCCTGGCCCTCACCGGCGAGGAGGCGCGGGCCCAGAACCTCGGCCTGGTGCTGCTGTTCCCGCTGCTGTTCCTGGCCGGCATGATCCTGGTCGACACCGTCGACGGCGTGGTGATGGCCCGCGCCTATGACTGGGCCGACCGCGATCCCGCCCGCAAGCTGCGCTACAACCTGGTGGTCACCTTGATGTCGGGCACGGCCGCGCTGCTGATCGGCCTGCTGAAGGTCGGCGATCTCGCCGCCGCGCTGCTGCCGCTCGACGATCTGCCGTTGAAGATTCTCGCCGCCGCCAATGACGGCTTCACCGTCATCGGCGTCACCCTGGTCGCGGGGTTAGCCCTGGGCGGGGCGGTTTACGGCGCCCTGTTA
>JAEYTW010000548.1 GCA_023433835.1 Pseudomonadota bacterium | reverse complement strand
GGCGGGCCCGGGCCGGTTCCTGTTGCGCATCGAGGATATCGACGGTACGCGCTGCCGGCCGGAATTCGTCGCCGGCATCGAGGAGGATCTGGCCTGGCTCGGCCTCGACTGGCCGCGGCCGGTGCGTCATCAGTCCCGGCATATGGATGACTACCGCGCCGCGCTCGACCGGCTCGCGGCCGCGGGCCTGATCTATCCCTGCTTCTGCACCCGCCAGCAGATCGCGGCCGAGATCGCCGCGTCGGGCAACGCGCCGCACGGGCCGGACGGGCCGATCTATCCGGGCACCTGCCGCCATCTCGATCGCGACATGGCCGCGGCGCGGATCGCCGTCGGCGATCCCCATGCCTTCCGCCTGGACATCGCCGCGGCCCGGGCGCAAGCGGGCGACGCTCTCGCCTGGACGGACGAGGTCGCCGGCATCCAGCGCGCCGAGCCCGAACAGTTCGGCGACGTCGTGCTGGCGCGCAAGGAAACCCCCACCAGCTATCACCTGGCCGTCACGGTCGACGATGCGCTGCAGGGCGTGACGCTGGTGACCCGGGGCGTCGACCTCTTCGCCGCGACCCACGTGCACCGCCTGCTGCAGGCGCTGCTCGGCCTGCCGGTGCCGCGCTACCGCCATCACCGCCTGCTGACCGACGAAAACGGCCGCCGCTACGCCAAGCGCGACAGGTCGCTGACCCTGCGCAGCCTGCGCGAGGCCGGGCACGCGCCGGCCGGGGTGCGGGCGATGGCTGGATTCTGATCAGCCGCGATAGAGGTCGGCGCGGGTGGGCGGCAGTTCGGTCGCTCGGTACTTCACGTGATGGGTCGCCACCGTCTGGAACAGGCGCAGCGCGCCGCTCTGGAAGGCGAAGGAGACGCCGGCGAGATAGCCGACCCACAGGCGGTAGCGCGCCTCGCCGACCAGCGCGACGGCCTCGTCGCGCCGGGCCGACAGCCGCTGGCACCACAGCCGGGTGGTCTGGGCGTAATGCTCGCGCAGGCCCTCGACATCGTGGACCTCGAACCCGGCGGCCTCCATCGCCGCGACGCTGTGGCCGACATGGTCGAGTTCCGAACCGGGGAAGACGTATTTCAGGATCAGCCGGTTTTCCGGCCGGATCCGGCGGAAACGCTTCGGATCGGCCTTGGCCCGCCGGGTGATGCCGTGGTTGAGCAGCACGCCGCCCGGCCGCAGCAGCGATTTCAGCTTGGCGAAATAGGTCGGGTAGTTGGCGATGCCGACATGCTCGTACATGCCGATCGAGGCGATCTTGCCATATTGGCCCTCGACCATGCGGTAATCCTTCAGCTCGACCCGGACGCGGTCCTGCAGGCCCAACGCGGCGATTTTGGCTTGCGCAAAATCGTGCTGGGACTGCGACAGCGTCACGCCATGTGCCGTGACGCCGTACTGGAGGGCGGCATGGCAGACCAGCCCGGCCCAGCCGCAGCCGATGTCGAGCAGCCGGTCGCCGGGCCGCAGCCGCAGCTTGCGGCAGATCAGGTCGAGCTTGTCGGTCTGGGCGGTGGCGATGTCGTTGGTGAAATCGGTGAAGTAGGCGCAGGAATACTGCATCGCCGGATCGAGGAACAACGCGTAGAAATCATCGCCGATATCGTAGTGGAACTGGATGTAGTCGCGCTCGAAGCGCGGGCCGCTGCGCCCGGTTTCGTCGCGGTCGAAGGCATGGCGGCGGCCGATGCCGGTCGATGGCGCCCGGATCAGCGTCCACAGGCAGCCCAGCAACAGGCGCTTGTCGAGGTCGCGCAGCTTCAGCCGGGTGCCACCTCGCCGCGCCGCCTCGACAAAGGTGATGAGGTCGCCGCCTTCCAGCGCGATCAGCCCCTCGGCATAATGCAGCATCAGGTTTTCCAGCGTCGGCCGGCGCAGGAGGCTGCCCAGCACCGCCGCCGAGGTGATGATCACCTGATACCCGAGATCGGCGCGTGGCCCCAGCGGGATGACCTCGCCGTTCCACAGCCGCACGGCGATGCCGCCGTCGAGGCGCTCGGCGATATGGGCGATCAGCCGCCGCGTCGCGGCAAGCTGGCGCAGGTCCGTGGCAGCGTCGGTCATCGCGTCGGTCGCCTTCCATGCGCGTGCCGAGGCCAAGCTAGATCAAACCACGTCGAATCGGAATCGATTTGACGTGGATAATTTGATCTATCTCAAAAACTTAGAGCATCTTATCCGCGTCCAAGAGGACGCGGGATCCTCTGGGGATCGGGCCCGGCATTGGCAAGCGGCTCGGATCAGAAATAGACGCGGAACTTGCCGATGATGCTGCCGCCCTGCGGCAGGCTGCCATAGACCGTCTTCGGCCCGCCGACATTGGCGCCGACCAGCGCGCCGACCGATACCTGCGGGGTAACGGCGTAGTCGGTCGTCACCTGCCAGGAGAACGAGCCGTCATAGGGCGAGACGAAGGCGACGCCGGAGATGTTCAGGTTCGGCGTGAAGATGTTGTCCAGCGCGGCGCGCAGGAAGATCTGGTGGCGCATGAACGGCTCGAGCTGATTGCCGGCGAACTGGCGCAGCAACCATAGCTGGCCGGTCGCCCCCAGCCCGGCATAGGGCGCCAGCGCCTGGCCCGTCGTGATCCAGCGGTCGAACTGTGCCTGCGAGAAGCCGCCCTGGTTGTAGTGGTATTCGACGTTGACGCTGAGCTTGGGCGGCAGCGCGTAGGAAAAACCGACTGCGACCTGGTTCATGAAGCGCCGCTCGAACGAGGTCGGATAGAGCGGCACCGTGTTCTTGGGCAGGCGCCCGTACTGGACGCCCTGGATCAGCGCGTCGGCCGCCAGCGGCCGGTCGCGGCCACCGGAATATTCGGCATAGGCCACCACCGCGTCGCCGATGCCCTTGGTCGCGTTCAGGCCGATGCGGGTCTGGCCGCCTTCGTTGTAGAGCAGCACTTCCGGCGTGACGTCGCGGTTCAGGTTCAGCGTGGTCTTGGCCAGGAAGCGGCTGTGGTAGTTGGTATTCTGCAGGTTCAGCCCGATCGAGCGGTCATCGGCCCACCAGGCGCCGGGGTCGTAGCCGAGGCCCGGGGCGGCGGCCAGCGTCACCGCGCCGATCTCGCGCACCACCTGGGCGCGGGCCATCAACGTGCCCAGCCGGTTGTCGCGCAGGACGGTCGGGTCGTTGGAGACGAAGATGTCGACGGCGTTGGTGCGGAAGTAATCGGTAGGATTGAAGCCCAGCGCCACGCCGCTTTTCAGGTTGATGCGGCCGGCATCGGCGAAGGTTTCACCCTGGCCGCGCCAGGTGACGTAGGCTTCGCGCAGATCGTTGACGACGTCGCGCCCGCGCGGGTCGCTGCCTTGCGTCGACAGGATGTTCAGCCGTTCGGCGACCGTCGCCGACCAGGTCTGGTCGAAGCGGTATTCAGCCCGGAAATCGGCCGACAGGCGGTTGCGCCAATGCGGCTGGAAACCGGGCGGCAGCGGCACCAGCAGATCGCGGCGCGGAAAATCGGCCTCCGGCGCCGCTTCGAGGAAGGCGCGCCAGCGGAACTGGCCGGCGCGCGTCGCGACGAAATCGGGCTGGTCCGAGGCCGGCGCGTTCATCACCGCGTCGGGGATCAGGTCGAGATCGGCATCCTCGCCGGCGGCAAGCACGGGGCCTGCCGCCAGGACCAGGGCCACAGCGAGAGCGCCAGCCCTCATTCGGGACGGAAGCGCGGCAGGTAATCGCGCTGGTACCAGCTTTCCGGGATGTCGCGGGGGGTAAAGTCGGAATAGAGCATGCGGGTGACGAGTTGGGTATCGATGCCGTCGATGATCAGGGTCTCGGTCGGGCGCAGGCCGCCCATGATCTCCTGGTAGCGGCGGTAATAGGCGGTCTTCAGCAGGCGGCCGCTGTCGGAATAGAACTTGCCCTTGATCGGCCGCGAATTCGTCTTGTCGATCCAGTATTCGACCCGGGCATAGGTGGTGCCCTCGCTGGCCGCGGTCATGTCGAGGCGCCAGCAATCATGGTTCTAGCGGTCGGCATCGGCGATGGTTTCCGAGCCCGCCAGCGCTGCCTTGTAATCCCTGGCGAAGTTGACGGTGACGACGTCGCCGTTCGAGGCCTGGCCCATCAGGCGCTGCTGCGGCGACAGGCGAATCGAACTCTTGGCCTCGGGGTCGTAGAACCACATGATCAGGCCGTCCTGCAGGATCAGCTTGTTCTCGTCGCGCGGCGGCTCGACGAAACGCACCAGGCTGCGGAACTTGCCCGACGACGTGTCCTCCTTCGAATAGACCTGCAGCACCATGCGGTCGCCCGGCTTGCCGCCGCGATATTCGGTCAGCACGTTGGTCAGGCTGAACGGCGTGCCGGGATTGCGCACGCGATCGGAGGCGGCGAGGATTTCCTGTGCCGACTGGGCCAGCGCGGGCAGGGGGCCGAGGGCCAGCAGCAGGCCGAGGACGGTAAAGATGCGGCGGCGCATGCGGTCTCTCCTCTCAGACATGGCGCAGGGCATCGACCACCACCATCCGGGCCGCCTTGTTGGCCGGAAACAGGGTCGACAGCGTGGCGAGCACGGTCAGGCAGAGCCAGGCCGCGGGCACCAGCGCGTTGCTCTGGAACAGCAGGATGGTCAGCGGCACCGGCGCCGAATTGCCCGGCGGCGTCCAGTTCAGGCCCGAATGGTTCATCAGTTGCGCCGCCACGATCGCCGCCAGCACGCCGAGCGTGGCGCCGAACAGGCCGAGCAGGAACCCCTCGGCCAGGAATTGGCGGCGCACGCCCGATCGCCGCTGGCCCAGCGCGCGCAGCGTGCCGATCTCGTTGATCCGCTCCATCACGCTCATGCTCATCGTGTTGGCGATGGTGAACAGCACGATCACCCCCATGATCACGGCGATGAAGCCGAAGATCGTCCCGAACATGCCGATGACCTGCGGATACATCGGCGTCAGCTGGGCGAAGTCGCGCACCTCGAGGTCGAGGCCGCGTTCGCGGAAGATCGCTTCCAGCCGGGCTTGCGCCGCCTTCAGGTCGGCCGAGCGGTGCAACTGCAGGATCAGCGCCGTCACCTTCGGCTCGCCGCGTCCGAAGACCAGGCGCTGGGCCAGGTCGAGATGCATGGCGACATAGGCATCGTCGAGTTCCTTGATGCCCTGGTTCTCGGCCCGGGCCACCCGCAGGTTGACGACGTTGGGCGCGCCGCCGGCGGTGGCCGCCAGCAGGTCGATGCGCGGCCGCGGGTCGCTGCCGGCGGCACCGTCCTTGGGCGCCTCCGCCGCCGCCAGCGCGGCGGTATCCTGGTCGACCGGCTTGTCGCTGGGCTCGGGCGGGGGCGGGGCCGGGCAGTTGGCGACGTTCAGTGCCGCGCAAAGCGACAGCATGCGGGCGAGACCGACGCCGACCACCCCGCCGTCGCGGTCGTCGTCGTGCAGCGCGCTCTCCCGCCAGGTCAGGCCCTGCAGGCCATAGGCGTTCCAGCGCCGCATCCGCTCGCGGTCAGAGGGCACGAGACCGGTGCCGAAGAAGGTCTTCGACGTGTTGGCGGCGAAATTGCCGGCGATGCCGAACAGCGTCAGCGACGGCGTGGTCACCGCGATCATCGGCTTCAGCACGGGGTCTTCGTTGATCGCCTGCATGATCCGGCGGTAATCGCCGATGCCGTAGGCCGACGGGTTGCCGGCGCCGAAATCGAAATAGCCGCGCTTGTAGACGTGCAGATGGCCGGTGTTCTGGACGATGAAGGTCTGGAACGAGAGGACGATCGCCGAGACGAAGCCGCCGAACATCAGGATCGCCAGGGCGCCGACGCCGACCGCCATCATCGTCATGATCGAGCGGCGGGCGTTGCGGAAGATATTGCGGAAGGCAAGGCTCAGGGTGTTCATGCCCGGCCCCCGATCTCGCGGGTCTCGACCAGCTGGCCATCCCGGATGACGAAGATGCTGTCGGCATGCTCCATGACGGCGGGATCGTGGGTGGAGAACACGAAGCTCGTCCGTGCCCGGGCCTGCATCTCGTGCATCAAGTCGATGATCGCGGCACCGGTGCGGCTGTCGAGGTTGGCGGTCGGCTCGTCGGCCAGCACCAGCTCGGGCTCGGCGACCAGGGCGCGGGCGATGGCGACGCGCTGGCGCTGGCCGCCCGACATCTCGTTGGGGCGCCGGCGGGCCTGGTCGGCCAGACCGACCGCCTCGAGCAGCGCCATCGCCCGGGCGCGGCGCTCGCGCTTGCCCATGCCGGTCAGCAACAGCGGGTACTCGACGTTCTCGATCGCCGAGAGCACCGGGATCAGATTGAAGTTCTGGAAGATGAAGCCGATGTGGCGGGCGCGGAAATCCGACAGCCTGTCGTCGTTCAGCGTCGCGACATCGGTGCCGCAAACCTCGACCACGCCCTTGTTGGGCCCGTCGATGCACCCGATCAGGTTGAGCAGCGTGGTCTTGCCCGAACCGGACGGGCCGACGATGACACTGAACTGCGCCGCCGGCAGGGTCAGTGATACCCCGGCCACGGCCGGCACCACGATCGCCCCCATGCGGTACTCCTTGACCACCTGGTCGAGGCGAACCACCGGGCCTTCAAAGCTTGCTGATTGCGTCACGCTCAGACCTCCACGCCCTGATCCTACGTCAGGACATCGGTCTAGCGGGAATCGCCTGGTCTGCCCTCCGCGGATTCGCCGGCCGCCGCCGGCAATTCGCGAAACGACCGTGCATTTCGCGCATCGCCAACGGCAGGACCGGCGGAAATCCTCAAGGCTTGTGCGAAAGCGCCTCGGCCGGCACAACGACCATGGCGGCACCGTCCGGCGGCTGCCACAGCAGCTGCAGCTGGGCGGTGTATTTGCGCTGGAAGTACTGGATCTGCAGCGGGTACCAGCCGGCGGCCGTTACCTTGACCACGACCGGCTGGGTCGGGCGATCGACATGCACGTCAGGGTCGTTTGCCACGATCTTGTCGGCTACCTTAACGCGCACGCCATCATTGGAGATCGCGCCCATGATCCACTCGCCGGGCTTGTCGAACTTGATGAAGCCGGTCATGTGGATACCGTAGAGGGTGTTCGAGCCCGAATTGAACAGCTCGCCTTCCCGCGACTTGCCCTCGACCTTGAGGATGGGCTTCTCGCCCTTCACGCCCTTGGCCAGGGCCTCGGGTTTCGTCGGCATCTTGTCGATGTCGCGAAAATCTTCATAAAAATACAACGCAGCCAGTCCAGGTTTCAGGTCGCCGTCGGCGACAGCGGCCGGCTGGGCCAAGGTCACGGTTTCCTGGGCGAATGCCCGGGGGCCGGTCGCGACGAGCCCGACGAGAGCCAGACCGAGGAGTGCGGGCTTGACGAAACGACGCGCAATGCTCATGAGCCATTCCTTCCGGTGGCAATGCTTTCGGCCGGTGGGTAAGGTCACCGGCCCGGTAACGGGGGCGATCCTAATGCGGCATTGTGGCGAATGCACGCCCACTTGGGCGGCTTAACGAATGACGACAACACCCCGTTCCGTCGGCTCGCTGGGCCGCCCGCGCTATGTCCCCAACAAGTGGGACGTCATCGCCTTCCCGCTGATCTTCGGTACCCTGGTGGTGCTGGGACTGACCGCCCGGCAGATGGCCGAGCCGCTGTCGGCCGTCACTGCCGCGCCGATCTCGCTCGACCCCGAGGCCCTGCCGGGCTACGCGCTGCGCACCACGCTGCGCATGCTGGCGGCACTCGTCTGCTCGCTGATCTTCACCTTCACCATCGCGACCTGGGCGGCGAAAAGCCGGCGGGCCGAAAAGGTGATCGTGCCTGTGCTCGACATCCTGCAGTCGGTGCCGATCCTCGGCTACATCTCGTTCACCGTCGTGTTCTTCATGTCGCTGTTCCCCGGTTCGGCGCTCGGTGCCGAATGCGCGGCGGTGTTTGCGATCTTCACCAGCCAGGCCTGGAACATGGCCTTCTCGTTCTATCAGTCGCTGAAAACCCTGCCGCGCGACCTGGTCGAGGTATCGCGCGGCTTCCGCCTGACGGCCTGGCAGCGGTTCTGGACGCTGGAGGTGCCGTTCGGCATGCCGGGCCTGGTCTGGAACATGATGATGTCGATGTCGGGCGGGTGGTTCTTCGTCGTCGCCTCCGAATCGATATCGGTCGGCGATACCACGGTGGCGCTGCCCGGCGTCGGCTCCTACGTCGCCGCGGCCATTGCCCAGCGCGACCTCGGCGCGGTGGCCTGGGCGATCCTCGCCATGCTCGTCGTCATCCTGCTCTACGACCAGTTGCTGTTCCGGCCGCTGGTCGCCTGGTCGGAGAAATTCCGCGTCGAACTGACGCCGAGCCAGACCAGGTCGGAATCCTGGGTGCTCGACCTCGTCGGCCGCTCGCGCCTGCTCAACACCGCGCTGGGCCCGATCGGCGATGCGCTTGCGGTGCTGACCAAGCTGCCCTGGCGCTTCCGCCGCGACAGCGGCGCCCCGCCATCGGCCTTGATGGCAGAGGGCGGCTGGTTCGACCGGATCTGGGACGTGATCCTGATCGTCCTGGCCGGCCTGGCGGCCTGGCAGGTCGCGCTGTTCATCGCCACCGAGATCGGCCTGGTCGAGCTCTGGTCGGTGCTGCTGAAGGGTTTCGCCACTCTCGCCCGCGTCGTCATCCTGATCGCGCTGGCGACCGTCGTCTGGGTGCCGGCCGGGGTCTGGGTGGGCCTGCGCCCGGCCTGGGCGGAAAAGGTCCAGCCGGTCGCCCAGTTCATGGCGGCCTTCCCGGCCAACCTGGTCTTCCCCGTGGCCGTCGTCGCCATCGTCCACTGGAAGCTCGACCCCGATGTCTGGCTGGCGCCGCTGATGATCCTGGGGACGCAGTGGTACATCCTGTTCAACGTCATCGCCGGCGTCGCGGTCTTTCCGACCGACCTGCGCGAGGCTGCGGCCCATTTCCAGCTGGGCGGCTGGACCTGGTGGCGCAAGGTGATGCTGCCGGGCATCTTCCCCTACTACGTGACGGGCGCCATCACCGCCTCGGGCGGGTCATGGAATGCCGCGATCGTGGCCGAGGTCGCCAGCTGGGGCGACGACAAGCTGACCGCCTACGGTCTCGGCGCCTATATCGCCGAGGCGACCGACGCCGGCGATTTCCCGCGCATCGTGCTCGGCATCGCCGTGATGTCGATCTTCGTCATTCTGTTCAACCGCCTGCTGTGGCGCCCGCTCCTGAACTTCGCCGAGCGGCGCCTGCGCCTGGATTGAAGGGGCCGATCATGGTCGAGACATCAACCGGAAACCTGCTGGAGCTGCGCTCGGTCCGCCAGGCCTTCCGCAAGGCAGGCGGCGGCGAGCATGTCGTGCTCGACGACGTCGACCTGACCCTGCGCGAAGGCGAGATCGTCGGGCTGCTGGGCCGTTCGGGATCGGGCAAGTCGACGATGCTGCGC
>JAEYTW010000513.1 GCA_023433835.1 Pseudomonadota bacterium | reverse complement strand
GATCTTGCCCGGCGCCGCGCGGTGCTGCCGCAGGCCAGCCGCATGGCCTTCTCGTTCCGGGTGCGCGAGATCGCCGGGATGGGCGTGCTGCCCGGCTCGGGCGCCGTGCCGGCCGCGCTGGTCGCCGAGGCGCTCTCACGCGCCGACGTCGCCCATCTGGCGCTGCGCGACTACGCGACGCTGTCGGGCGGCGAGCAGCAACGGGTCCAGCTTGCCCGCGTGCTGGCCCAGCTCTGGTCCGGTTCGGGGCCGCGCTACCTGCTGCTCGACGAACCGACCGCCAGCCTCGATCTCGCCCACCAGCTCGCCGTCCTCGAACTGACGCGCGAACTCGCCCGCGAGGAAGGTTTCGGCGTGTTGGCGATCGTCCATGACCTCGGCCTCGCCGCCCGCGTCGCCGACCGGCTGGCGCTGCTGAAGGATGGCCGGCTGGTCGCCTCGGGGCCGCCGGCCGCGGTGCTCGATGCCGGAACCATCGCCCGCGTCTTCGGTGTCGCCGCCCGCGTGCTGCCCCATCCCGACCGGCCGGACGGCATTCTCATCGCGCTCGCCTAGACTACGCCCGTGGCGGGTCGACCGACGCGGCCACCGCGGCTTGGTGCAGGGTCGTGGGCGTCGGGTCGGACAGCAGCAGCGCGACGCCGGCATCGATCAGCCCGTCGATCATCAACGGTGCCGGGGCGACGAGGTCGTCGCGCTCGTCCCCCTCGCACCAGTCGCCCAGCGACTGCACGATCAGCACCAGCAGCAGGCGGAAGCGCAAATCGCGCAGCGGCCGCGGCAGCACGCTGAGCAGGCGGTTCAGCCCGGCCGATGCCTTCATCCAGCCGGTGCCGTATTCCGCCTCGGCGATCTGCGCGATCGACAGCCGGCGCGATGCGGCAAGCCGCGCCAGCATGCGCAGATAATGGCGACCGTTCGGCACGGCCAGCGTTTCGGCGAGCGGCAGCACCATCGCCTCGACCAGGGCGCGGGCGGTGGCCGCCGTGTCGTCGCCGGCGATGATCGCCGCCCGCTGGGCCAGGATCTCCAGCCGGCGCTCGTTGATGGTCGGCATCCGATAGCGCAGGATTGCCTGGATCAGGCCTTCCTTGCCACCGAAGTGATAGCCGACCGCGGACATGTTCTTCAGGCCGCTGGCGATGACGATCTCACGGGGTGAAACGGCTTCCACCCCCGATCTGGCGAACAGTTCCTCGGCCTTCAGAAGCAGCGCGAGCTTGGCACCCCGCGGTCCCGCCATGGTATCCATATGCGCTATTTCCCCGCTGATATCGCGTGTAATATAATCGACACGATTAATCGCGTCCAGTTTTGCCTGGCAAACGCGCATAAGTGTCGACCGGCTGCACGCTCGCAATACAACTGTCATTAATCGAGATGATCAAAATACCGCAGAAATCCGCTGCGGAATCTTGGCTGGCCGGAACGACGGTTCTCCCCTGACGGTTGTGTGTCTCTCCGGCAACAGCGTCAGTTCAAACCGGCTTCGGTCCCGAAAAATGTGATGGCCGTCACATTTTTGAGGCCCCCAGCCTCCTAGCTTCACCCCGTGGAATTCGAGGGGTGGGGCCTGAACCGGGCCTCAGGCGACCGGCAGCGTGTTGTAGCGGGCAACGCGTGGCGTGCTGGCGGAAGCGGTCTTTATCCTCGACATCCGCCGACAGCGGGCAGGACCAAGGAACGGCAGAGAGCGCGCGAAAACCGGGATCTGATGTAATGAAAAATACCTATTACACAAATTCCGCGTGCTATCCGACGGCAGGGTGGTCCGGCCCGACCCACGCAACCGAATTCTTCGGAGGTTCCATGACCACTCGTTTCGCTCGGCGTGCCCGCCTTCTGGCGGCGACCTCGCTGATCGCCGTGCCGGCGCTGCTCGCCGCCTCGGACGCTTTCGCCCAGGCGAAGAAGGAAGGCCCGATCCAGATCGGCATCGGCGGCTACTTCTTCGGTTACTTCGCTGGCGTCAGCCAGGATGACAGCGGCGCCACCGCGACCCGTGCGGCCGAGCCGGGCTTCGGCGTCCGCAACTACGCGGTGTTCCGCAAGTCGCGCATCCAGTTCAACGGCCTGACCAACCTCGACAACGGCGTCAAGGTCGGCGTCCGCGTCCAGCTGCGCGGCGAAGCCAACGCCAACGAGCAGATCGACCAGTCGAACCTGTTCTTCGACACCCAGTTCGGTCGCTTCGAGCTCGGCAAGACCCGCGGTGCGGCCTACAACATGCACTTCGCGCAGCCCGACATCCAGGCCGCCGGCGGCGACCCCTGGAACCTGAACTTCGGCGACTTCAACGGCATGACCGTCCCGTCGGGCAACCTGCTCTCGGCCGGTCACGCGTCGTACATCGAGCTCGGCAAGTCCGAGAAGGTCGTCTACTACACCCCGCGCTTCGCCGGCTTCCAGGCCGGTGTGTCGTTCGCGCCGGATGGGTGCTACGTCACCGGCAATTCGGGCGGCGTGAACTCGGGCCAGGGCAATGCGGCCTACCCGACCGTCGCGGGCCCGTACGGCTGCGGCATCTTCAACGGCACCTCGAACGAGAACAACCTCGGCCAGCAGTCTGAGGTCGTCGGTATCGGCCTGAACTACGTCAACAAGTTCGGTCCGGTCGACGTCGCGGTCTCGGGCGGCTACATGCACGCCAACGTCGAGAGCTCGGCCTCGGGCGCGCAGCTCGGCTTCAAGGACCAGCAGGCCTGGAACCTGGGCTTCAACCTCGGCTACGCCGGCTTCCTGCTCGGCGGCGCCTACGGCCAGGACAACAACGGCATCAGCCGCGCCCCGCTCGCCGGCACCGTCGCCGGCAAGGACGCGCAGAACTGGAACCTCGGTCTGGTCTACGCGTGGGACCGCTGGCGCGTCGGCGTGAACTACGTCAACTCTGAGATCAAGGCCGTGAACTTCTCCGGTGCCAACCTCGGCAAGGACAAGTACCAGGGCGTCGAGCTCGGCGGTGGCTACACCCTCGGGCCGGGGATCACCGTCTCGGCCGGTGCGGAGTGGCAGAAGTGGGAGTCGTACAAGTCGGCTTCCGACCCGACGCTTTCCGCTTCGGAGAATTCGGGCTGGGTCTATCAGGTCGGTACCGTTCTCCGGTTCTGATCTGACGGAAGCGTCTTATCCCGGCGCTTTATTGCGGGGTTCCTCTCGAAAGTCCCACTCGGGCGG